>DAIDBD010000029.1 GCA_027310305.1 Herminiimonas sp.
GTAATCAGGCGCTTGAAGACGAACGCTACGACCAAATGAAATTGGGACTATAGCCGCCTTCAGGCGGCGCATGGGGTACCAGCGCCTTTGAGGCGCTCCAGCAATAAACCTCCGGCTTTGCCGGAGGTAACTTAATTTTGGCGCAGGACGCCGCGGCGAGCGCCGGTTTCAATGGTTTCGTGCCTGATGCATGCCTGATTAACCGCTATGCACCGGGTGCGCGACTGTCCTTGCATCAGGACAAGGACGAGCGCGATTTCAGGCAGCCTATCGTGTCGGTGTCGCTTGGCGTTCCCGCCATTTTCCTGTTCGGCGGTTTGCGGCGGGAAGATAAACCGATACGCATTCAACTGGCGCATGGCGATGTCGTTGTATGGGGCGGGCCGGCACGGCTGCGTTATCACGGCGTCATGCCGCTCAAGCAGGCAACTCATCGGCTGACGGGCGAGCACCGCATCAATCTGACATTCCGGAAAGCAGGCTGATGATTATCCGGGCGGATCGGCCGCAATGCGGTCATTGATGGGCAATAAAAAACCCGCCACGGAGGACGGGTTTTTCGATCCGAGCAAAAAAGCACGGATATTTCCGGATTACTTCTTGTCGGCAGGCGCAGCGGGCGCGGCGGCTGCATCCGCAGCAGGTGCCGCAGCTTCGGCTTCCACTTTGCCGGCCGGGATCGATGCCGTTGCGATGGTCGGATTTTCCTGGCCGCCATGCATGACAGCAGTGACGCCCTGCGGCAGCTTGATGTCGGACAGGTGAATCGAATTGCCGACTTCAATATTTGCCAGATCGACTTCGACGAACTCGGGCAAGTCCTTCGGCAGGCAGGTGATATCCAGTTCGGTCATCACATGGCTGATGATGCCGGAAGACAGTTTCACGGCCGGTGAAATTTCGGCATTGACGAAGTGCAGCGGCACTTTCACGTGGATTTTCTGTTTCGCGTCAACGCGCTGGAAATCGGCATGCAATACCAGTTGCTTGTATGCGTGCACCTGGAAATCGCGCAGCAGAACCTGTTCCGACTTGCCATCGATTTCCATGTCGAGAATCGATGAATGGAATGTCTCTTTTTTCAGCGCGTGGTACAGCGCGTTGTGATCGAGCGTGATGTTGACCGGTGCGCTGGAACCGCCATAAATGATGCCTGGGGTTTGACCGGCATTGCGCAGGCGGCGGCTCGCTCCGGACCCCTGCTCTTTGCGTGCAAATGCGATTACTTTCATTTTAAAACTCCAATGGTGGCAAGACGGTTCGATTCGTCTTGCGGTGAAAATCCCCCGCGACCAGGGGATTTGAAAACCCGCCCTGAAAAGAGCGAGGTGAATCTTTTATCTATAATGTTGGGGACAGAGTAGCTCGGCGCGCTGCGGCGCCTTACAAACTCTGTCCCACAATAAATTAGTCGGCAAACAGCGACATCACCGAATCGCCTTTGCTGATGCGCTTGAACGTCTCGGCCAGCAATCCGGCGCACGACAATTGGCGGATCTTGCTGCATGCCTTGGCCGCTGCCGACAAGGGGATCGTGTCCGTTACCACCAGTTCATCCAGCGGCGAATTCGAGATGCGCTCAATCGCAGGGCCCGACAATACCGGATGCGTACAGTACGCGATCACTTTCTTGGCGCCGCGCTCTTTCAGCACTTCCGCCGCCTTGGTCAGCGTGCCGGCGGTATCGACCATGTCATCCATGATCACGCAGTTGCGGCCTTCGACTTCGCCGATGATGTTCATCACTTCCGACACGTTCGCTTTCGGGCGGCGCTTGTCGATGATCGCCAGGTCGCAATCGAGGCGCTTCGCCAATGCACGGGCGCGCACCACGCCGCCGACGTCCGGCGACACCACCAGCAGATCGTCGTATTTCTTGCTTACCAGATCGCTCAGCAGGATCGGCGATGCATAAATATTATCGACCGGAATATCAAAGAAGCCTTGAATCTGATCGGCATGCAAATCCATGATCAATACGCGCTCGACGCCGGCTTCCTGCAGCATGTTCGCGACAACCTTGGCTGAAATCGCCACGCGCGCCGAACGCGGGCGGCGATCCTGGCGCGCATAGCCGTAATACGGAATCGCGGCGGTAATGCGGCCGGCGGACGAGCGCTTCAATGCATCGACCATCAACATGATTTCCATCAGGTTGTCGTTGGTCGGTGCGCAGGTCGATTGCAATACGAATACATCCTTGCCGCGCACGTTTTCGTTGATTTCGACGACCACCTCGCCGTCCGAAAACTTGGATACAACCGCCTTCCCAAGCGGGATGCCAAGCTGTTTGGCGACCCCTGCGGCCAACTCCGGATTTGCGTTGCCGGTAAAAACCATTAGGTTTTCGAGTGCCATGGGATCCTTGGATGCAATCGTTAAAAGGTTGAAAAGCCGCCAATGCGCAAGATTTGGTCTCGCATTGACGGCTTGTCGCTATGCTGCTTGTTTTTGTTTGCTTGAAAACACTTGAGAACTAATGGCAGGGGAAGAAGGATTCGAACCTTCGAATGCTGGAATCAAAATCCAGTGCCTTAACCGACTTGGCGATTCCCCTACGCAACTTGATGTCTGCCGTCATATTTTCGCCAACTCCGGCGACCAATGCAACGTCAAACCAATTCTTTTCCTGATCGGACCAAGGCGACATATCGCTATGCCTGACCATGCCCTCATGGATATGACTTTTCACAAGCAGGCAAGCGGATGTTCCGCAATTGCTCTGGCTTTCCACGCTTTCCACCGGCTTGGCACCATGCCGAGCACTTCGTCGGCCCGATGTTCATGCTCGAACGAGCAGAACACGCAAGCGCCGGAACCGGTCATCCTCGCATTTCCATGAGCCGCGAGCCATTGTATGGCATCGGCAACGGGCGGAAACAGCTTGGCGGCCACAACTTGCAAGTCGTTTTTTCCGAACTCGACCGGAGCTGCGGAAAAGTCCGATATTTTGACGGGTTTCGTATTCCTTGTCAATTCCGTTGCACCGAAGATCGATGCGGTCGGCACCGAAACGCCGGGTTCGATGACAACATACCATCGATCCGGCGTGGCAATCGGCACCAGTGTTTCGCCGACGCCTTCGGCAAAAGCATTCCGGCCGAACAGAAAAAACGGCACGTCCGCGCCGAGTTGCAATCCCAGCACCATCAGTTCGCGGCGCGTCAAGCCGGTTTGCCATAGATGGTTCAACGCAATCAGCGTGGTCGCCGCATCCGACGAGCCGCCGCCCAGCCCGCCGCCCAGCGGCAGCCGTTTGTCGATGGCGATATCGGCGCCGACCGTTTTTCCTTCCAATTTCAGGCGCGTCGCCGATTGCAACAATCTTGCCGCGCGCACAATCAGGTCGGATTCTTCCGCCACGCCGGCGACTTCGGTGCAGCGGCGGATGACGCCGTCGTCGCGTACCGCGAAATGCAGCAGGTCGCCGTAATCGATCAACTGAAACACGGTTTGCAGCAAATGATAGCCGTCGGGCCGGCGGCCGGTCACATGCAAAAACAGGTTCAGTTTGGCGGGTGCGGGACAGTTGTCCAGAGCGCGGATCATCTTGAGGGCGGCGGAAAATCTATCAGCGCGGTTGCCAGGTATCGATAACGATCCGGATTGCCACATCGCCTGCTTGCACGGTGCTGCGCTCCAGATCGATGCGCTTCGGGTGAGCCGGCGCCACGTCATCCTGCCAGCTTGCATAATGGATGCGCCAGCCGTCCGGCGTAGCGACGCTGCTCGCGCCGGATTGTGGCGAGGCGATAACATGCCGGCCCTCGGCATCCGGTGCAAAACCTTGCAGCCAGTCACGCAAGCCCGAAACAGGCAGTGGCCAGCCCAATGCGGCGGTGGTCAGCGCATCGACATCGGGGGCGGTGCGCGGCGCTTGTCCGGCCTGCGTCAGTGTCGCCAGGTTCGGCGTGATATCGATCGTGGCGATGGTTTGCCCGAGCGGCGACAGCAAGGTTACGATGGTGCGGTCGGATGTTTGCATCCAGCCAAAACTGCCATGCACCGCCTGGTCGCGGCCGTTTTCCTGATAGCGCACCGACAACCGGCCGCCCAGCTCGATCGCATCGCGATACGAGCGCGGCGACGCTTGCCGCGCATCGGCGGAAGAAACGTCAGGTGCGGGCGCATTGACCGTTGCGCAGCCTGCCAGCAGCAGCGGCAGCACGAACGGATACAGGCCGCTTCGTCGAACACGGGAAAAGAAAGCGATCCGGAGCATATCGATCAGTAGCGCAAATCAGGCAAGGGCGCGATTACAGGCGCACTTGCAATCGTGACAGCGTATTCTTGAGGGCGTCGTTTTTCGGATCCCTGGTATTGGCGTCGCGCCACAGCTTTTTCGCATCTTCCTGTTGCCCTTTTACCCACAGCACTTCGCCAAGGTGCACGGCAATTTCCGTATCCGGCTGCAGTTCGTACGCGCGGCGCAACAGAATTTCGGCTTCCTTGATTTTTCCCAGCCGGAACTGCACCCAACCCATGCTATCCATGATGAACGGATCTTCCGGCGCAAGCTGCAGCGCCTTGTCGATCAGCGTAAAGGCTTCCTGCAGGCGCATGTTGCGCTCCGCCAGCGAATAACCCAGCGCATTGTAGGCATGCTGGTTTTTCGGCGCGAGCCGGATTACCTTGCGCAGCGCCGTTTCCATGATGTCGAGCTTGTTGATTTTTTCGGCCAGCATCGCATAGTCGTACAACAGATCGGTATTGGCGGGGAAGCGTTTGAGGCCGCCTTCCAGAACCGTCATGGCTTCCTGCGTTTGATTGGCGTTGCGCAATATCTGCGATTCCGCGACCAGCAGTTGTATCTGCTCTTCCTCGCCTTCGGCATCGAGCCCTTCGAGCAATTTCCGGGCAGCGGGAATGTCGCCGCTTTTCGCAATCAATTGCGCGCGTTTGATCTGCGCGCCGAGATGCGCTTGCCGCATGCCGGGATCGACCTGGTCGAGCCATTTGAGCGCCGCCTGCGTATCGTCGCGCTCTTCGGCAATCTGCGCCAGGATCAGCAGCGCCTGGGTCGGATCGCGCTCCTGATCCGGATGGGCGGCCAATACATCGAGGTATTTGGTCAGATAATTTTCGGCTTCGGTCAGGTCCTTGTTTTGCGTGCCGAGCAAGCCAAGCGCGTAAAGAACCGTCAGATCGTCCGGCTTTTCCTTGAGCAAAATCCTGAATTCGCGTTGCGCCTCCCCATATTGTTTTTGCTCGACCAGCATGCGGGCATAAGCAAGGCGCACCTCGCGCGATTTGGGATTGGCGTTCAGAAAGGCGGCCAATGATTTCGTCGCTTGGTCCTTATCCGGCGTCACTTGCGCCAGCGTCAATGCAGCCAGTTCGGAGTCCGGGCTGGCCGCCAGCGCGGAACGGGCTTCCTGCATTGCCCGTGCGTTATCGCCGTGGACGTAGGCACCTTGCGCCAACGCCAGGTGCGCTTCCGGCATCGACTGATAGGGCGCGAGCAATTCTTCGAGCAGCGAAAAAGCTTCGCTCTTGTTCTTGGCGCGCGCCAGCAGCCGCTGGATTTGCACGATCAAGGCGCCGCGTACCGGCGGGCGGGCTTCCTGCAGGCGTTGCTGCAGAATCGGCTTGGCTTCCGCCAGATTGTCGCCGAGCACGATGAAGCCGAGATAATACTGTGCCGCTTCTTCGGAATGCGGTGCCACTTCGCGCCATAAGCGAATCGCCGCGAGCGCTTCATCGGGTTGCTTCGCGTTCAGCGCGATTTCCGCCGCGCGGCGCGCGATCCGCGGGTCGCGCGTTTGCTGCGCGATGGCCAGCATGTTGACATACGCTGCTTGCCAGTTGCCGCGCTGATCCGCAAGTTCCGCGCTCAGGTAGCGGAACATCAGTTCCTCGGTCAGTTCGACCGACGGCAGCGGATCGTCGGCCGCCGGCGCGCGTGCCTTGACCTTCAGGCGGCGCGGCGCGCTGTATCCGGATGCCGGCTGCTCTGCCGCAGCCACGGTAATGGTCGCATCGCCTGCTTTGGAAACGGGTTGACGCAAGCCTGCCGCGCATGCGGACAACACGGCCGACAGGGTTACAATGGCAAGAACGTTTTTCAAGGGATGATCCTGGCTAATCAGTCGGTCAGACGTCGATTTTACGCCCAACCGAGCATCTGTGGGCAGTCGGCATGGCGCTGCGGATATTGCCATATTGTTCCAGACGATACGGGCTGCATATGGTTCGGCGTCAACGATTTTTTCAATTTCAACGAACGCCGCGGCGCATGGGTTGGTCCGTTGCGGAAGTTCGTTTCTACAGGATAGGCTGTTTCCATCATGCCCGAATTGCCGGAAGTCGAAGTCACGCGGCGCGGCGTTGCGCCGCATCTGGAAGGGCGCATCGTCACTGCCGTCGCATTGCGCCACAGCGGATTGCGCTGGCCGTTTCCCGCTGATCTGCCGCAACGCCTGTCGGGGCGCACGATACGCAGTACCGGCCGGCGCGGCAAATACCTGCTGATTCGATTCGATCACGGCACATTGATCGTCCATCTCGGCATGTCGGGACATTTGCGCATTTTGCCGCTCGCCGCGCCGCCGCAAAAGCATGACCATTTCGATCTGGTGGTCGGCGACCGGTTGATGCGGCTGACCGATCCGCGCCGCTTCGGCGCCGTGCTATGGCATGCACGGGAAGACGGGGCGGTCGAGAACCATCTGCTGCTGCGCGGGCTCGGCATAGAACCGCTGGAAGAGTTGTTTTCCGCGCAAGTGTTGTATGTCAATACACGTAAGCGCACGGCGGCAATCAAGCAAGTGTTGCTTGCGGGAGACATCGTGGTTGGCGTCGGCAATATTTATGCATCGGAAAGCTTGTTCAGGGCCGGTATCAATCCCAACACACCGGCGCATCGCATCGGGCTGGCGCGCTATGAAAGGCTGGCGCAGGCGATCCGCGCCATTCTGGCCGCGGCTATCGAACAGGGCGGCAGTACCTTGCGGGATTTCATCGGGGCCGATGGACAATCCGGCTATTTCCAGCAAAGCTATTCCGTCTACGAT
The DNA here is from genome assembly GCA_027310305.1 of Herminiimonas sp. GTDB lineage: Bacteria > Pseudomonadota > Gammaproteobacteria > Burkholderiales > Burkholderiaceae_D > DAIDBD01. The sequence continues at coordinate 7,014 of DAIDBD010000029.1, forward strand.
CGTGCCGGCCAGCCTTGTCGCGTGTGCGGCAAGGCAGTGCGCCAGATCAGGCAGGGGCAGCGTTCGACGTTTTACTGTGGAAATTGTCAAAAATGACAGCGGGTGCTAGATTCTGGTCAGGGCAACCGTGTAAGTGGGGATAACGTGAGCAATCTGGTTCAGAAGTTCCGGGAATACAGCATCTGGCGCAGCGGCGTCACCATTGCACTCGAACGTTATCGCGCGTGGGTCAGCGTGGCGCAATTGTCGGATGCCGCGAGCGATCAGCGGCTTTCCAGAGCGTTAAGCCGGCTGGCAGAAGACAAGCTGACGATTGCATTCGTCGCCGAATTTTCACGCGGCAAATCTGAATTGATCAATGCGATTTTCTTTGCCGATTACGGCCAGCGCATTCTGCCTTCTTCCGCTGGCCGCACCACGATGTGCCCGACCGAATTGCTGTACGACGAAACCTTTCCGCCATCGATCCGCCTGTTGCCGATCGAAACCCGCGCCGAGTCGCAATCGACCAGCGATTTCCGGGAACAGAGTCATGTATGGACCGTGTTGCCGCTCGATATTTCTTCCGGCGACGGCATGCTGGAAGCGTTCAAGCAGGTGAGCCTGACCAAGCGGGTCTCGATCGAGGCTGCGAAAAGCTATGGCTTGTACGATGAAGACGATCCCGACACCGCGCTGGCAATCGATGCCGACGGCATGGTCGAAGTATCGCAATGGCGCCACGCGATCGTCAATTTCCCGCATCCGCTGTTGAAAGAAGGCTTGATCATTGTCGATACGCCGGGCTTGAACGCGATCGGTACCGAGCCTGAACTGACGTTGAACCTGATTCCGAACGCCCATGCGGTGCTGTTCATTCTGGCAGCCGATACCGGCGTCACCAAAAGCGATATCGAAGTCTGGCGCAACCATATCGGCACCGGCGCGGGCCGCATGGTGGTGTTGAATAAAATCGACAGCATGTGGGACGAGTTGCGCACGCCGGCCGAAGTCGAGCGGCAAATTGCCGGCCAGGTTGCCAGCGTTGCGCATACGCTGGGCCTGACCGAGCGGCAGGTATTTCCGGTATCCGCGCAAAAGGGCCTGGTCGGCAAGATCAATCGCGATCCGGCATTGCTGGCCAGGAGCCGCCTGCCGGCGCTGGAATCGGCATTGTCGAATGAATTGATTCCGGCGAAGCAGGACATCATTCGCGCACAGCTGATGGTCGATATCGATGAATTGGCCGCATCGCGGCAGGCGCTGTTGTCGTCGCGCATCCGCAACGTGGTCGAACAACTGGTCGAGCTGAAAAGCCTGCGCGGCAAAAACCGGAATATCGTCGCCCACATGATGAAGCGCATTGATATGGAGAAAACGGAATTCGACGGCAGCCTGATGAAACTGCAGGGCACACGTGCCGTATTCGCGCGTTTGTCATCGCAGGTATTCACCAATCTGGGCATGGATGTGCTGAAAGCGGAAATCGACCGGGCGCGCCGTTCGATGAGCAGAAGCATGTTTTCGTCCGGCATGCGCGAAGCAGTGAAAAACTTCTTCGGCCAGCTTCAGGGCAACCTGGAGTTGTCCGGACAAAGAACCGATGAAATCACTGAAATGATGACGGTGATGTATCGCAGGTTTTCAAACGAACATGGGCTCGCGCTATCGACGCCGATGCCGTTTTCGCTGGATAAGTATCGCCACGAAATCGCGATGATCGAAAATATCTATCAGAAGCAGTTCGGCACGGCCGCGCTGATGACGACGCCGCAAGTGGTATTGATGCAAAAGTTTTTCGATTCGATCGCGTCGCGCGTCAAGCAAAGTTTTTTGTTGGCCAATCGCGATGTCGAGGCATGGCTGAAAGTCGTGATGGCGCCGCTGGAAGCGCAGATTCGCGAGCATAAAGGACAGTTGAAGCGGCGCCGGCAATCGATCGAGCGGATTCATGCCGCTACCGACGGCCTCGAAGAAAAAGTCGTCGCGCTGGAGCAAATGCAGTCCGAGCTGGAAGTGCAAAAGAGAGCGCTGGTCGCCTTGGAAGCGGAACTGAAAAATGCCATCACGGAAGAACTGGCTTCATACAAAGCCGCAGCGTAAATGAAAAAAGTGGTTGGTGTGCAGTCAATCGTTCAACAAAAAAACGTTGCCGCGAACCTGGCTGATCCGACGTTTTCGGCCGCCGTCATCAGTTGGCAAAAGCAGCACGGCCGGCATAAATTGCCGTGGCAAAATACGCGCGACGCCTACCGGATATGGTTATCCGAAATCATGCTGCAGCAAACGCAAGTGACAGCGGTCATTCCCTATTACACGCGTTTTCTGGTGCGCTTTCCCGATATCGCGTCGCTGGCGGCAGCGCCTGCCGACCAGGTAATGGCGCACTGGAGCGGCCTTGGATATTATTCGCGCGCGCGCAATCTGCATCGGTGCGCGCAACGCATTTGCGCCGAATATGGCGGCGTTTTCCCGGCCGATCCTGAATTGCTGGCGGATTTGCCGGGCATAGGCCGTTCGACCGCTGCGGCAATTTCCGCTTTCGCTTACGGCACACGCGCCGCGATCCTGGATGGAAATGTCAAGCGGGTGTTTTGCAGAATTTTCGGCATCGATGGCTATCCGGGTGAAAAGCCGGTGGAGCAAATCTTGTGGCATCGCGCCGAAGCATTGCTGCCGGCGCGGGAAATGGAAGCTTACACGCAAGGCTTGATGGATCTGGGCGCGACATTGTGTACGCGCAGCAGGCCGTCCTGCGCAAGCTGCCCGCTGGCGCAACGCTGCATTGCCTTCGCAACCAACCGGGTTGATCAATTGCCGGTTCGGAAACCCAAAAAAGCGATACCGGAAAAACACACGGCCATGCTGGTCATTGTCGACCGCAATCAGGTATTGCTGGAGCAGCGTCCCGGCATCGGTATCTGGGGCGGGTTGCTGTCGCTGCCGGAACTCGATCGGCTGGCGCCGGACCGGGATGGCAGCGCCGATCAGGCATCGATGCAGGCAGCGGTCACAGAGGCGATCGCGCCATTCGGCCCGCTGGCTTCTTGCGAGCGCCTGCTGCCGTTCTCGCATGGCTTCACCCATTTCAAGCTGCATGTATCGCCGTACAGGATCACGCTGGCGCGCCGCCTGTCGCCGGCCGGGCAAATCAATCATGTCTGGTACGGAATCGAGAGGCTGGCGCAAGCGCCGTTGCCTGCGCCGGTCAGGAAACTGCTGTTCGCGGTTTTTGGCGAAGCGGACCTGTTGTCCGGCGGCGCTTGAGATAACTCTCGAGCGCAGCTGTCCGGATCAAAGAATCTTGTGCTGCCGTAAATATTGATGCACGATCGCGAGCCGGCTTTGCGCGTTTTCCAGCTCAAGCAGTTTCTGGCGTGCGATCAGCGGTATCGGCAGGATTTCGCACCACCGGTTTGCTACCCATCCAGTATCGTCGAACCGGGCCGGCATTGCAAACGGACTGATGAACGCTTCCCCGTGTTCCGCTTGCCCTTTGAGATTGATGTCGTCGATCACGACCTTGAGCGCCTTGGCGCAATCGACGTGCATGTCGGTGACTGCACCGGCGCCATCGGCCGCAATCATTTCAACGCGCGCTTCCAGCCGCTGATCCGGCAGCACGCGGGTTTCAATGATGCGAAAGCGCTCGCCGCCTTCGGTGCGCAACAGCAGCACGCCGAGATCCTGCATATCCCACTGCGCGATATTGGCCAGGCAGCCGACTGCTTCCGGTTCGGCTGCCGCTCCCACTTCCTGGCCGGACTTGATTCTGACGATACCGAAAGGCATTTCATGCTTCATGCATTCGCGTACCATGTCGATGTAGCGTGTTTCGAACACTTTCAGCGGCAAAACGCCGCCCGGAAACAAAACGGTATTGAGCGGGAAGAGCGGGAGCCACGGGGTTTTTTTAAGCATGATCGGTAGAGGGTGCAAGAGGAATCATTGATGGCATTGCGGTATGGATTATTCTGCCGGTGCGAATCTCGCGCCGTTGTCCGGCAAGGCGTCAATCAAGCTCGCGATGCCGCAATGCGACGCGGGCAAAAGGCTGGAAATGCTGCGCCAGATGTTCGGCAAAATAGACCGATCGATGTTGTCCGCCGGTACAGCCGATGGCGACGGTCAGATAGCTGCGATTGTCGTTCTTGAAGGCCGGCAGCCATTTCTCGACAAATGCACGGATGTCGCCCAGCAGCGCCGCCGCATCGGGTTGCGCATCCAGGAATTGGATCACCGGCGCATCCTTGCCGGTCAAAGGCCGCAGGTTCGCATCGTAATACGGGTTGGGCAGGACGCGCACATCGAATACCAGGTCCGCATCGAGCGGCACGCCGTACTTGAATGCAAACGATTCGAACAGGAGCGTCAGCGGCGTGCGCTCGGGGCCGACCAGGTCCTTGATCCAGGCGCGCAATTTATTGGCGCTCAAGCCCGATGTATCGATCATGTGGCACAGTCCCTCGATCGCGGACAGCATTTCGCGTTCCTTGCGTATGCATTCGATCAGGGTGGGACGATCGGTCGGATTCAGACTCATGCTGACACGATGAGACAGCGGATGGCTGCGCCGGGTTTCCGAGAAGCGGGTGATCAGCGATTCCGTCTTGGCGGTCAAAAACACCACCTTGACGTCGTGTCCCTGTTCCTTGAGCCATCGTATGTCTGCCGGCAATCCGGTCAGCGATACCGCGCTGCGCGCATCGACCGCCACGGCCAGCATCAGCGCGCCTTCATTGATGCAGGTCGCAACCAGCCCGCGCAACAGGGCGGGCGGAAGATTATCGACGCAGAAATAACCCGCATCTTCGAGTGCATGCAATCCGACCGATTTGCCGGAGCCGGAGATGCCGGTAATAAGGATAATGCGCATAGGAGGGATGATACCGCAAGCGCCCGGCCTGAACCTAGAGCGGATTGCGTATCAGTGTACGGGCGCTACGGGCCGCTTTGGGGCGCATGGCTGCGTTGTTCGTCGTTTGTGTGGCCCGCCCACGGCACTCCTTACGCCTTGCCCTGCGCCCCAAATCAACCCGTATCTCCCGCACACCGACACGCAATCCGCTCTAACGCTAATCGCTGCCCATGGCCTTTTGCTGCCGCTCCATGAATTCCTTGAGCGTGTCGATGCCGCGCAATTGCAAAATCGTATTGCGTACGGCCGCTTCCAGCAGCACCGCCAGATTGCGTCCGGCTTCGACCGGAATCACGACCTTCCGGATCGGCAGTCCCAGTACATCTTCGGTTTGCGAGTGCAGCGGCAGGCGTTCGTAATTTTCTTCGAGCGTGCTGCGGCGGACCAGATGCACGATCAATTTCAGGCGCATCTTGCGGCGCACCGCCGTTTCGCCGAAGATCGTCTTGATATCGAGCAAGCCGAGGCCGCGCACTTCCAGCAGATTCTGCAGCAGCGTCGGACAACGTCCTTCCACCATATGCGGTGCGATCCGCGCGAATTCGACCGCATCGTCGGCCACCAGGCCGTGATTGCGGGAAATCAGCTCCAGCCCCAGTTCGCTTTTGCCCAAACCCGATTCGCCGGTGATCAAGACGCCGACGCCCAGCACATCCATGAAAACGCCATGCATCGTGATGCGCTGCGCCAGTTTTTTCGACAGATAAACACGCAGATAGTCGATCACTTGCGCAGCCGGCAGCGGTGTCGAGAACAATGGAATATTTTTTTCGTCGCAGATCGACAGAATGTAGGCCGGTGTCGCAAGCCCTTGCGCGATGATGAACGCCGGCGGCGCACCGGCCACCAGTTCTTCGGTTTGGTGCACGCGGGCGGCGGGCGACAGGCGTTTGTAGTACTCGGTTTCCTGATGCCCGAAAACCTGGATGCGCCCCGGATGGATCAGATTCAAATGTCCGACCTGATCCGCTGCGGAAGCAGCATCGCCGGAAATCAGGCGTTCTCCGCCCGGAAATCCGGCAAACCAGCCTAGTTCCAGCGCTTCGCGGTTATCGTCGTAAAGCTGCTGAATGGACAGGGGCGTCGATAGTGGCATGATGGTTCGGGCGGCGTACGCTCGGAAGTTGACGTACTCGATGGTACCCGCGATGCGTCAATTATGCGACATGCAGGCTGGGCTGCCATCCGGTAATGCGCGCATGAACGGTTGCCGGATCCGAATCGGTCGCCAGTCCGGTGCGAAATGCATCGTCGGAAAACATTTCGGCGATTTCGGACAGGATTTCGAGATGTTGCTGGGTAACGTGATCCGGGATCAGCAGGAAAACCAGCAATTTCACCGGCTGTCCGTCAGGCGATTCAAACGGGATCGGTTCCGCCAGGCGCACAAAAGCCGCTATCGGCGCTTTCAATCCCTTGATGCGGCCATGCGGTACCGCAACCCCATGTCCCAATCCGGTCGAACCCAATCGCTCGCGCGCGAACAGGTTGTCTGATACCGTTGAACGGGCAATGCCGCAATTGTTTTCGAAGATCAGTCCGGCTTGTTCAAAAGTGCGCTTTTTGCTGGACACATCCAGGTCGAGAGCGACGTTTTCGAGGGACAGGATTTGGCTGAAATGGGTCATGATGCAATGCACAAGAATGGCTTTTGCAACGGATTATAGGCTTATTTTGAATGGGCGGCGGTGAAAAAGAAAAGCGTTGCAAAACCGTTTTTCCTGTTTGTCATCAGCCTGCCGGGTTTTTAAATCGGCGCTTATCGAAGCATCACTTTATCGTTGCCGCGGCCTGCTCGCAATGACATTGAGCAAGGTTTCCTCTTATAGTCCTGCAGGCGGCGCTTTCCTGAATGTCATTGCCGCGCATTGCGCAAATTCGGTGGGCGCCGTCCGGTCGTGAAATTGCTGCGCCACGGATTGATGTCGAGCCCGCCGCGCCGCGTATAGCGCGCATAGACGGCCAGCTTTTGCGGTTTGCATTGCCGCAGCAGGTCCATGAAAATCCGCTCGACGCATTGTTCGTGGAACTCATCGTGATTGCGGAAGCCGATCAGATATTTCAACAAGCCTTCCTGATCGATTTGCGGGCCGATATAGCGAATCTGCACGCTGCCCCAATCCGGCTGGCCGGTTATCAGGCAATTCGATTTCAATAAATGCGAGACCAGGGTTTCTTGGACCGGCGCTTCACCGTCGCAGGCCTTCAGCAGCGACGGATCGGGCATGAATTCGCTGACTTCGATGTCGAGACGGTCAAGCACCAAACCTTCCAGTTCGCCCATCGCCAGTTTCGAAAAAGCATCCGGCAGCGTCAATGCAACCTGGACCGGCGCGCCGAATCCATCCGACAGATCGGCGCGCAGCAGTTCCAGCAGTGCGTCCGGTCCTGCGAGCCTGGTTTGATTGAATGAATTCAGATACAGCTTGAACGATTTCGATTCGACGATGCAGGGCGAATCGGCCGGTACCGTGATCGTTGCGATTGCGATTTGCGGCTTGCCGCGCAGATTCAGCCACGACACTTCATACGCATTCCAGATATCGACGCCGAAAAACGGCAGCGTGCCGCCGATTCCGAGCTCGTTACGCTTGTCCTGGCGTGCGATCGAAAACAGCAGCGCGGGAGAATATTCCGTCTGGTAAACAGCAGGTTTGCCGAGCGGAGAGGATTCCGGCAGATCGGGTGTGGTCATGATTCGGCAGTAAAACTCAAAACGGTATTTTGTCAGATACGATTCCGGATTACCGGCTCATCGCTTTGCCGCTATCCGGCCATTCGCACAATGACGCGCGCCTATTGAAATCGGTGCGCGTCACAGAAATAATTTATAGGCCGGATTTTCACTCTCGTCCCAATGGCGGTAACCCAGGGTATCGAGGAATGCGCGGAATGCCTTCATCTCTTTCTTCGGCACTTGCAAACCGACCAGGATCCGGCCGACATCGCTGCCCTGGCTGCGATAATGGAACAGGCTGATATTCCAGTTCGGCGCCATGCTGTCTAGAAAACGCATCAATGCGCCCGGCCGCTCCGGAAATTCAAACCGGTACAGCAATTCATCGTGCGCCAGCGGACTCTTGCCGCCGACCAGATGACGGATATGCTGCTTGGCCAGTTCATCGTGCGTCAGGTCGAGCGTTTTAAAGTCGTGCTTCTCGAAATTTTTGGTGATTTTGCGCGATTCGTCGCGATTGGCGATCTGGACGCCGACGAAAACATGCGCTTCCTTTTCATCGTTGATCCGATAGATGAATTCGGTCACGTTGCGCGGTCCGATCAATTCGCAAAAGCGCTTGAAGCTGCCGCGCTCTTCAGGAATCGTGACCGCGAATACCGCTTCGCGCGCCTCACCGACTTCGGCGCGTTCGGCGACGAAGCGCAGGCGATCGAAATTCATGTTCGCACCGCATGCGATGGTGACCAGCGTTTGATCATGGATCGGTTTTTTAGTCAGGCGCGATCGCTCGATGTATTCTTTCGCGCCCGCGACGGCCAGTGCGCCGGACGGTTCCAGGATGCTGCGCGTATCCTGGAACACATCCTTGATAGCGGCGCAGACCGCGTCGGTGTCGACCACGATGATCTCATCCACATATTTTTTGGTCAGACGGAAAGTTTCTTCGCCAACCAGTTTGACTGCGGTGCCATCGCAAAACAGGCCGACATCGGCAAGCGCGACGCGGCGCCCGGCTTTGACGCTGCGCGCCATCGCATCAGAATCGGTGCTTTGCACGCCGATGATCCTGATTTCAGGGCGCACCGCCTTGATATAGGCGGCGACGCCGGAAATCAATCCGCCGCCGCCGATTGCGGCGAAAATCGCGTGGATCGGCCCGGAGTGCTGGCGCAGGATTTCCATTGCGATCGTGCCTTGCCCGGCAATGACATCGGGATCGTCGAACGGGTGGACGAAAGTCAGCTTGTGTTTTTTTTCCAGGGTCAGCGCATGCTGATAAGCATCGGAATACGAATCGCCGAACAGCACGACTTCGCCGCCGCGCGCCTTGACGGCGTCGATCTTGACCGGCGGCGTGGTGGTCGGCATCACGATCACGGCACGGCAACCAAGCCTGGCGGCGGACAGTGCAACGCCTTGCGCATGGTTGCCGGCCGACGCGCAAATCACGCCGCGCTTCATTTGGGCGGGCGGCAGATTCGCCATCTTGTTGTAAGCGCCGCGCAGCTTGAAGCTGAACACGCTTTGCATGTCTTCGCGCTTGAAGTAAATGCGGTTGCCCATGCGCTCGGACAGCGTCGGCGCGAGTTCAAGCGGGGATTCGATGGCGACGTCGTAGACGCGGGCGGTCAGAATTTTTTGAAGATAATCGATGGTCATAATGTGGTGCCGCAGGCGCGGCGGCCGAAACGGCAGTGGAAAAAAGCATGTGCGGATGCGCGGATCATTATAATGGACGGCCTTGTCCCGGCTTGAATTTTGTTTCGGGTTCGCCATACGCAATGCGGCCGTTGTACGGCCGGCTTCTGCATCATCCGGTTTAACCGGCGCGGCGGCCTAACAAAAACACATCGCTTGCATTCACCATGAGCAAAAGATCTTGACACAACGACTCCCCGCCGCTCGATGATCGAATCGGCAATCCACTGGCTATTAAGTTTCCTGGCATTGCCCAGGGTCGGGCTATCGTCGGTGTTCATCGTCAGCCTGGTGGCGGCGACCTTGCTGCCGCTCGGGTCGGAGCCTGTCGTGTTCGCCGTCGTCAAGGCCAACAGCGCGCTGTTCTGGCCGGTGATTTTGGTCGCCACAGCGGGCAACACGCTCGGCGGCATGATCGACTACTGGATGGGATACGGCGCGAAGCAACTGTTTGCGAAAGAGCGAAAAAGCCGCTGGTTCGGCTGGCTCGAACGCTTCGGCGCCAGAACGATGCTGCTGGCGTGGGTGCCGATCATCGGCGATCCGATCTGCACGCTGGCCGGCTGGCTCAGGATACCGTTCTGGCCCAGCGTTTTTTACATGGCGGCCGGAAAATTCCTGCGCTATCTGACGATAACCAGCCTGCTGTTGTATGTGCCGGACGGGTTTTGGCGGCAAGCGGCCGGCTGGCTGGGTTGAGCCAGGATTTAAGCCGCATGCGATGTAGGGCTGTTGCCGCGTGGTGCATCGCAATACGCTAAAATGCTTGTTTAGCGTTAGTCCAATTTACCTGCCGATGAACGCCCCCGCACAAATCCAAGCTCTTCTGTCGGACGCCCCCAGCGGCGCAGTGCCCGCGCGCTTGCGTGAAATTCCCTATAACTACACATCGTTTTCCGATCGCGAAATCGTGATCCGCCTGCTGGGCGAGGAGTCGTGGCGTCTGCTCGATGTGCTGCGCGGCGCGCGCCAGACTGGCCGTTCCGCCCGCATGCTGTATGAAGTGCTGGGCGATATCTGGGTGGTGCGGCGCAATCCGTATCTGCAGGACGACATGCTCGACAATCCGAAGCGCCGCCAGGCATTGATCGACGCGCTCGATCACCGTCTGGCGGAAGTCGACAAGCGGCGCCTTACCACCGATCTGGCCGATGCCGGCGATGCGGAGGCGATGCGCCGCAGCGCCAGCGTGGAAGCGTTGCTGCGCGCGGCAAGGAAAGCCGTCGCCGATTTCGGCGAGGAATTCCGGCAGGTCTACGATTTGCGCAAACGCGCCAACAAGGTGCTGGGGCGCACCACCGCGAAAGACAACATCAGGTTCGATGGCTTGTCGCGCGTATCGCATGTGACCGACGCAACCGATTGGCGCGTCGAATATCCATTCGTGGTGCTGACGCCCGACACCGAACACGAGATGGCGGGCCTGGTAAAGGGCTGCATCGAACTCGGCCTCACCATCATCCCGCGCGGCGGCGGCACCGGCTATACCGGCGGCGCGATTCCGCTGACGCCGATGTCGGCCGTCATCAATACCGAAAAGCTGGAACAGCTCGGCGCCGTCGAAATGACGATGCTGCCGGGTGTCGACAGAGAGTACGCAACAATTTATTCCGGCGCCGGCGTCGTCACCAAGCGCGTGGCCGACGCGGCCGAGAAAGCCGGTTTCGTATTCGCGGTCGATCCGACGTCGGCTGAAGCATCATGCATCGGCGGCAATATCGCGATGAACGCCGGCGGCAAGAAAGCCGTGTTGTGGGGCACCGCGCTCGACAACCTGGCAAGCTGGCGCATGGTCGATCCGAACGGCGACTGGCTTGAAGTCACGCGGCTCGATCACAATCTCGGCAAAATTCATGACGCGCCGATCGCCAGATTCAAGCTCGAATGGACGCATCCGGCCGACAAGGGCAGGCACAACCAGCCGTTCAAGACCGAGACGCTGGAAATCGCGGGCCGCACCTTTCGCAAGGAAGGCCTGGGCAAGGATGTCACCGATAAATTCCTGTCCGGCTTGCCCGGCATCCAGAAAGAAGGCTGCGACGGCCTGATCACGTCGGCGCGCTGGATCTTGCACAAGATGCCGAAGCACACGCGCACGGTCTGCCTGGAATTTTTCGGTCAGGCGCGCGATGCGATTCCATCGATCGTCGAAATCAAGGATTACCTCGACGCCGAAACCAGGAAGGGCGGCGCGATTCTGGCCGGCCTGGAGCACCTCGACGAGCGTTATCTGCGCGCGGTCGGCTATGCGACCAAATCCAAGCGCGGCGTGCTGCCGAAGATGGCGTTGTTCGGCGATATCGTCGGCGATGACGAGAATGCGGTGGCGCAAGCGGCATCCGAAGTGGTCCGGATTGCCAACACGCGGGTCGGCGAAGGTTTTGTGGCGGTCAGCGCCGAAACCCGCAAGAAATTCTGGCTCGATCGCGCCCGCACCGCGGCCATTTCGAAGCATACCAACGCGTTCAAGATCAATGAGGACGTCGTGATCCCATTGAATCGGATGGGCGAGTACACCGACGGCATCGAGCGCATCAACATTGAATTGTCGATCCAGAACAAGCTGCAGCTGCTGGCCGAATTGCGCGGGTTTTTCGCCAAGGGCAATCTGCCGCTCGGCAAAAGCGACGATGCGGAGGGCGGCGATATTCCGGCTGCGGAGTTGCTGGAAGATCGCGTCAATCAAGCGGAGCAATTGCTGGAACAGACGCATGCGCGCTGGTCTTATCTGCTGTCGCAGCTCGACCAGCCGTTGCGCGACGCGAAAGGCGAACTGGCGGCGCTCGGCCTGGGAAAACTGGCGGCCGGCTTCGACGAACGCCTGCGGCAACAGCCCGATGCGACCGTGTTCGACGTCGCCCAGGACCGCACGATACGGATATCGTGGAAAGCGGAAGTGCGCGCGCAATTGCGGCAGATTTTCAACGGCGCCGCATTCAAGCCGATTCTCGACGAATGCACCGCGATCCACAAGCAGGTGTTGCGCAGCCGCGTATTCGTGGCATTGCACATGCATGCCGGCGACGGCAACGTGCATACCAATATTCCGGTCAACTCCGACAATTACGCGATGCTGCAAGTCGCGCATGCGGCGGTGGCGCGCATCATGCTGCTGGCGCGTTCGCTCGACGGCGTCATCTCCGGCGAGCATGGCATCGGCATTACCAAGCTGGAGTTTCTGACGGAGCAGGAAATCGGCGATTTCCGCGCCTACAAGCTGCGGATCGACCCGGAAGGGCGTTTCAACAAAGGCAAGCTGCTGAACCTGCCGGAGTTACATGCGGACATGCGCAATGCGTACACGCCGTCGTTTGGGCTGATGGGGCACGAATCGCTGATCATGCAGCAAAGCGATATCGGCGCGATTGCCAACAGCGTCAAGGATTGCCTGCGCTGCGGCAAATGCAAGCCGGTCTGCGCGACCCATGTGCCGCGCGCCAACCTGCTATATTCGCCGCGCAACAAGATCCTGGCGACATCGCTGCTGGTGGAAGCATTTTTGTATGAAGAGCAGACCCGGCGCGGCATCTCGATCAAGCACTGGGAAGAATTCGAAGATGTGGCCGACCATTGCACGGTCTGCCACAAATGCCTGACGCCGTGCCCGGTCGATATCGATTTCGGCGACGTGTCGATGAACATGCGCAACCTGCTGCGCAAGATGGGCCAGAAGTCGTTTAACCCTGGTACCGCCGGCGCGATGTTTTTCCTGAATGCGAAAGACCCGGCCACGATCAACGCGACGCGGCAGATGATGACCGGCGTGGTGTTCAGGGCGCAGCGGCTGGGCCACGATGTACTGAAAAAATTTGCGAAAAAGCAGACCAAAGCGCCGCCTTCGACTCACGGCAGGGCGCCGGTCAAAGAGCAGGTGATTCACTTCATCAACAAGAAAATGCCGGGCAACCTGCCGAAAAAAACGGCACGCGCATTGCTCGATATCGAAGACGACAAGATCGTGCCGATCATTCGCGATCCGAAAACGACGACGGCGGATACCGAAGCGGTGTTCTACTTCCCGGGTTGCGGTTCGGAACGCCTGTTCTCGCAAGTCGGTCTGGCGACGCAGGCGATGTTGTGGAATGTCGGCGTGCAAACGGTGCTGCCGCCCGGTTATCTGTGCTGCGGCTATCCGCAACGCAGCGCCGGCGAATACGACAAGGCCGAGAAAATCATCACCGACAACCGGGTGCTGTTCCATCGGATGGCCAACACGCTGAACTACCTCGACATCAAGACCGTGGTGGTGTCGTGCGGCACCTGCTACGACCAGATACAAGGTTATGAATTCGACAAGATTTTCCCCGGCTGCCGGATTATCGACATTCACGAATATCTGCTGGAAAAAGGCGTGCGGCTGGAAGGCATCAGCGGCACCCGTTACATGTACCACGACCCGTGCCATACGCCGATGAAGTTGCAGGACCCGCTCAAGACCGTCAATGCGCTGATTGCGACGGTCGATGGCCGGAAAGTCGAAAAGAATGATCGCTGCTGCGGCGAAGCCGGCACGCTCGCCGCCAGCCGTCCCGATATTTCGACGCAAATCCGTTTCCGCAAGGAAGAAGAGATGACCAGGGGCGCGGATAAATTGCGGGCGGACGGTTTCACCGGCGACGTGAAAATCCTGACGTCGTGCCCGGCCTGCCTCCAAGGGTTGTCGCGCTACAACGACGATTCGAATACCGGCGCCGATTACATCGTGGTCGAAATGGCGAAGCATTTGCTCGGTGAAAACTGGATGCCCGATTACGTGGCGCGCGCCAACAACGGCGGCATCGAGCGCGTGCTGGTTTAAACAGGTAAAAACATGACGACAACTGAAGCGGCTTGCGAGTTATGCGCCCAGACCGGCGGCGAGGTGATTCATCACGGTGAAAAATTTCGCATCGTGCTGATCGACGATCAACAGTATCCCGGCTTCTGCCGCGTGATATGGAATGAGCATGTGAAGGAAATGACCGACTTGCCGGAAGCCGATCGCGCATTGTTCATGGACGCGGTCTGGCAAGTCGAAGCGGCGGTGCGCGACGCGATGGAGCCGCACAAGATCAACATCGCCAGTCTCGGCAACATGACGCCGCATCTGCACTGGCACGTGATCCCGCGCTATATCGACGATAGCCATTTTCCCGATCCGGTATGGGCGCAGGCGCAACGTCCGGTTGCCGCATCGGACCTGGCATCGCGTACGGCATTGCTGCCGTCGCTGCGTGCGTCGATCATCCGGAAAATCAACCAGCAAATCAACCAGGAATAATCATGGCCGGAACCAAGCAGACGCCCGCGACGCCAATCCCGACGGCACTGAGCGTGCGCAAGCAGTCACGCGTGTTGGAAATCGCGTTTGACGACGGCACGGAATTTTCATTGCCGTTTGAATTATTGCGCGTGTATTCGCCGTCTGCCGAAGTGCGAGGCCACGGTCCTGGGCAGGAAACCTTGCAGACCGGCAAACGTCATATCGAACTCACTGCGCTGGAACCGGTCGGCAATTATGCGGTGCAGCCGCATTTTTCCGACGGCCACAATACCGGCATGTACTCATGGGATTACCTGTACTGGCTCGGCGCGAATCAGGCCGAGGTGTGGGAAGAATATCTGCAGCGTCTCGAAGCCGCAGGTTTTACCCGCGAAACCGGACGCGACACTGATATGGCTGTTCCAGGTTCGGGTTCCGATGGACACGGTTGCGGGCATCATCACTGATATTCCCGATTGCTTACATTATTCGGCAATTGCTGTTTCGGCTTCGTATGTCCGGACGGAATCGCCTCGGGAACTCTAGCCGTCCGCCACAGGTCTGAAATGTATAATGCACCTTCAACAACAAGGCTGCATCCATGACCAATACCACCCATTTCGGTTACGAAACCATTCCTGAAGAAGCCAAGGTACGCAAGGTTGCCGAGGTCTTTCATTCCGTTGCGGCCAAGTATGATGTAATGAACGATCTGATGTCGGCCGGACTGCACCGTCTTTGGAAGGCGTTCACGATTGCGCAGGCGGCGGTGCGCCCGGGTTTCAAGGTGCTCGATATTGCCGGCGGCACCGGTGATCTGGCCAAGGCATTTGCGAAGCAAGCGGGGCTCGCCGGCGAAGTATGGCTGACCGACATCAACGAGTCGATGCTGCGCGTCGGGCGCGACCGGCTGTTGAATAAAGGCTTGTCCACCCCGACATTATTATGCGACGCGGAAAAATTGCCGTTCGCAGACAATTATTTCGACCGCGTCAGCGTTGCCTTCGGTTTGCGCAACATGACGCACAAGGATGCGGCGCTGGCCGAAATGCGGCGTGTGTTGAAACCGGGCGGCAAGTTGCTTGTACTGGAGTTTTCGAAGGTATGGGAACCGTTGAAAAAGCCGTATGATGTCTATTCGTTTTCAGTGCTGCCGTGGCTGGGCAAGCGTATTGCCGGCGATGCCGACAGTTACCGTTATCTGGCCGAATCGATCCGCATGCATCCCGATCAGGATAGGCTGAAGCAAATGATGCAGGATGCCGGATTGGAACGGGTCGAATATTTCAACCTGACGGCGGGTGTGGCCGCGCTTCACACTGGTATCAAACTTTAGGAGACACCCATGAAAAAATTCCTTATCGCCCTGATGGTTGTGGCGAGTACCTTGTCGATTGCCGTGACTGAAGTCCAGGCCAAGCGTTTGGGCGGCGGCGGATCGTTCGGCAAGCAATCGCAAGGCGTCAGCCGCCAGGCGCCGATGCAATCATCGCAGGCAGCGAATACGGCAAGGCCGGCAACGCCGCAGGGGGTTCCGCCCAAGCCGGCCAGCCCGTGGAAAGGCATTCTCGGCGGCGCATTGCTCGGCCTTGGTCTGGGGGCGCTGTTGTCGCATTTCGGTCTGAGCGGCGCAATGGCCGGCATGATCAGCACCATTCTGATGGTCGCGCTGCTGGCGTTTGCAGCAATGTTCATCTATCGCATGTTCCGTCGCAAGAATGATGACAACAGTACCAAGCCTGCATTTGCCGGCGGCTACGGTGGGAGTAGCAACACACCGGAAATCGGTTCGCGCATCGATCCTTCTTATGCGCAATCGGCCGCTTTGCAGGCGGAGCCGTCGGCGTCGGTAACCGGCAATGCGCGTTGGGGCGTGCCGGCCGATTTCGATGTGCCGGGCTTTCTGCGCAATGCGAAAACCTACTTTATCCGGCTGCAGGCTGCGTGGGATAAAGCCGATGTCAACGATATCCGCGAGTTCACGACGCCGGAAATGTTTGCAGAGCTGAAGATGCAGATTCAGGAGCGCGGCGCATCGCCCAACAACACCGATGTGGTTTCGCTTGATGGCGACTTGATGGGTGTGGAAACCATCGGCAACGACTATCTTGCCAGCGTGAAGTTTACCGGCATGATCAAGGAAGCCGACAACGCACCTGCCGCTCCATTCACCGAAGTGTGGAACCTGTCCAAGCCGATTTCCGGACAAGGCGGCTGGGTGCTGGCCGGGATTCAACAATTATCGTGAACCGATGCAATAAGCTGTAGCAAGCTGCTAAACTTGAAGCCGCCCGTGAATTGCCACGGGCGGTTTTTATTTGGGAGTCGCTCTTTACTGCGCGCATCCATGCGCCATCCGCCATCCGCCCGGACGCGTTCACTTGCGTCACTATTGATAAAATGAGCTTCATGATTCCTTCAATTATCCCTGCCGCAATCAACCATTTGCTGGCCGAAGAATCCTGGGCGCGGCGCAAGCTCGGCGCGCACGCCGGCAAGGTCGCCTGCATCGATGCAGGGCTGCTTGCAGTCAGGTTGAAAGTGGCGGGCGACGGCATGGTGGAAGCCGCGGCAACCGATGCGCCGGCGGACGTAGCCATTCGCGTCAAGCTATCCGATCTGCCGCTGATTGCACAAAATCTGGACCGTGCATTCTCTTATGTAAAAGTGGAAGGTGATGCCGATTTCGCCAATACGATCTCGCAACTGAGCCAATCGTTGCGATGGGAAGCAGAGGAAGACTTGAGCAAATTGGTTGGCGACGTTGCGGCAACCCGGCTCGTCGCCGGCGCCCGGACGGTATTCGATACGATGCAGGCTACGCATCAAAAGATTGCTGAAAATGTCGCTGAATATTTCCTCGAGGAGAATCGGATGCTGACGCGTCCGCAGGCGACCGCTGATTTCGCCGGCGACGTGTCCCGGTTGCGCGATGACGTAGAACGGCTGGCGAAGCGGATCGACAAGCTCAAGGGGAATGCTGCGTGATATTGAAATTTCTGCGGGTGCTGAAGATTGCGCGCATTGCGATCCGCTATGGCCTGGACGATATCGTCATGTCGGGTCTCGTCACGCCGCGCGCCGCCAGGCTGGTCGACCGGCTCATTTTCTGGCGCGATCTTTCCGCGCCGCGCGGCGAACGTTTGCGCCGCGCGCTGGAAGATCTCGGTCCGATTTTCGTCAAGTTCGGCCAGGTATTGTCGACCCGCCGCGACTTGATGCCGACCGATATCGCCGACGAACTGGCCAAGTTGCAGGACCGGGTTCCGCCATTCGATTCCGACCTCGCCATCGCGCAAATCAAAAAGTCGCTGGGCGCGCACCCCGACGACTTGTTTGCGCATTTCGAGCGCGATCCGGTCGCGTCCGCGTCGATCGCGCAAGTCCATTTCGCCACCCTGAAAAACGGCAGGGAAGTTGCCGTCAAGGTGCTGCGGCCCGGCATGAAAAAATCGATCGGCGACGATGTCGCGCTGATGCATATCGCGGCGGGTTGGGTTGAAAGGCTATGGGCCGACGGCAGGCGCCTGAAGCCGCGGCAAGTCGTTGCCGAGTTCGACAAGTATTTGCACGACGAACTGGATCTGATGCGCGAAGCGGCCAACGGCAGCCAGTTGCGCCGCAATTTCGCGCAATCCGATTTGCTCGCGGTGCCCGAAATGTTCTGGGATTATTGTTCCGAATCGGTGATTGTGATGGAACGCATGCGCGGCATTCCGATTTCGCAAACCGAACGGCTGATTGCCGAAGGCGTGGACATGAAAAAACTGTCGCGCGACGGTGTCGAGATTTTTTTCACGCAAGTCTTCCGCGACGGTTTTTTTCACGCCGACATGCATCCGGGAAATATCCTGGTATCGGTCGAACCGGCCAGCTTCGGGCGCTACATCGCGCTCGATTTCGGCATTGTCGGCACGCTGACCGATTTCGACAAGGACTATCTGTCGCAAAATTTCCTGGCGTTTTTCCGGCGCGATTACAAACGGGTTGCAGAGGCGCATATCGAATCCGGCTGGGCGCCGAAAGAAACCCGCGTCGATGAACTGGAATCGGCGGTGCGCGCATGCTGCGAACCGATTTTCGATCGGCCGTTGCGCGACATTTCATTCGGGCAGGTGCTGCTGCGGCTGTTCCAGACATCGCGCCGCTTCAATGTCGAAGTGCAGCCGCAACTGGTGTTGCTGCAAAAAACGCTGCTCAACATCGAAGGGCTGGGCCGTCAACTCGATCCGGAACTTGATCTGTGGAAAACCGCGAGGCCGTATCTGGAGCGCTGGATGAAGGAGCAGGTCGGCTGGCGCGGCCTGATAGAGCGTTTCAAGGCGGAGGCGCCGCGCTACAGCCATCTGCTGCCGCAATTGCCGCGGCTGGCGCATCAGGCGCTGAGCGCGCAGGCGAGGCAGCCGCAACAGGACAATACCGAATTGATCAGGCGTCTGATTGTCGAACAGGAGCGCACCAATCGGCTGCTCGGATTTGCGGTGTATTTCGGAGGCGGCTTGCTGGGCGGGATCCTGCTGGTGCAGGCTTATGCGCACTGGTACCATTTTTTTGGCTAGGACCTGTAACACTTGCGGAGGCTGTTAAATCATGCCGGTATTTGAAACCCGCGACCCTTCCGCGCCAGCATTCTGGACTGAACGATTCGAGCATGACTTCATGCCGTGGGACAGGGGCGGCGTGCCCGCTGCGCTCCAGCAGTTTGCCGCAACGATGCCGCAACCCGGCCCTGTGCTGATTCCCGGCTGCGGCATCGGTTATGAAGTTGCCTATCTATCCGAAGCCGGATGGAATGTCACCGCGATCGATTTTTCGCCGGCGGCGGTTGCCGCCGCACGCGCCGCTCTGGGCCATTGGGCTGCGCGCGCGGTACAAGCCGATTTTTTCACGTTCATGCCACACCAGCCGCTTGGACTGATCTACGAACGCGCTTTCCTGTGTGCGTTGCCACGCCGGCGCTGGCCCGAACTTGCTGCGCGCTGGGCTGCATTGCTGCCGCCCGGCGGCTTGCTGGTCGGTTTCTTTTATTTCGACGATGCCATCAAGGGGCCGCCATTCGGCATTGCGCCTGCCACTCTCGAAACCTTGCTGACGCCGCATTTCGAATGCATTGAAAATACTCCGGTTACCGATTCGATCGCTGTATTTGCCGGAAAAGAACGATGGCAGGTCTGGCGCCGCCTGGGATGAATGTTGGTCCGGCTTCGGTGCGTCCCAGCTCAAAAAAAGGACCTGACGTCGCTCAGATCATGGCCTTTTTTGTGGAGGAAGAATGCTGATTGGCGGGCAATCTTCATTATAATCGGTGAGATTTTTCGCGCGGAGCAATTCATATGAACACTACGCTTGTCACCTTTGTCGTCCTGTATCTGATGGGTACGCTCGCGATCGGCGTATGGGCCGGTACGCGCATCAAGAATACCAGCGACTTCGCCATTGCAGGCCGCAGCCTGCCCTTGATCATGGTGGTGACGACGACGTTCGCGACCTGGTTCGGCGCCGAAACGGTCATGGGGATTCCCGCCAAGTTTGTTCAGGGCGGCTTGAGTTCCGTCGTCGAAGATCCGTTCGGCGCCGGCACTTGCCTGATATTGGTAGGTTTGTTCTTCGCCACCAGGCTTTACAAGCTGAACCTGCTGACCATCGGCGATTTCTACCGCCGGCGCTATGGCAAAGGCGTAGAGGTATTTTGTTCGGTTGCAATCATCCTGAGCTATCTGGGGTGGGTGGCGGCACAGATCACCGCGCTTGGTTTGGTGTTTTCCGTATTGACCAACGGCGCCATGTCGGAGACGGCGGGAATGATTGTCGGGACGCTGGCGGTGCTGATCTACGTCGTGGTCGGCGGCTTTCTTGCCGTGGCCTGGACCGATTTCATCCAGATGATCGTGCTGGTGATCGGCTTGAGCATCATTGCTTTCTTCGCCGCTGACCTGGCCGGCGGCCCCAGCCAGGTGTTCGCGATGGTCAGCAACGCCAATCTGTGGAACTTCCTGCCGCCGCCGACTTTCACCGATATTGCTTTCTTCATCGCCGCTGGGCTGACGATGATGCTCGGCAGCATTCCGCAGCAGGACGTGTTCCAGCGCGTCATGTCGGCCAAGAACGCGCCGACCGCGCGCAGCGGTGCGGTCATCGGCGGGGCCAGCTACATTCTGTTCGCCTTCGTGCCAATGTTCATCGTCGCATGCGCCATTGTTGTTATGGGCTCGGCTGCGCTCGATCTGGCGAAAAACGATTACCAGCGCCTGCTGCCCACGTTCGTGATGACCAGGATGCCGCTGGTGATGCAGATCCTGTTCTTCGGCGCACTGTTGTCGGCCATCAAGAGCACCTCGTCGGCCACGCTTCTGGCGCCTTCCACCAGCTTCGTCGAAAACATTCTCAGGAACCTGCGTCCGGGCATGAGCGATCGGCAGCAGTTGCTCGCGATGCGGTGCACGATCGTCGTGTTTGCCGCCCTGGTGCTGGGTTATGCCGTCGGGATGAAAGGCACGCCGATCTACGATCTGGTATCGGCGGCCTACCAGGTAACGCTGGTCGGCGCCTTTATTCCGCTGCTAATGGGGCTGTATTGGAAGCGCGCTACGACGCAGGGCGCGATCCTTTCGCTGGTTGCCGGTGTAGGTGTCTGGATTCTGTTCTTTCCCCAGATTACAAGTTGGGGAACCCACTTTCCCGGCCAGCTTGCCGGTTTGATCGCCGCATTCATCGGCATGTTGCTGGGGTCGCTTGTGCCACAAATGCTTGAAAACCATCAGGAATTTCCGCGTCCGGTCAAGATCGTGAGCGCTTGAGGGAAACCTGTGGTACCCGGGTGCCTGGCTGGGTACGGTCGGAAGCTTCGGAAACCTGAAAGCCCGGATAAAAAACCTTTATAATTCAGGGTTTTGGATGATTTTTGCGGGGATTTTTCATGCCGATTTATGCGTACCGCTGCGAAGCGTGTGGTTTTGCCAAGGATGTGCTGCAGAAAGTATCGGATCCGCTGTTGACGAAGTGCTTGTCATGCGGCAAATCCACTTTCAGGAAGCAACTGACTGCCGCCGGCTTCCAGCTTAAGGGAACCGGCTGGTATGCGACCGATTTCCGTGGCGGTGCCGGCCCGGCTACAGCACCGGCGGTTGCCGCTGAAACACCCGCCGCAGCGGAGGGTTCAACCGCCATCAAGCCTGCCGCTGCTGCCGGCGACACCGCATCCACCGTTTGATTGCAGGAGCAGACATGCATTCCGCGTGCCTCACGATAGAAGACAATGCGTAAATATTTCATTACCGGCTTGTTGATCCTGGTCCCCCTGGCCATCACGTTGTGGGTGCTGAATCTGATTATCGGCACGATGGACCAGTCGTTGCTGCTGCTGCCGGAAAGATGGCGGCCTGCCGCCATCTTCGGCTTCAACATACCCGGGCTGGGCACTATCCTGACGCTGCTGGTCATCTTTCTGACCGGCCTGGCGACCCGCAATTTCATCGGCAAGCAAGTGGTGCATGCATGGGAATTGCTGCTGACCCGGATACCCGTGGTCAGCTCCATTTATTCCAGCGTCAAACAGGTTTCCGATACCTTGTTTTCCTCTTCCGGCAACGCGTTTCGCAAGGCGGTCCTAGTGCAATATCCGCGCCAGGGATCATGGACGATTGCATTCCTGACCGGCGTGCCCGGCGGCGACGTGAAGAATCATTTGAAGGGCGACTACATCAGCATTTATGTGCCGACCACGCCGAATCCGACTTCCGGCTTCTTCCTGATGGTGCCGCGCGCCGATACCATCGAACTGGACATGAATGTCGATGAAGCATTGAAATACATCGTTTCGATGGGCGTGGTATCGCCCGAGCATTTCGAAAAGAAACTGATTGTCGATCCGGACAAAGTCCACAACCAATAAGATGCTGCCGGCAGCCATTGCCGCAGGATACCGAAGAATTTGAAACTGGAAATTGAATATGTCGATGCGAACACATTACTGCGGCCTCACCACTGAGGCGCTTCTCGGCCAAACCGTCAGCTTGTGCGGCTGGGTCCATCGCCGCCGCGATCACGGCGGCGTCATCTTCATCGACTTGCGCGACCGCGAAGGCCTGGTGCAAATCGTCTGCGATCCCGATCGCGCCGATGTCTTCAAGGCGGCTGAAGCGGTACGCAACGAATTCTGCCTGCGCGTGACCGGCATCGTGCGCAACCGTCCGGAAGGCACCACCAATCCGAACCTGAAATCCGGCAGGATCGAAGTGCTGTGCCAACAACTCGAAGTATTGAATCCGTCGGTCACGCCGCCGTTCCAGCTCGACGACGATAACCTGTCGGAAACCACGCGCCTGACCCATCGCGTACTGGATTTGCGCCGTCCGCAAATGCAGAACAATCTGCGTCTGCGCTACAAGGTCACGATGGAAGTGCGCAAGTTCCTCGATGAGAACGGCTTCATCGACATCGAAACGCCGATGCTGACCAAGTCCACGCCCGAAGGCGCGCGCGATTACCTGGTGCCGTCGCGCGTCAACGCCGGCCACTTCTTCGCATTGCCGCAATCGCCGCAACTGTTCAAGCAATTGCTGATGGTCGCCAACTTCGACCGCTATTACCAGATCGTCAAGTGCTTCCGCGACGAAGACCTGCGTGCGGACCGTCAGCCGGAATTCACGCAGATCGATTGCGAAACCTCGTTCATGTCCGAGCAGGAAATCCGCGACCTGTTTGAAAACATGATCCGTCTCGTGTTCAAGAAGGCGCTCGATGTCGATCTGCCCAACCCGTTCCCGGTAATGGATTTTGCAACGGCAATGGGCATGTACGGTTCGGACAAGCCCGACATGCGCGTCAAGCTCGAATTCACCGACCTGACTGCCGTGATGAAGGATGTCGACTTCAAGGTATTTTCGGGCGCAGCCAACATGGAAGGCGGCCGCGTCGTCGGCTTGCGCGTGCCGGGCGGCAGCGCCATGCCGCGTTCCGAAATCGACGCTTATACCCAGTTCGTCGCGATCTACGGCGCGAAAGGTCTGGCTTACATCAAGGTCAATGAAAAAAGCAAAGGCCGCGACGGTTTGCAATCGCCGATCGTCAAGAATCTGCACGATGCCGCGCTGGCGCAAATCATCGAGCAGACCGGCGCGCAGGATGGCGATCTGATTTTCTTCGGCGCCGACAAGGCAAAAATCGTCAACGATGCGATCGGCGCATTGCGCGTCAAAATCGGCCATAGCGATTTCGGCAAAAAGAATGATTTGTTCGACGACACCTGGCGCCCGCTGTGGGTGGTTGACTTCCCGATGTTCGAACATGATGAAGAGGGCGATCGCTGGGTCGCGCTGCATCATCCGTTCACGTCGCCGAAAGACGGGCACGAGGATTTCATCGAGACCGACCCGGGCCGCGCAATCGCTCAAGCCTACGACATGGTGTTGAACGGTTGGGAACTGGGCGGCGGCTCGGTCCGTATCCATCGCGCCGACGTGCAAAGCAAGGTGTTCCGCGCATTGAAGATCGGTGCCGAAGAAGCGCAGCTGAAATTCGGCTTCCTGCTCGATGCGTTGCAATACGGCGCACCGCCGCACGGCGGTTTGGCATTCGGGCTGGATCGCATCGTCACGATGATGACCGGCGCCGAATCGATTCGCGATGTGATCGCTTTCCCGAAAACCCAGCGCGCGCAGTGCCTGCTGACGCAAGCGCCGTCGGAAGTGGATGAAAAGCAGTTGCGCGAATTGCACATCCGGTTGCGCAATGTGGAGCCGGTGGTGAAAACATAAGATGTCCGGCTTTGCGGCATAATCAGAGGCGCGGGTTTCCGCGCCTTTTTTTGGCTGGGAATCTGCCAAGCGCGGCGTTTTCAGTCTTTGTTAAAGCCGAAAATCAGATGCGATTTATTTTCCCGGAAAATGAGCAAGCCCTACAAAATTCCAGAATCCGTGCTCGTCGTCATTCACACTGCCGATCTTGACGTATTGCTCATCGAACGCGCAGACATGCCGGGGTTCTGGCAATCGGTGACAGGATCGAAAGAGTCGCTCGACGAACCATTGATCGAAACGGCGAAACGCGAGGTGCGGGAGGAAACCGGTATCCGGATCGTTGAGGCAACGAGCAAATCCCTAGACTATTCGCCCGGATTCGATATGAGCGGCAACATTCGCTGCGTTCCGTTGATGAACCTTCGCGCCTGGCAACTTTCGAACGTTTATGAAATCTATCCTGTCTGGCGCCATCGTTACGCGCCGGGCGTTGCGAAAAATGCCGAGCATGTATTCAGTTTGCTGGTGCCGCGCACCATTGCGATCACGCTGGCGCCGCGCGAGCATGTCGATTATTTATGGCTTCCTTATCGCGAGGCGGCGGATAAATGTTTTTCACCGTCAAATGCGGAAGCGATTTTGCAGTTGCCGCGCCATGCCGGGCAGGCTGTCGATTAAGCAGCCGTTTGAAATCGGTGCGCCATGACGGCAATTTAAAAAGATATTGCAGATCGGCCACATGAAACTTCGGATTACTACTTACAACATTCACAAAGGCGTGTCTTCGTTCGGCAGCCGTCCGCGCATTCATGCATTGAAGCAGGCAATCACGTCGATGCAATCCGACATATTGTTCCTGCAGGAAGTGCAGGGACGGCATGACATGCACGCGCTGAAACACGCGGCAAACTGGCCCGAGCTGCCGCAGCAGGATTTCCTGGCCGGCGACTCGCATCAATGCGCGTACGGCATGAACGCAGTCTACGATCATGGCCATCATGGCAATGCGCTGTTGAGCAGTTTTCCGATTCTGTCTTCACGCAATCAGAATGTCTCGGATCATGCGTATGAAGCGCGCGGCATCCTGCATTGCGTGGTACGGATGCCGGAGGCGGAGGTGCATTGCTACGTGATCCATCTGGGCCTGTTTGCCGGCAGCCGCAAGCGTCAGACCGACGCGCTGATCGATGCCGTGTCGAGTTCTGCGCCGAACGATGCGCCGGTCATCATCGCCGGCGATTTCAACGACTGGGGCAATCATTTGAGCGATGTGCTGCGCACCAGCCTGGGTGTATGTGAAGTGTTTGACGAAAACCTGTCCAGACGCGGATTCGGAAGTTATCTGCGCCAATTGAGCGGCCGCGGACCGAAAATCCAGCCGGCCCGGACCTTCCCGGCGGCGTTGCCGCTTTTACAGCTGGACCGCATTTATGTGCGGGGATTCGAGGTTGAGTCGGCGCAGGTATTGCATGGCGCGTTGTGGGCCAGGCTGTCGGATCATGCGCCGATCGTGGCAGACCTGCTCTTGAGATAAAACGGATTGTTGATCGGCGTTATATTTGATGCAGGTTTCGCACATCATTGCGACGGACTTCACATAGAATACAGCGAACTCCATTTTTCCATGCGGTATCGACTGCGATCAAGGCGCCTTTCCATTCATGCGTTCGGTAACGCTTACCGCCAATAATCAAATCAAGCTCTTGCATTGCGGTGCCGAGTTCTTTCCGGCGCTGGTGGCGGCGTTCGATGCGGCCACGGCCGAGATTTATCTGGAAACGTATATTTTCGCCGATGATGAAACCGGCGAACGAATCAAGGATGCGCTTGCCCGCGCCGCCGGCCGCGGCGTGCAGGTCAATGTGATTACCGACTGGATCGGCACCGGCCGCGTGCAATCCAACGTGCTCCATAAAGCGTTTCTGGCGGCAGGAGTCAATCACCGCAGCTTCAATCCGTGGTTCCGCCGGGGCGTCGCGCGCACGCATCGCAAGATTTGCGTGGTGGACCGGCGCCTGGCTTTTCTGGGCGGACAAAATATCAACGATGATCTTTTGTCCGACAATAATGCCAAGGTGGTTTTGCCTGCCCCGCGCTGGGATTTCGCGGTCAGCATAGAAGGCCCGCTGGTGGCGGCGATTCATCGCGAAACAGCAACGCAATGGGCTCGGCTCGGCAATCTGACGCTGAAAACGCGCTGGAAAGCTTTCAAGGAAACGCGCGCAACGCACATTACCGTCAGCGATGCGCCGGCATTGGCCGGGCTGGTGGTGCGCGACAATTTGCGCAATCGCCGCACCATTCAGCGCGCGTATTTGCAAGCCCTGGGCCATGCCCGCAAAAGCGCCTGGCTTGCCAATCCTTATTTTGCGCCCGGGCGCAAATTGCGGGATGCGCTCGCGTCAGCCGCGGCACGCGGCGTTGACGTGACGCTGCTGCTCGGCGTCGGACAGTTCCGGCTGCAGGATGCGGTGGCGCATTCGTTTTATCCGAAGCTGCTCAAAAGCGGCGTGAAGGTAGTCGAGTACCGGAAAACCCAGTTGCACGGCAAGGTGGCGGCGATCGATGATGAATGGGCGACGGTGGGCTCGAGCAATTACGATGGCTTGAGCCTGTTCGTCAATCAGGAAGCGAACATCGTGATCAAGGATGCCGAGTTCGCGCTGGCGTTGCGCAGGCATATCCAAGCCGGAGCAGCGGATGGCGTGCCTGTCAAGCTTGACGATTTCGCGCACATGCCGTGGTACTACCGCGCCTGGTACGGCGCGGCGTACTTTCTGTACAAAAGCATCTTGCGAATCATCACGTTGGGCAAGTACGCCGAATAATGCAATCTTAGATCTGCATCCATGCGCCTTTGAATACAATCGGCCCGGTCGGCCCGTTCGGATTCGGCGAGCCGCCTTTCGGCTCTAGGGTCACAGCCAGCAACGGAATCGACTGCGGCGTGGCGTTTTCCGGCAGCGGCAACGTAATGGTGCCGTTGTCAGCCAGTAAACCCAGCGAGCGCGGCGGTCCTTCGCCCGGTTTCGGCACAGCCCACAATTCCAGGCTTTTATCGGCTGCGATATTTTGCTGCATTACGACTTTAACGGTCAGTTGGCGACGCCGGGCATCGCCGGTGACGACGGCGATCGGCTGCGCGTTGTCATCGGCCAGCATCGCAACATAAGACGTGACGGGCGCTGCCGGTTCGAGCTGTTTGGTGACCAGCACCGCCACCAGGATTGTCGCCAGCGCGGTAGACGCCATTCCCAAGCCGCGCCAGAAACTTAAATCCTCACGCAATCCTCGCCAGAACGAACGCTTGCCTGCGCTGCGGCTGCCTTTCAAATTCAGTTTTGTTTCAATCGCACGCCAGACCTGCGCCGACGGCTCTGCGGCCGGAGCGAATTCCGCCATCGGATTCAACCGGTCCTGCCACTCGGCGACCGCCCGGCGCAGTACGGCATTGTCGCGCATCCAATGTTCAAAACGGCGCCGTGCGCCGCCCTTGAGCGTGCCCAGCGCGTATTCGGCCGCCAGTTTGTCGATCAGTGCGTCGTTATGCCGGATATTCATGCGCGCTCCACTTTGGTCAGGCACTGACGCAAACGCTCCAGTCCGCGCCGGACCCAGGTCTTGACGGTGCCGATCGGCAGCTTCATCTGCTCCGCCACTTCGCTATGCGACAGGTCGTGATAGAACGCCAGCGCGATCGCCTGCCGGTGCAGGCCTTCCAGCTTTGCAAAACAGCGCGCCAGCGCCTTTGAATCCTGAGCCAGTTGCAGCGCCTCGATCGGAGTCGGGTCGGTGCTTTCCAGTGCATCCATTACATCCTTGTCAAAAGTATCCGCATCGATCTCGACCGTGCTATCGACCCGCCGCAGCAGATCGAACGCCTTGTTGCGCACGATGGTAGTCATCCATGTCATGGGCGCGGCCAGGCTTGCCTGATAACTGGCGGCGTTATTCCAGATGTTGACGAAACTCTCCTGCAAAACTTCTTCCGCCAGTTCCCGCTTAACTAATATACGGAGAGCGAAGCCAAACAGTTTCGACGATGTTGCGTCATACAATGAACGAAAAGCGTTCGCATCCTTGCGGACGACGGCGGCAAGCCATGTCTTCAGCTGTTGTGGATCGGGAGTGGACAATTGGAATCCGTTCGAAAGAGAGTTGGCTGTCTGGTGATGCAAGCGCTGACGTCAGTCGCGCGCACTGCTTAATGGATTGCATATAAAGATTACATTAACAACAAATTGTACGCAGAAACGGCGAAAATGGTGCATCCCGGTGCCAACTGATTCTTTTCGCATTGTTTTGCATCAGGTAGCTGGTTTTCTTGGCGGTTTTGAAAAGCATGGGGAATTAAAATATCAGCCTGATTTTTCGTAAACCGCTTTGAAATTTCTATTCACATGATGACTGACACGGTTCGTATTGATAAATGGCTATGGGCCGCGCGATTTTTCAAGACGCGCTCGCTTGCCACCGACGCGGTCGATGACGGCAAGGTGCGGCTCAATGGCGACCGTATCAAGCCGGCCCGCAGCGTCAGGATCGGCGATACGCTGGATATCGACAACGGCGCGACCGAATGGCAGATCGTGGTGCAAAATTTGTCGGATATGCGCGGTTCGGCAACGGTGGCGCAAACCCTGTATGCGGAAACCGATGCAAGCATCGTCAAGCGGCAAAAAGAGGCCGACAAGAAAAAATATTTTCGCGAACCGGGCAGCACGATCAAGGGGCGGCCCACCAAACGTGACAGACGGCAGCTGGATCGCTCGAATTCCTGACTCGGGCTCGGGCCGCTACAGGTTTGTGACGTGCCGCAACCAAAAGAGCTGCGGGCAGCCAAGCCGCGGGCAAATAGAACCGCTCCTCTAAGTTCGCGTTTGACTTTTATATCCCGGTGCATAATAGTACGAACGTTCGCATTCAGTTCATCAGCGCTGCTTTTGCAATTTTCATACTGGACATATCGTGGCTTATAACATTTCCGAAACGACACCGAAATTCATGCGCAAAGGGGAGCTTACCCGTGCGGCAATCCTTGATGTGGCGCTCGGCTTGGCTAGCCGCGATGGTCTGGAGGGGTTGACCATTGGTTTGCTGGCAGACAAGATGAACATGAGCAAGTCCGGCGTGTTCGCCCATTTCGGCTCGCGCGAAGACTTGCAGATCGAAGTGCTGAAACTGTATCACCATCACTTCGAGCAGGAAGTGTTCTACCCCAGCATGAAGGAGCCGCGCGGCCTGCCTCGCTTGCAGGGAATGTTTGCGCGCTGGGTCAAGCGCGTGACGGTAGAAATCGCGTCAGGCTGTATCTATATCAGCGGCGCAGCCGAATACGATGACCGGCCCGGCGCCATTCGCGAGGAACTGGTCGGCATGGTACGCGCATGGCAGGACGCGCTGCGTCGCTGTGTCGAGCAAACGATAGAAATGGGCCATTTGCGCACCGATACCGATCCGCAGCAACTGGTTTATGAAATGTACGGACTGATTCTCGCGTTGCACCACGATGCCCGCTTCATCAAAAGACCCGGCAGCGTCAACCGTGCACAGAGCGGTTTCGACCGCCTGATCGAAAGTTATCGCAATCCGCAGGATGGCAAGCCGGTTGCAAAACAACATCCAAAATCCGCTGTCAAGAAAACAGCTTAATCCGTTTAGCCGTCAGGAGAAATCATGGGCCAATACATTGCGCCATTGCGCGACATGCAGTTCGTACTGCATGAATTGTTGCAGGTCGAACAAGAGCTGAAGCAGATGCCGAAGCATGCCGAAGTCGATGCCGACATCATCAACCAGGTGCTGGAAGAGGGCGGAAAATTTACCTCCAACGTACTGTTTCCGCTGAATCATCCGGGCGACCGCGAGGGCTGCCGCCTGAACAAGGAAACGCATGAAGTCACGCCGCCGAAAGGTTTCAAGGAAGCCTACAGGCAATACGTGGAAGCCGGTTGGCCGTCGCTGTCGTGCGATCCGGAATACGGCGGGCAAGGTTTGCCGATGGTGTTGAACAATTCGTTCTATGAAATGATGAATTCGGCCAATCAGGCGTGGACCATGTATCCGGGGTTGTCGCACGGCGCGTATGAGTGCCTGCATGAGCATGGCACGCCGGAACAGAAAGCGCTGTATCTGCCGAAGATGGTTTCCGGCGAGTGGACCGGCACCATGTGTCTGACCGAGCCGCATTGCGGCACCGATCTCGGCATGCTGCGTTCGAAAGCGGAGCCGCAAGCCGATGGATCGTACAAGATCAGCGGCGGCAAGATATTCATTTCGGCCGGCGAACACGACATGGCCGCCAATATTCTGCATCTGGTGCTGGCACGTCTGCCGGATGCGCCGGCGGGCACCAAGGGTATTTCATTGTTCCTGGTGCCGAAATTCATTCCGAACGCAGACGGCTCGCTCGGTGCGCGCAATCCGATTTTCTGCGGCGCGATCGAAGAAAAAATGGGCATCCACGGCAATTCGACCTGCCAGATGAACATGGATGGCGCGACCGGCTGGATCATCGGCCAACCGAACAAAGGACTCAATGCGATGTTCGTGATGATGAATGCCGCGCGCCTGGGCGTCGGCATGCAGTCGCTGGGCCTGACGGAAGTCGCGTATCAGAATGCGCTGGTGTATGCGAAAGATCGGATCCAGATGCGCAGCTTGTCCGGCGTGAAAGCACCGGACAAGCCTGCCGATCCGATCATCGTGCATCCGGATGTGCGCCGCATGCTGTTGACCGCGAAAGCCTATGCCGAAGGCGGCCGTGCATTCGGTTCATACGTCGCCTTGCAGATCGACAAGGAATTGCATCACCCGGATGAAGAAGTGCGCAAGGATGCTGCCGACCAGGTTGCGCTGCTGACGCCGATCATCAAGTCCTTCATGACCGACAACGGCTGGATCGCCACGTCGGAAGCGATGCAGGTATACGGCGGCCATGGCTACATTGCCGAGTCGGGTATCGAGCAGTATGTGCGCGATGCGCGCATCAACATGATTTACGAAGGCACCAACACGGTTCAGTCGCTGGATTTGCTGGGCCGCAAGGTGCTGATGGATAACGGTGCGAAGCTGCGCAAGTTCGGCGCGCAGTTGCAGGCATTCGTTGAAGAAAACGGCACCGACGAAGCGATGTCCGAATTCATCACGCCGCTGGCCGATCTGGGCGACAAGGTCACCAAGCTGACGATGGAAATCGGCATGAAGGCATTCCAGAATCAGGATGAAGTGGGTGCGGCGGCGGTACCGTATCTGCGTGTGGTAGGTCATCTGGTGTATGCGTATTTCTTTGCGCGGATGGCGAAGATCGCGCTGGAAAAACAGGATTCGGGCGATAACTTTTACAAGTCGAAACTGGGAACCGCGCGTTTCTATTTCGCGCGGCTGCTGCCGGAAACGGCGATGCTGATTCATCAGGCGCGTTCGGGCGCCGGGAATTTGATGGCGCTCGATGCGGATTTATTGTAAATAATTTCCCCTGCCGACCGCGCGTTTTACTCCTTCCCCTTGAAGGGGAGCGGATAACTTTCAGGAATTTTTAAGGATAACAATAATGTCCAATTTCATCGTCAAAAAAGTCGCCGTGCTCGGCGCAGGCGTGATGGGTGCGCAAATTGCTGCCCATTGCGTCAATGCCAGGGTGCCGGTCGTGCTGTTCGATCTGCCTGCAAAAGAAGGCCCGAAGAACGGCATCGTGCTGCGCGCCATCGAGAACCTGAAAAAACTTTCTCCTGCGCCGCTCGGTAACAAGGATCACGCCGCGCTGATCGAAGTGGCCAACTACGAAGACAATCTCGACGTGTTGAAAGAGTGCGACCTGATCATCGAAGCGATCGCGGAACGGATGGACTGGAAGCACGACTTGTATAAAAAAGTCGCGCCGCATATTGCACCGAATGCGATCTTCGCCTCCAATACGTCGGGCCTGTCGATCACCGCGTTGTCCGAAGGTTTCGACGATGAATTGAAATCGCGCTTTTGCGGCGTGCACTTCTTCAACCCGCCGCGTTACATGCATCTGGTCGAACTGATTCCGACCGAATCGACCAGGCCGGAAATCCTCGACCAGCTCGAAGACTTTCTCGCATCGACGCTCGGCAAAGGCGTGGTACGTGCAATCGATACGCCGAACTTCATTGCCAACCGCGTCGGTATATTCGGCATGCTGGCAACGATTCATGAAGCGGAAAAATTCGGCTTGTCGGTCGATGTGGTCGATGACCTGACTGGCACCAAGCTGGGCCGCGCCAAATCGGGCACGTTCCGTACCGCCGACGTGGTCGGTCTGGATACAATGGGCCATGTCATCAAGACGATGCAGGACAACCTGAAAGACGATCCGTTTTTCGCGGTTTACAAAACGCCGGATGTGCTGACGAAACTGGTTGCAGTCGGTGCGCTGGGTCAGAAGGCCGGCGCCGGCTTCTATAAGAAAGTCGGCAAGGATATTCTGCGTTTCGACGCGGCCAAGGGTGATTATGTCGCCGGCGGCGGCAAGGCCGACGATCTGGTGGCACGCATCCTGAAAGAGAAGGATCCGGTCAAGCGCATGAAAGCGCTGCACGATTCGACTAATCCGCAAGCGCAATTTCTGTGGTCGATTTTCCGCGACGCATTCCATTACATCGCGGTGCATCTGGAGTCGATCGCCGACAATGCGCGCGACGTCGATTTTGCGTTGCGCTGGGGTTTCGGCTGGAATCTCGGTCCGTTCGAAACATGGCAGGCGGCAGGCTGGCAGCAGATCGCGACCTGGATCAAGGAAGATATCGACGCCGGCAAGGCATTGTCCAGCGCGCCGCTGCCGGCTTGGGTCTTCGATGGCCGTACCGGCGTGCATGCCGCCGACGGTTCGTATTCGCCGGCTAAAAAAGTCAATGTGGCGCGTTCGGAATTGGCGGTGTATCAGCGCCAGGCGTTCCGCGCACCGGTGCTGGGCGAAGGCGCTGCCGATGGCAAGACTGCCGGCACGACGGTATTCGAAGATGAGTCGGTGCGCATCTGGCATCAGAACGACGACGTGCTGATCCTGTCGCTGAAAACCAAGATGCGTGTGATCGGCGCAGGCGTGATCAACGGCCTCGCCAAGGCGATCGCCGAAGCGGAAAAAAATTACAAGGGCTTGGTGATCTGGAGCGCGGATGCGGCCGAAGGCGGCGCGTTCTCCGCCGGCGCCGATCTGCAGTCGATGCTGCCGGTGTTCATGTCGGGTGGCGTCAAGGCGATCGAGCCGGAAGTCGCGAAATTGCAGCAGGCGCATCAGGCATTGAAATATGCGAACGTGCCGGTGGTCGCGGCAGTTGCCGGTCTGGCGCTCGGCGGCGGTTGCGAATTGATGATGCATGCGGCCAAACGCATCGCATCGATCGAATCGTACATTGGCCTGGTTGAAGTCGGCGTCGGCTTGATCCCGGCCGGCGGCGGCTTGAAGGAAGCGGCCGTGCGCGCGGCAGCCGACGCCAAGGGCAACGACATACTGCAATTCCTGAAAAATTATTTCACCAATGCCGCGACTGCCGCCGTATCCAAATCGGCGCTCGAAGCGCAGAAGATGGGATATCTGTCGGAAGACGATGTCATCGTGTTCAATGCTTACGAATTGCTGCATGTCGCCAAGGTCGAAGCGCGTGCGATGTTCGACGCCGGTTATCGCCCGCCGCGTCAAGCGCTGGTGCCGGTGACCGGTCGTTACGGCATGGCGACCATCTCGGCGCAACTGGTCAACATGCGCGACGGCAATTTCATTTCAGCGCACGACTACAAACTCGGCGCGATGATTGCCGAAATCGTCAGCGGCGGCGACATCGAGCAAGGCAGTTTAGTCAATGAACAATGGCTGCTGGACCTTGAGCGCAAGGCGTTCATGGAATTGCTGAACCACCCCAAGACGCAAGAGCGAATCATGGGCATGATGCAGACCGGCAAGCCGGTTCGCAACTGATCGGCAGGGGAAAACGATGGACATGCTGCTGCGCGGACAGCAAGTTTTGGAATCGCAACCGTTCAGCAAACTGATCGGCGCGGTGCTGACCAGATTTGATCCGGAGGGAACCGAATTGCGTATCCCGATCAAGGATGCGCTACGGCAGCAGCATGGTTTTGTCCACGGCGGCGTAGTGAGTTATGCCGCCGACAACGCGCTGACTTACGCCGGCGGCGCGGCGCTCGGCGCGGCGGTCGTTACGTCGGAATACAAGATCAATTATGTACGTCCCGCCATTGGGCAGGAAATCATCGCCCGTGCTACAGCGGTACATGCGGGCAAATCGCAGGCGGTATGCCGTTGCGACGTGTTCGTCGTCAACCAAGGCAAAGAAATTTTATGCGCAGTTGCGCAAGGCACGATCGCACGGCTTCCCGCCGCGCCATCGGTCGAATGAACCAGGAGAATTCTGAAATGACCAAACAACTTCAAGACGCATACATCGTCGCCGCAACCCGTACCCCGATCGGCAAGGCGCCGCGCGGCATGTTCAAGAACACCCGCCCGGATGATTTGCTGGTGCGCGTGCTGCAATCGGCGTTGGCGCAAGTGCCGAACCTTGATCCGAAACTGATCGAAGACGCAATCGTCGGCTGCTCGTTCCCGGAAGCCGAGCAAGGCGGTAACCTGGCGCGTATGGCCGTGCTGCTGGCCGGCTTGCCGCAATCGGTCGGCGGCGTGACCATCAACCGTTTCTGCGCATCCGGCATCACCGCAGTCGCGATGGCGGCTGACCGCATCCGCGTCGGCCAGGCCGATGTCATGATCGCGGCCGGCGCCGAATCGATGTCGATGGTGCCGATGATGGGCCATCATCCTTCGATGAACATGGGCATCTTCAAGGATGAGAACATCGGGATGGCGTACGGCATGGGTTTGACGGCCGAGAAAGTCGCGCAGCAATGGAAAGTGTCGCGCGAGGCGCAGGATCAGTTCGCGCTGGATTCGCATCTGAAAGCGCTTGCTGCGCAACAAGCAGGTTATTTTGACGCCGAGACGACTTCGGTCGAGATCGTTGAAAAATTCCCGAACCTGGCGACCGGCCAGATCGATGTCACGACCCGCACCGTCAGCCGCGACGAAGGCGCGCGCGCCGACTCCAGCCTGGCAGGTTTGGGCAAGCTCAAGCCGGTATTCGCCGCCAAGGGATCGGTCACTGCCGGCAATAGCTCGCAGACGTCGGATGGCGCCGGCGCGTTGATCCTGGTCAGCGAAAAAATCCTCACGCAATTCAACCTGACGCCGCTAGCCCGGTTCGCATCGTTTGCGGTGCGCGGCGTGCCGCCGGAAATCATGGGCATCGGTCCGAAGGAAGCGATACCCGCCGCGTTGCGCGCAGCCGGCATCACGCAGGACCAGATCGACTGGTTTGAACTGAATGAAGCATTCGCCGCACAGGCGCTGGCCGTGATTCAGGATCTCGGGCTCGATCCATCCAAGGTGAATCCGATGGGCGGCGCGATTGCGTTGGGCCATCCGCTTGGTGCGACCGGCGCGATCCGTTCCGCAACGGTGATCCATGCGCTGCAACGCAAGAACCTCAAGTACGGCATGGTGACGATGTGCGTCGGCACCGGCATGGGCGCCGCCGGTATTTTCGAACGCATGTAAGAGCGACGACGTTCATCCAAAAGCCGTACAGTGCCACGCTGTGCGGCTTTTTTACTGGGCTACCTAAACGTAATCTTATCAGGAAATCACATGGACATTTTAACCAGCAAGTCGAACGGCATCCTCATGATCGAATTCAATCGGCCCGACAAGAAAAATGCGATTACGGCGGCGATGTATCAAACCATGGCCGATGCATTGAAGGAGGCGGAAGCCGACCCGGCGGTACGCGCGATTCTGATCGCCGGCAAGCCGGAAATTTTCACCGCCGGCAACGATCTGGAAGATTTCATGAAAAACTCGTCGCAAGACGCGATCGGCGAACGCCCGGTGACGCAATTCATGGTCAATCTGAGTCGCGCACCGAAACCGGTGATTGCGGCAGTCGCCGGTGCGGCGGTCGGCATCGGCACCACCATGCTGATGCATTGCGACCTGATCTATACCGCGGATAATGCGAAATTTTCGATGCCGTTCACGCAGCTCGGGTTGTGTCCGGAATTTGCGTCCAGCATGCTGCTGCCGCAAATCGCGGGTTATCCGCGCGCCGCGGAAAAACTGCTGCTGGGCGAGGCATTTTCAGCGAAGGATGCCTACGAGATGGGCCTGGTCACCAGGGTAGTGCCGGCCGATGAACTTCGCGCTTTTGCCAATGCGCAGGCAACCAGGCTGGCGGCACTGCCGGCATCGTCGCTGCGCGCAACCAAGAGCTTGATGAAGTCTGCCCAGACTGCTGCGATCGATGCACAAATGATGGAGGAGAACAAGTATTTCGGCACAATGCTGTCCGCACCGGAAGCGAAAGAAGCATTCGCCGCGTTTTTTCAAAAACGCAAACCGGATTTCACCAGGTTTTCGTAAGCCGTATCCTGTCCGTACTGCGGTATCGTAAAAGTGCCACAAAAGGTGAAAGTCGTAACTTGCAACAAGTAAGGCGGCAATAAGCGTAGCGCATTGCGCCGCATGTATGCGAAAACTTTGGCTGAACAGGCACGCTGTCGCAGCGATTGATGTCGGCGTAGGCAGCGCCTTTGCGAAGGGATTCTGCAATGCCGGCAAACTGACGGTTGGCACGCTGTCGGACTCTGCGGCGGACGAAAGGTACGCCCCGAATTCCCCAACGGATTATCAAAAAAATATGCCGATTGCATGCGAATGAACAGGTGCCTGAGTCAGCCTTGTTGCAGCAATAGATTGTTTAAAGAAATATCCAGATTGGTTTTTTCCTGACGCTCCCTGCTTATCCAAAGAGCGTAACCCGCACCAATCATGAGCCCTAATATCAAGCCTGCGATAACCGTCAAGCTTAAACGTGGCTTGCGTACAGGAACCGACACGCTTGCCAGAAATCGAGCTTCATCATAAAACTTGGATGTTGCAATGATCTCCTTCTGAGTGATTTCATTGAAGACATTCTCTAAACCGCTATCGTTGCGATCCAGACCCAACGAATCCTTGAGTGTTGGCAGCGCATTCAAAAATGCAGTGCCAGTATTACTTTTCTCGAGAAGCGCAATGCCTTTGGAGTAATAATTCAGCCATGCATTATTCATTTTTTGTTCGCGTGCCAGCCGCTCTGGCACCCTTGGCACATTATGATGCCGTCGTCGGGAGGGTGGAGTCCATTTCATTAAGTCCTAATTAAAAAAGCCACTGCCTCCGAATTCCCCGGATGCAGTGGCTTCTTTTTGGTTGCTGGCGGACTGACACGGGCAAGTGCTCCGGCCACCGCGCCGGTAACCTGGCTCTTCATGATCATCGCTTCCAGCACGGACTTGGCGACCTGCTTCTCTTCCGGCGACATCGCGGACAACGCCTCGAACTGAAAGCGCAAGTCCTCATCCGGGCCGCGTTCCGACTCATCGAGCAGGAGCGCATCGGCGCTCACCACTACTGCGTGAATTTTTCAGGCTAACGCGGCGGATCCGGTGACGGCGGCGGAGCTTGCGCCGGACGCACCGTCATGGGACCAAGCACCGGCACGCGATGGCCCTTGGCGTACATGCATTGTATGTAGCTGAGGTCATAGCGCCGCTGTGTGTCGTAGGCGGAAGTCTGCGCGGGGGGCGTTCCGCCGGCTTGTGTCAGCGCGTATGGCTGGCATACGGCATCATCGGCACGAAGCTGATCAAGACTCTTGCCGGTGCCAGGCAGCACCGGCACCGTGGGACCTGTCGGCACCCAAGTACATGCGCTCAACCCTATCAGGCCGACAAGCGATGACAGCCTGAATTTGTCTGGTGCAATCATGGCGGCCTCGGCCCGACGGGTTGCCAGCCGTCCGGGCATTGCGTCACATAGGGATAGTAGCCGCGAGAACTGGCGCAATAATACCAATAGGCGGATTGAGACGCTGCCTGTTCGTCGCCTTGCTCCACATACACCGGCGGCGATAAAGGCGCTACCACCGTTGGCGGGTAGTAATAGGATGGATAATACCAAGGCCAATAGCCGAGGCCAAACAATGCGTGACCGCCGCCATGCCCCCCTCCAAAATGTCCTCCGTGATGGCTTGCATGATTGCCGCCATGGCCGACTCCTCCACCATGGCCGACTCCTCCATGTCCCCCTCCGCCATGTCCGCCGCCTCCGCTGTGCCCGTTGGCCGCAGCCGCTGCCAAACTGACGAGGAACAAAAGCATGAAAAGGACCCACCGCATTGGGACCCACCGCATTGGGTGCCGGGGGGAAATTCCGTATAGAGATGCCCTCATGATTTGCACTTTCTGAATTAAATCTAGCACACGCACTGTGCTTTTGCAAAAGTTCTATTTGGCTGTTCAAAGGCAACCGCAAGAAACTCGCGCAAACAGTGGCTTACTCTCGTATTTTGGATGAGGGGGATGGAACGCCGGACTGATGGAGCAGGTCTTGCCTTTTATCCACTTATCTCAAGAACGATGTATCAACCGGGAGCGGCTCCATCCGATTGCTCCACGCTTCCCTTATGCTCTTTGCGCAACCTGCGCCCGATGCGCCCCAGCATCCAGATCGTCCAGATAGGTAAACACCACCGGCACCACCAGCAAACTCAACACCGTCGATGTAATCAATCCGCCGATTACCGCAATCGACATCATGCCCGCGCCCATCGCCAGCGTCGTCATGATGATCGGCCGCGCGCGCTTGTGGCAGGCGTCGAGCAACGCTTCGACGCGGCTCATGCCGTGATCGCGCCGTGCGACGATCGCGTATTCCACCAGCAAAATCGAGTTCTTGGTGGCGATGCCCATCAGCATGATCAGGCCGATCAGCGACGGCATCGAGAAACTCTTTTGCGCACCAGCAGGCCGACGAATGCGCCGCCCAGCGCCAGCGGCAGCGCCGCCAGGATCGTCACCGGATGCAGGAAATCCTTGAACAGCAGCACCAGCACGATATAGATGCACAGCAAGATGCACAGCACGCCGGTCAGCATCGCCAGGCCGAAACTGGCAAACAATTCGCCCATCACTTCGGCATCGTCCACTTCGACCACTTTCACGCCGGGCGGCAGGTTGACGATGGCCGGCAGCTTTTGCGCCGCCGCGGTCACATCGCCCAGCGGCAAGCCGGACAGCTCGATTTCGAAATTGACGTTGCGCGAGCGATCGTAACGGTCGATGACCGCCGGGCCGCCGGCGATTTCCAGCGACGCAACCTGGCCCAGCATGACCGGACCTTTCGAGCCGGGCACCGTCAGCCGTTCGAGCACGCTCAAATCCTTGCGCGCTGCATCATCGAGCTTGACGACGATCGGCACCTGCCGCTGCGACAGATTCAGCTTCGGCAACGCCAGGTCGTAATCGCCCAGCGTCGCGATGCGCAACGTATCGCCGATCGCGGTACTGGTGACGCCGAGGTCGGCGGCGCGTGCAAAGTCGGGCCGTACCGCAATCTCCGGGCGGATCAGGCTGGCGGTCGATACGACGCTGCCCAAGCCGGGGATCGTGCGCAAATCCTTTCCCACCGCCAGCGCCGCCGTTTGCAATGCGACGGGATCTTCGCCGGTCAGCACCAGGACGTATTTTTCGCCGGAACCGCCGAGGCCGACCTTGCTGTGCACGCCCGGCAGGTTTTCCAGCGCGGCGCGAATCCGGTTTTCGATGCCTTGCTTGCGCGGACGGTCGCTGCGGTCGCTCATCAGGAGCGTCAGCGTCGCCTTGCGGGTTTCAGCCGCGCCTTGCGGTGCGAACGGATCGGAGCCGCCGCCGCCGATGGTGGTGGTGTACACGCTCTTGATGTGCTTTACCTGGGATACCAGCATGCGCGCCGCTCGGTTGATCTGGCCAACAAGCTGTATCAGGCGGGCCGGACCGGCTATCTCGATCTGCTCGATGCGCAGTGCAATTGCGCGGAACGCGGGCGACGACGACGGTGGCGTTGATCCGGTCGCTCGGCGGCGGCTGGTAAGCGATGCGAATCGAGGCCTTGTTCACATCGGGAATTACCGCAATGAAACGATCCGGCATTCAGGTTGCAATTTGATGGTAAAACCTTGTGCTATGTTAAATAGCGCATCCGATCGTTTGAACATTCTTTCTATTGTCCAGTCTATGGAAAGCGGGCAATCGGCCCGTGCAACGGATTGCCTGTATCAGACAATATGCAGCCGCACGCAGATTGCGGATATGCGCCATCGTTGAAAATCTCGATCAACCATTTATCAGGAGTCGCGACATGAACAAGGATCAAGTAAAGGGCGGTGCGAAAGACCTCGCCGGCAAAGCGCAGCAGCAGGCGGGAAAAATGACCGGCAGCAAGGAGCAGCAAGCCAAGGGATTGGCAAAGCAGGCATCCGGCAAAGTCCAAAAAAACGTCGGTGATGCAAAAGAAGCCGCCAAAGGCAGATAGGCTTGCCGTTGCATGAATTAACAGCAGTACAGGTGTGGCAAAAAGCGAGTTCCTTTCTCTTGTCATCGTCACGGTGGTTCAAAAAAGAGAAAGGAACTTTTTTATGGCGCATTTGAATTCGCGAACCTTGAAAATTTTGATTGATCCAATTGTTCAGTCAATTTCAACTGGTCCGGCATGTTGAAGGGTTTGAACCGTTTATGGTGGAGCGGTGTCAAACAAATCCGCAAGGCACAAAAAAGCCGCAATAAAAAACTGGTAAAAAGCCTTTTTGCCAAGCCTGCGGCGAAGCGCACGCGCCGTCTGCCAGCCGCGCCGGCAAAACGCATCGCCGTTGCATCGGCCGCCCGGCCCGCCGGCAAATGGCTGGCTTCCTATTTCTCATCGTTTGAAGTGGATGGCGTGCCGTCTGCACGCAGAATGCGCTATTGGCTGTACCTGCCGGCAAATGCGCCGCCATCGCCACTGCCGGTGGTGGTGATGCTGCATGGCTGCGAACAGACTGCGGACGAGTTTGCGCAAGGCACGCGGATGAATCTGCTGGCCGACGAAAAAGGCTTCGCCGTACTGTATCCGCAGCAATCGCGCAATGCGCATCCGAACCGCTGCTGGTCCTGGTACAAGCGGGCGATTCAAAATGGCGGCGGCGAAGCGAAAATGATCGCCGCGTTGATTGAAAAAGCCGTCCTGAAAAACGAGCTGGACCGCTCCCGTGTCTACCTCGCCGGATTATCCGCCGGCGCCGCCATGGCCAACATCGTGGCGCTGAATTATCCGGACCTGATTGCGGCGGTGGGATTGCATTCTGGGCCGGTGTTCGGCGCCGCGCATTCGCGGATGGGCGCCTATGGCGTCATGCAGCACGGCGCATCGCTCTCGATCGACGGCGCTATCGAGAGCGCCGTTAAAAGACGCATCGCGTTTCCCGCAATGCCGGCGATCCTGATCCACGGCCGGCAGGACACCGTGGTACGCCCGATCAATCTGGCGCAACTGGCCCGGCAGTTCACATTGCTGGATCGCTTGTCGGCGGACGGCGCGGAGCCGCTCAGGCGCAAGGCAACGGAGCCGGCAGCCGCTTCCACGCGCGGTAAGACCTGTCAAACGGATGATTACTACGCCGGTAAAAAGCTGATGCTGAAAGTGTGCGAGATATTTCAGCTCGATCATGCATGGAGCGGCGGCGATTGCATGCTTCGGTTCAATGCCTGCAAGGGGCCGGATGCCAGCAAGATGATGTGGAATTTTTTCGCAAGGCACCGGCGGGTCGCATGATGCATCGTTCATGATCCGGCAATTGGTGCCGCAAGCCTCTCGACATCGGCTCCAGCGCGCGCCGGAAACAGCAAATTCCGATAGATCGGAAACTCTCTTTTTCCTTCGGGCAAGCATTTGATGCAAGCCGGTCTGACAATGCCGCAACCGGTGAAAAGTACGCTTGACAATCTTCTGTTAAGGCCTATAATTTACATCCATATAGATGGTATATGGAATCCATATGGATGGAATAAGAAGGCAAATGACCGTACACGACATTCGCGCAAAAATAGGCGAAACCGAAAAAATCACCATCAATCTGGGCTTGATCGATCTCGGGCAGATCGATTTGCTGGTGCAGGAAGGGTTCTATTCGAACCGTACCGATCTGATCCGCACGGCGATCCGCAATCAATTGACGACGCACGCGGAAGTGGTCAGGCAAACCGTCGCGCGCAAGAGTCTGGTGCTCGGGCTGCAGCATTATTCGCGCGCCGATCTGGAAGCGGTGCAGGCGGCCGGACAGA
This sequence comes from Herminiimonas sp., assembly GCA_027310305.1. GTDB lineage: Bacteria > Pseudomonadota > Gammaproteobacteria > Burkholderiales > Burkholderiaceae_D > DAIDBD01. The sequence goes on from DAIDBD010000029.1 coordinate 49,478, forward strand.
CCTTGCAGATCCAGGTGCTCGGCCTGGCCAGCATCGGCGCCGACGTATCGCCGGAACTGGCGCTGGCCACCATCGACTCGCTCGTCGTATTGGGCGCCTTGCATGCCAGCCCCGCCGTCAAAAGCGCGTTGGCCGCGCGCATTCGTTAACCGGTTCGACACACGAAGGAATCCAATGAAAATGAATGAAAAAATGTTCGCGGTCATGCGCGAAGCGGCGCACATGCTGCAATCCGGCGGGACGCTCGCCGCCACCGAAAAAATTCAGCGCACGCTCAATGATCTGATGCCGTCCGGCGCAATGAACACGGGCTTCGAGCAGCCTGCAACCGCACCTGCGGCAAGGCCGATGCGGGACATCAATCCTGCACCGTTTTCACGTACCGGCGGCGTCGATGCGAGCGCGGGATTTGTTCCCCATCTGTTGGCGGGGCTGGGCGTGTCATCCTCGTTGGAAGGCGGCACATCCGGCATGCCTGCGCTCGTGCCGCAAACCGATCCTGATGCAAAAACCGACAACATCGCCAGCGGAAAATTCATCACCGCTTCCTATGCCAACCATGCCGGTACGCGGCAGTACAAGCTGTATGTTCCGGCCGGCTATCACGGCCAGCCGCTGCCGCTGGTGGTGATGCTGCACGGCTGCACGCAAAATCCCGACGACTTCGCCACCGGCACGCGGATGAATGCGATCGCGGAAGAAAAACAGTGCCTGGTGGCGTATCCGGCGCAGTCGCAATCGGCCAACGGCTCGAAATGCTGGAACTGGTTCAAGTCGATCGACCAGCAACGCGAGCAGGGCGAGCCGTCGATCATTGCCGGCATCACGCGCGAGATCATCAGGACCTATCATGTCGATGCGCGCCGGGTCTATATCGCCGGCCTGTCGGCGGGCGGCGCAATGGCCGTCATCATGGGAACCACGTATCCGGAACTGTATGCGGCGGTCGGCATTCATTCCGGCCTGCCGTATGCCGCCGCCGATGATTTGCCGTCGGCGCTGGCTGCGATGAAAGGCGGCATGGCGGCAGCGCATGGCCGGAAAACGCATGGCGTCGCGCCGGCATCCGGTTCACAGATCAAGCCGATCATCGTATTCCACGGCGACCGGGACCAGACGGTGCATCCGCGCAATGGTGATCAGATCGTCGCGCAATCGGTTGCGCCGCGTGGCAGAGCAAATGGTTCTCCGGGATCTCCGCGAGCGACGGTGCAGAACGGACGTGCATCCGGCGGTCATGCCTATACGCAGACCGTTCATCATGATGAATACGGAGAGGCCGTTGCGGAACAATGGCTGGTGCACGGCGCCGGTCATGCGTGGTTCGGCGGCAGCAGTAGCGGTACTTACACCGATGCAAAAGGGCCGGACGCGTCACGGGAAATGATGCGCTTTTTTTCTACCCATCCTGAACCTGCAACTGCACGGTAAAGCGTATTGGCTGTGAAAGCCAAACGGATGCGCACCGAGACGCTGCGTTACAATGGCGGTTGAAGTAAGCCAGACAGCCGCTGGCCGGCGCTGCAACTTCGGTTGATCACAGCGACGGCGGGAGGAAGGTCCGGACTCCATAGAGCAGGATGACGGTTAACGGCCGTCCGCCGCGAGGCGAGGAACAGGGCCACAGAGACGAGCGTATTCAGTTACGGTGAAACGCGGTAACCTCCATCCGGAGCAATTCCAAATAGGCACGCGTTGATGTTGCTCGCGGAGCGTGCGGGTAGGAAGCTTGAGCCGTGGAGCAATTCACGGCCTAGAGGAATGGCTGTCATAACGCGCGGGCTTACCCGCGTCGTCGTAACAGAATCCGGCCTATCGGCTTACTTCATTTCTTCTTTCATGTTGCGGCATGGCGATCATGCCAACCGCAGCGCTTCCCGGTTTTATCTTTTCAATGTCGTGCTCATCGCAGCATGGATGCGTGCCGGCCATCGCATTTTCATTTTTTTCAGTCGTGTGAAATTCATTTCAGCAAATTCGAATCCGATTTTCAGATGCGCGCGTATATCTTTGTGCAACTTCGCAAAACAGATTTTCACACCACTTTTTGAAGGAATCATTATGCGCAAACTGACTTATGCACTCGTCCTCTCCACGTCCTTGCTGGCTGCCGGTGCGGCATTCGCCCAAAACGCCGTGATGGTCGGCGGACAAAGCATGTTGCCAAGCAAGGATATCGTCGATAACGCTGTCAATTCGGCCGATCACACCACACTGGTTGCCGCCGTAAAAGCCGCCGGCCTGGTCGAGACGCTCAAAGGGAAAGGCCCGTTCACGGTATTCGCGCCTACCAATGCCGCGTTCGGCAAGCTGCCGGCCGGTACCGTTGACACGCTGGTCAAGCCGGAAAACAAGGCGACGCTGACTAAAATTCTGACCTATCACGTCGTGCCGGGCAAATATGATTTCATGGCATTGTCCAATGAAATCAAAAAGCATGACGGCAAGGCCACGCTGCCGACAGCCAGCGGCGGCAAGCTGATGTTTGTGATGAACGGCATGCATAACATCAATGTGATGGATGAAAGCGGCAACACCGCCAGCATCAGCACTTACGACGTGTATCAGTCGAACGGCGTGATCAACGTGATCGACACCGTGCTGCTGCCTAAATAATTCGACGCCGATCGGCAAGCAGCGCTGCCTCCGGCCAGTCCGGAGGCAGCGCCATTTTTATCCGGCTTGGCATATGTCCAGCCGCCGTGGTTTGGGAGGGAAAATTACGATTCATCAAATCATGCGTCGAAAACGATTATCGCCGGCCGTTCAAGACAGCACGCTTGAGTCATATCAAAATCGATTTTGAGGGCTCGCATAAAGTTTGTTCAAGAGTTTGTCGGCCGTGGGATGGAAGCGAATAAAAAAGAATCGCGAAGCGATTGAATGTCTTCGTCAAGCATGCTGCGTTCACGCAAAGGTTTGACGAATTAAAAATTTCTTGCCTCTTTTTCGCACTTCATCCCACGACCGACAAGCTCTTTCTTCATCTATTCAATATCGCAATGGATGTCTGCCAAACGGATGTTTCGTATCATTTCGCAAAGTGGAACCGATCAAGCTAAACAAGAAGCAGCGGCATAATTCAATCGCCGATTGCGACAATAAAGAGAGGATGTCATCTTGAATATCAATTTAAGCCTTGCTCCGCTGGTGTCGCTGGTTGCCGGGATTCTGATCCTGGTCATGCCGCGCCTGTTGAATTTCATCGTCGCCATTTATCTGATCATCATCGGTCTGATCGGACTTTTCGGCAGCAGCCATTTCCTCAAGTAAAACACAACACGCGCTTTACCCTGCATGACAAAACGCCATCGCCGAGATGGCGTTTTCGTATCTGCGTGAAGATCGATCGAACGGCGCGGCCTTGATTCGAATCGCACGCCTGGCAAATCATTTTCCCTCCATCGCAAAAGTCCTTCGGCTTTGAAAGCCGTTATATATTTTTCCGAAGTGAAACTAATTGGCGATTTTTAACTCTTGATGATGAAGTTATTTTCTTGGGGTTCAAGCGTGTTACCAGCGCGACACAGTGTAGTTTTACAAGCATGCGACCTGTCAAACACATGTGTTTATCTGAGACCTGACTTTCACTGTCGGCGATAAGTACTTAATTTATTGAGGAATTTCCTCTAGATTGAACTTAAACGTCATGCGCTAAGCCCTTGACTTTATTGAAAAAAGCATTGATTCGGAACCCGAATATTCCTTGACCGCAAATAGCGCATCCTCTAAAGTGGGCAACAGTGTGAAAAAGTGTTTTTTTGTGGGGTAAATAATAATTATTGCCGCATAAACACAATTCACGGCCATTACTAAAATGAAAGCACGAGGGTCATCAGGGTGTTCCAGGGCGCGTCCGCATTAAATCTCGATGCCAAAGGCAGGATGTCGATTCCGGCCAGGCATCGCGACGCACTGTCCGTTCAGTGCGAAGGCCGCGTCACGCTGACCAAGCATCCGCATGGCTGCCTGTTGTTTTTCCCGCGCCCGGTATGGGAAAGCCATCGCGAACAGATCGCCGCATGGCCGATGTCGGCGCGCGCCTGGCAACGCATTTTTCTCGGCAATGCGTCGGATGTCGAAATGGATTCCGCCGGACGCATTCTGATTGCGCCCGAATTGCGCAGTGCTGCAGGGCTGTCGCGCGATGTGATGCTGCTCGGCATGGGAAGCCATTTTGAAATCTGGGATGCGGCCAAGCTCGCCGAAAGCGAGTCGCAAGCGATTGCGACCGGCATGCCGGACGTACTGAATAATTTTTCATTCTAGCCCGTGATGAATGCTCAAGCGGTGCCAGAGTTGCAGCACCGTACGGTGCTGCTGGATGAAGCGGTGGATGCGCTGGCGATCGAAGGCGCGCGCACCGATGGAATTTATGTCGATGGCACGTTCGGGCGCGGCGGCCATAGCCGGAGAATTCTGGAACGGTTGAGCGCGTGCGGACGGCTGATTGCGTTCGACAAGGATCCGCAGGCGATTGCGACGGCGCAAGCAATCGTGGATCGGCGCTTTGAGATCGTGCATGACAGTTTTGCGACGATGGACGCGGCGTTGGCCGCACGCGGCATTGCGCAGGTCGACGGTGTATTGCTGGATTTGGGAATTTCGTCGCCGCAGGTCGATGATGCGGCACGCGGTTTTAGTTTTCGCTCGGACGGGCCGCTCGACATGCGCATGGATACCACGCGCGGCATGTCGGCGGCGCAGTGGCTGGCTACCGAAACTGAACAGAACATCGAGAAAGTGATACGGAATTATGGGGAAGAACGGTTTGCTTTTCAGATTGCAAAGGCGATTGCTGCTGGCCGGGCAGTGCAGCCGATTTCAGGCACACGACAGCTTGCCCAGATCGTGGCACACGCCGTCAAAACCCGCGAGAAGGGCAAAGACCCGGCCACTCGTACCTTTCAGGCTATCCGGATTTTCATCAATCAAGAGCTTGAAGAACTCGAAGTAGGGTTAAACGGCGCATTCAGACGTCTGGCCCCGCATGGGAGAATGGTTGTGATCAGCTTTCACTCGCTGGAAGATCGCATCGTCAAGCAGTTCATGGCATCCAAAGCCAATGTGCCGCAGCCCCATCGTCGCCTTCCGATTCGCGCAATCGACCTGCCGCAGCCGGAAATGAAGCTGCTGTTGAAAATGAAACCCTCCGCAGCGGAAATAGCGGCCAATCCGCGCGCGCGCTCGGCCGTTATGCGGGTTGCCGAACGGCTGGCGCCGATCGGGGCGGCCCAATGAGCGGCCGTCTCAACATTCTGATCACCGGTTTGCTGTTGTTCAGCGCACTGTCGCTGGTCAATGCGCAATATCAGGCACGCCGCCTGTTCATCGAACTGGAGCGCGCGCAAGCGCTGGCACGCCAGCTCGACATTGAATGGGCGCAGTTGCAACTCGATCAATCCACGCTGGGCAAGCATGCGCGCATCGAAGCCAATGCGCGGCGCGACCTGAACATGGTTGCGCTGACGCCGGCACGTACGCAATACCTGACGGCCGTGCCGGAGATGCCACATCAATCAATGACAGCGCCACGGCTGCCCTCTCCCCCAACCCCTCTTCCGCAAGCGGGAGAGGGTAGCGAACTGAATCGCTTCGCGACTTCCAGGTTAAGCCGGGGTGCCAAATGACGCGCAGCACGCCGCGCACCGCTGCCGCGAAAGGCGTGCAATTTTCCACCAGCCCGGTACTGGCGGTGACGTTGCCGGCGTGGCGTTCGCGCGTGGTGCTGTTCGTGCTGTTTGCCGCTTTCCTGACGCTGATCGGGCGCGCGCTGTGGCTGCAGGGAATTTCCACCGATTTCCTGCAGAAGCAGGGTGAATCGCGCTACGCCCGTACGCTGGAGCTGCCCGCAACGCGCGGCAAGATCACCGATCGCAACGGCCAGGTATTGGCTTCTTCGGTGCCGGTCAAGGCGGTCTGGGCGATTCCGGACGATGTGCTGGAAGCGCCGAAGGAAAAGTTGCGCGATCTGGCGAAGCTGCTCGGCATGAGCGAGCACAATTTGCGCAAGAAGCTCGATTCCGATCGCAATTTCGTTTACCTGAAGCGGCAGGTCGAGATGGAAACGGTCGATAAAATTCTGAAACTGAAGATTGCCGGCATTGAAACCCGCAAGGAATACAAGCGCTTTTATCCGGAAGGCGAAGCGATGGCGCATGTGGTCGGCTTCACCAATGTGGAAGATGCCGGGCAGGACGGGATGGAACTCGCGTCGCAGAAAACGCTGGCCGGCAGGACCGGCAGCCGGCGCGTGATCAAGGATCGGCTGGGGCGCATCGTCGAGGACATCGAATCGATTCGCGAACCGCATGACGGCAAGGATCTGGCCTTGTCGATCGACAGCAAGATCCAATACATCGCATTCTCGCAACTGAAAGAAGCGTTCGAAAAGCACAAGGCCAAGGCGGCCGGCATCGTCGTGCTGGATGCCCGGACCGGTGAAGTGCTGGCGCTGGCCAACCTGCCGACTTACAACCCGAACAACCGCGCGCTGTTGACCGGCGCGCAATTGCGCAATCGGGTATTGACCGACACTTTCGAGCCCGGCTCGGTCATGAAGCCGTTTACGGTGGCGCTGGCGCTTGAAACGAAGCGCGCCACGCCGAATACCACCATCCAGACCGCGCCCGGCAAGCTCACGATCGGCAAGGCGACCATCGGCGACGCGCATGTGCATGGTTTGCTGACGGTGGCGCAGATCATCGAAAAATCATCCAATGTCGGCACTGCCAAATTGGCGCTGCAGATGCAGCCGCAAGAGATGTGGGACATGTTTACCAGCGTCGGATTCGGCCAGCAGCCGAAAATCGGTTTCCCGGGCGCGGTGGCCGGCCGCGTGCGGCCTTACAAATCGTGGCGGCCGATCGAGCAGGCGACGATGAGCTATGGCCACGGCATTTCGGTTTCGCTGATCCAGATGGCGCGTTCCTACATGATTTTTGCGCGCGACGGCGACATCATTCCGGTGACCTTCCGGAAAATCGGCGAGCCGCCGGCCGGTCAGCGCATCATTACAGCAAAGACTGCGCGCGAAATGCGCGCGATGCTGGAAATGGCGGCCGGTCCCGGCGGGACCGCGCCGAAATCGCAAGTGCCGGGCTATCGCGTGGCGGGCAAGACCGGCACTGCCTACAAGATCGTGGGCGGCCAGTACGTGAAGAAATATATAGCGTCGTTCGTCGGGTTTGCGCCGGTATCCGATCCGCGCATCATCGTCGCGGTCATGGTCGATGAACCATCCAACGGACAGCATTATGGCGGCGATGTGGCGGCGCCGGTATTTTCTGCGGTGACAGCCAATGCATTGCGCGCGCTGAATGTCGCGCCCGATTCGCCGGTGACCAGCATCATCATCCCGGCCGACGGCATACAGGAGAGCTTGTGATGCTGGCCATGACTTCGCGCTTGACTGAAACCCTGGCATGGCTGCATGCGGTGGCGCCGGCTGCGCAACTGTCGTCGGATTCGCGCAGCATCGGCCGCGGCGACGTTTTCCTTGCCTATCCGGGCGATGCGGCAGACGGCCGGCAATACATTGCCCAGGCGATTGAACACGGCGCCAAAGCCGTGATGTACGACGCCGATGGATTCGACTGGAACGCCGGATGGAACGCGCCGCATCTTGCGGTAACCGATTTGAAAAAAGCCGCCGGACAAATCGCCAACGCTTATTACGGCAAGCCGGATGCCGGCATGTTCACGGTGGCGGTCACCGGCACCAACGGCAAGACATCGTGCAGCCAGTGGCTGGGCCATGCGCTGTCGCGGCTGGGCGAGCCGACCGCCGTTGTCGGCACGCTTGGCGTCGGCTTGTTCGAGCGCGGCACGCATGGCCCATTCGAGCCGACCGGTTATACGACGCCCGATGCCGTGCTGCTGCAGCGCAAGCTCGCGCAATGCCGGGCTGCGGGCGCCACGGCGCTGGCGATCGAGGCATCGTCGATCGGCCTTGAGCAGCACCGGTTGAGCGGTCTGCATGTCGACGCCGCCTTGTTCACCAACTTTACCCGCGACCATCTGGATTATCACGGCGACATGGCGGCGTACGAAGCAGCCAAGACCATGCTGTTCGACTGGCCCGGGTTGCAGCACGCAGTCGTCAATCTCGATGATCCGATGGGACTGCGCCTGATCCAGCGGCTGAAGCCGGAAGCGCCGTCCGTTTCCATCACCGGCTACACGCTGTCGGACAACGCCGTGGAAGGCATTGCAATCCTGCGCGCGACCGAAATCCGCATCGGTCCGGCCGGCACGGTATTTCAGCTCGATTCCGCTTTCGGGACGGCGCAGGTTAAAACGCACTTGGTCGGCCGGTTCAATGTCAGCAATGTACTGGGCATTGCGGGCGTACTGCTTGCCAGAGGCATGGCATGGCTTGCGGTGATCGAGGCGATTGAATCGCTGACGCCGGTACCTGGCCGCATGCAGCAATTGGGCGGTCCGGATGCACCGCTGGTCGTCATCGATTATGCGCATACGCCCGATGCGCTGGAAAAAACACTGGCTGCGTTGCGCGAAGTTGCGCGGCAGCGCAGCGGTAAACTATGGTGCGTATTCGGTTGCGGCGGCGATCGCGATCCCGGCAAGCGCGCGCAAATGGGCGCGGTGTCGATGGCAGCCGATCACGTCGTTGTTACCAGCGACAATCCGCGCACCGAAAACCCCACCGCCATCATTGCGCAAATCGTCGAAGGCATGAATCTTACAAAGACTATGAAAGCACAGCCACAAGTGATCGAAGATCGCGCCGCCGCCATTCTATGGGCCGTCCGGCATGCGGCAAAACCCGATGTGATTTTGCTGGCCGGCAAAGGCCATGAAAGCTATCAGGAAATCAACGGCAGAAAACAGCCGTTCCTGGATGCGGACCATGCAGCCCTGGCGCTGACCGCCAGGGCGACGATGAAAGGCCCGGGCCGATGAAATCATCGTTGTCGAGTTTGAAGCCGTGGATTTCCGGGGTGGCCGTCACCGGCAAGGCCGCTTTTGCCGGCGTGTCGACCAATAGCAAGACTGCCGCCGCCGGCAATCTGTTTGTCGCATTGCGCGGCGAGCGATTCGATGCGCATGATTTTCTGGCGGAGGTGGCGGCAAAAGGCGTCGCCGCGGTGGTCGTCGAGAAATTGCCCGAAGGATTGAACATTCCCGCGATGGTGGTGCCGGACACGCGCATTGCATTGGGTGAGATAGCGCGCCATTGGCGCCGCCAGTTTTCGCTGCCGGTGATCGGCGTGACCGGCAGCAACGGCAAGACGACGGTCAAGGAAATGATTGCATCGATCCTGGCGGCTGAATTCGGCGACGGGAAGTATCTCGCCACCCGCGGCAATTTCAACAACGATATCGGCGTGCCGCTCACCATGTTGCGCACTGAAGCGGCGCACAAGGCCGCCGTCATCGAACTCGGGATGAATCATCCGGGCGAGATCGCGCTGCTGTCCGGCATTGCGCTGCCGACGGTCGGCCTGGTCAACAACGCGCAGCGTGAACATCAGGAATTCATGGAAAGCGTCGAAGCGGTTGCGAAGGAAAACGGCGCGGTGATCCGCACCTTGCCGGCAAACGGCATCGCGGTTTTCCCGGCGGACGATCCGTTCACGCCGCTCTGGCGCGGCGATGCGAAGAGTTCGGGACAGCGCAAGATACTGACCTTCGGCCTGTCCGCCGATGCAAATGTGACCTGCTTTTATCAGCCGAACGATTTCGGCAGCGATTTGCTGATCAGAGTCGGCCAGCGCGAATTCCCGGTGCGCCTGTCGGCGGCCGGCGTGCACAATGTCCGCAATGCGCTGGCGGCAGTGGCGTGCGCGCTGGCGATCGGGATTCACCGCACCGCCATCGTGCGCGGCCTCGAAGCATTCGCGCCGGTCGGCGGCCGGTTGCAGCGCAAAACCGCCCGCAACGGCGCGCTGGTGATCGACGATACCTACAATGCGAATCCCGATTCGGTGCGGGCGGCAATCGATGTGCTGGCGCAAGCCGCCGCGCCGCGCGTGCTGGTGCTGGGCGACATGGGCGAGGTCGGCAACGAAGGCCGCCAGTTCCATGTCGAGATCGGCGCTTACGCGCGCGGCCGCAGTATCGAATACTTGTTTACTTTGGGCGATCTCGCGCACAGCGCCAGCAATGCATTCGGTGCGCGCGCCAGGCACTTCGACGAGATCGACGCGATCAATCAGGCGCTCGACGCCATTATTACTCCGCAGACGACGGTGCTGGTGAAAGGCTCGCGCTTCATGAAAATGGAACGGGTAGTCCAGCATCTGGTCGGCGAACAAGTTCAGGAGTCCCGCTGACATGCTGCTCTGGCTGGCACAATATTTTCAACAGGATCTGGGGCCGCTGCGGGTCTTCAACTTCATCACGTTCCGCGCCGTTTTCGCGACGCTGACCGCGCTGGCGATCGGATTGATTGCGGGACCGGCGGTGATCCGCATGCTGGCACGGCTGAAGGTCGGCCAGGCCGTGCGGACCGATGGACCGCAAACGCATCTGATCAAATCCGGCACGCCCACCATGGGCGGGGTATTGATCCTGATCTCGATCGGCGTATCGACGCTGTTGTGGAGCGACTGGAGCAACCGCTTCATCTGGCCGGTGCTGGTGGTGACGCTCGGCTTTGGCGCGATCGGCTGGGTCGACGATTATCGCAAGGTGGTCTACAAGGATCCCAACGGCATGCCGTCCAGGGAAAAATATTTCTGGCAATCGCTGATCGGCGTCGCCGCAGCGCTGTATCTGGCATTCTCGGTTTCGGCGCCGACCAATACCAAGGTCTGGGAATTGTTTTATGCGTGGTTGCAGTCGGGACTGAGCATGGATTTGCCGCCGAAGGCCGATCTGATCGTCCCGTTTTTCAAAACCATCAGTTATCCGCTCGGCGTCTGGGGCTTCATCGCGCTGACTTATTTCGTTATCGTCGGCACCAGCAATGCGGTGAATCTGACTGACGGGCTGGATGGCCTGGCGATCATGCCGACCGTCATGGTCGGCTCCGCGCTGGGGCTGTTCGCCTACCTGACGGGCAGCCTGACCTACGCCAAATACCTGTTCATTCCGCACATTCCCGGCGCCGGCGAGCTGATCATATTTTGCGGCGCGATGGCCGGCGCCGGGCTGGCGTTCCTCTGGTTCAATGCGCATCCGGCGCAGGTATTCATGGGCGATGTCGGCGCGCTCGCACTGGGCGGCGCGCTCGGCACCATCGCCGTCATCGTGCGCCAGGAAATCGTGCTGTTCGTCATGGGCGGCGTATTCGTCGTCGAAACGCTGTCGGTGATGATCCAGGTGGTTTACTTCAAGTACACGAAGATGCGGTATGGCACGGGCCGGCGCGTGTTGCTGATGGCGCCGCTGCATCATCACTATGAGCAAAAGGGCTGGAAGGAAACGCAAGTGGTGGTCCGGTTCTGGATCATCACGATGATGCTGGTGCTGTTTGGTTTGTCTACCTTGAAATTGCGATGAAATGAATTACGAAGGCAAACACGTTCTGGTGCTGGGTCTGGGCGAATCGGGCCTTGCGATGGCGCAGTGGCTGGCGCGCTGCGGCGCGATCCTGCGCGTCGCGGACACGCGTGACGGGCCTGAACGCCTGGCCGGTTTGCGTGCCGTGGTGCCGGCAGTGGAATTCATCGGCGGACCGTTCGCGGCCGGCCTGGTCGAAGAAATCGATTTCATTGCGGTCAGCCCCGGCCTGGCGCCTGCACGCGAACTGGCAGCCATCATGCCGGCTGCCGCGGAAAGAAACATTCCGGTGTGGGGCGAAATCGAACTGTTTGCGCAGGCGCTTGCTGCGCTGAAAACGGAGCGCAACTACGCGCCGAAAGTCATTGCGATCACCGGCACCAACGGCAAAACGACCGTTACCAGCCTGGCCGGCCTGCTGTGCAAACGCGCCGGACAGACCGTGCGGATCGCCGGCAACATCAGCCCGGCCGCGCTGGATGTGCTGCGCGGCGCGCTCGAGCAGGATGATCTGCCGCAAATCTGGGTGCTGGAACTATCGAGTTTCCAGCTTCACACGACACGCAGCTTGCATGCCGACGCGGCGGCGGTGCTCAATATTACGCAGGACCATCTCGACTGGCACGGCGACATGGATGCCTACGTTGCCGACAAGGCCAGGATTTTCGGCGCGCACACGATTCATGTGCTCAATCGGGATGATGCCAGGAGCATGCAGATGGCATCGCCGCTGGCGCCGCTCGTCACGTTCGGCGCGGACGAGCCGCAGCATGCCGGCCATTTCGGCCTGGTCAATGAAAACGGCATGCAATGGCTGTCGGCGGCAGTGCCCGCTGAAGAGGACGGACAGAGCGAGAGAAGGCAGCGCCGCAAAAAAGACAGTGTCGAATTGCCGGTGTCAATCAACCGCCTGATGCCTGCGGACGCCCTTAAAATCCGCGGCCGGCATAACGCCGTCAATGCGCTGGCGGCATTGGCATTGTGCCGGGCGATCGAGTTGCCGATGGCGCGGCTGTTGCACGGCTTGCGTGAATACCAGGGCGAGCCGCATCGGGTCGAACTGGTCGCGACCGTCGGCAGCGTTGACTACTATGACGACAGCAAAGGCACCAATGTCGGTGCCACGGTTGCCGCGTTGAACGGCCTCGGTGCCGAACAGGGAAGCAGCGGCAATCGCCTGCTATTGATCGCCGGCGGCGACGGCAAGGGGCAGGATTTCAGCCCGCTGGCGGAACCGGTGGCGCGATTTGCGCGCACCGTGCTGCTGATCGGGCGCGATGCCTCCGCAATTCGCGCCGCGCTTGCGTCATCCGGCGTCGAGCTGATCGATTGCGAAGCGCTGCAGCAGGCGGTGCAGCGTGCATCCGAACTGGCGCACGGCGGCGATGCGGTATTGCTGTCGCCGGCCTGCGCCAGCCTCGACATGTTCAGCAATTATGTACACCGGGCGCAAGTGTTTGCCGATGCGGTGCGGGAAATCGCGTTATCGCGCGGCGAGGTGGCCGCATGAAATTCGCGCTGCCATTCTTTTCTTCCGCTGCGCCGAAAACGCCGGTGGGCAGTCTCGCCCAGCGTTCGAAAATGATGGAGTACGACCAGCCTTTGGTTTGGGTCACCGTGCTGCTGATGCTGTTCGGCATGGTGATGGTGTATTCGGCATCGATCTCGCTGCCGGATTCGCCCAAGTACGCCGCTTATAAAAACTTTCATTTTCTGATGCGGCAGGCAATGTTCATCGGCTTGTCGCTGCTGGCCGGCTTGCTGGTGTTTCGGGTAAAAATCGAAACTTGGCAGAACATGGCGCCTTACTTGTTCGTCATCACGCTGGTGCTGCTGGCGCTGGTGCTGATTCCCGGCATCGGCAAAGGCGTCAATGGCGCAAAGCGCTGGCTGTCGTTCAAGGTATTCAACTTGCAACCGTCCGAGCTGATGAAGCTGTTCGTGGTTCTGTATGCGGCCGACTACACGGTGCGCAAGCAGCAATTCATGCACAAGCTGACCAAAGGCTTCCTGCCGATGACGGCAGCCATCGGCTTCGTCGGTTTGCTGCTGCTGCTGGAGCCGGATCTGGGCGCGTTCGGCGTGATTGTCTGCATTGCGATGGGCATCCTGTTCCTGGGCGGCATCAACGGCATCTGGTTCGGCGGCATCGGCGCAACGCTGGTCGGCATTTTCAGTCTGGTGATCGTGCTGTCGCCGTGGCGCCGCGAACGGATTTTCGCTTATCTCAATCCGTGGGCCGAAGAAAATGCATTGGGCAAGGCGTACCAGTTGTCGCACTCGCTGATCGCATTCGGACGCGGCGAACTGTTCGGCGTCGGCCTCGGCGGCAGCGTGGAAAAGCTGCACTACCTGCCCGAAGCGCATACCGACTTCTTGCTGGCCGTGATCGGCGAAGAACTGGGTTTTGCCGGCGTGCTGGTGGTGGTGATGCTGTTCTACTGGATCATCAAGCGCGCATTTGAAATCGGCCGTCAAGCGATCGCGATCGATCAGACTTTTGCCGGGCTGACCGCAAAAGGCATCGGCATCTGGATCGGCGTGCAGGCGTTCGTCAACATGGGCGTCAATCTCGGACTGTTGCCCACCAAGGGGCTGACATTGCCATTGATGAGCTACGGCGGATCGGGCGTGATGATCAATTGCATCGGACTGGCGATCTTGCTGCGCATCGATTATGAGAATCGAGTGCTCATGCGCGGAGGCCGCGTATGAAGCGCTTGTTAATTATGGCGGCCGGCACCGGCGGCCATATTTTTCCCGGCCTGGCGATTGCACAGACGATGAAGGCGCGCGGCTGGCAGGTATCGTGGCTGGGCACGGCGCACGGCATGGAGCGCGATATCGTGCCCGCGCATGACATCGAAATGGATACGATCGATTTCACCGGCATGCGCGGCAAGGGATTGCGGCATACGTTAAACGGCGCTTTCAAGCTGACGGCGAGTTTCACTGCCTGCCTGCGGATTCTGGCGCGCCGCAATCCGCACGTGGTGCTCGGCATGGGCGGTTACGTCACCGTGCCGGGTGGCTTGATGGCAAGGCTGCGCGGCGTTCCTCTGGTACTGGTGAATGCGGATGCCGCGTTGCTGCTGTCGAATAAAACGCTGACGCCGCTGGCGCAGCGCGTGCTGTTCGGTTTCCCGGCTGAGTTCGGACGCGCCGCCGGCAAGGCGCTGGTGACCGGCAATCCGGTGCGCAAGGAAATCATGGCGCTGCCGCTGCCGGCGCCGCGTTATGCGGACCGGACCGGACCGCTGCGCCTGCTGATCGTCGGCGGCAGTCTTGGCGCGAAAATATTGAACGACACCATACCGGCCGCGCTTGCGCTGCTGCCGCCCGAGATGCGGCCGATCGTCACGCACCAGTCGGGCAAGCAGCATATCGATATTTTGCGCGCCGCTTATGCAACAGCGCACGTGCGGGCCGAGGTGGTCGATTTCATCAACGACATGCCGCGCCGTTACGCGGATGCCGATCTGGTGATCTGCCGCGCCGGTGCGATCACCGTATCGGAGCTGACTGCCGCCGGCATCGCCAGCATATTGGTGCCGCTGGTCGCATCGACCACCACGCATCAGCGCGACAATGCGCGCTGGATGGCGGCGCAGAATGCGGCGGTTCATTTGCCGCAGACCGAATTGACGGCGGCAAGCCTGGCAGCACTGCTGCAGGCGGCGACACGCGAATCGTGTCTGAAAATGGCGCAGGCAGCCTATGAAAACGGCCGGCGCGACGCGAATGACGCGATCGCGAATGTATTGGAACAATTGGCAGAATCAAAAGAATCGACAAACAGAACATGAAACACAAGGTAAAAAATATTCACTTCGTCGGCATAGGCGCTCAGCCGTGCGGTAGCACGGCGCTTCATCATCATGGCGCAAGCCGCGCCGCCAGCGGACAAAGAACATGAAACACAAAGTCAAAAATATCCATTTCGTTGGTATCGGCGGCAGCGGCATGAGCGGCATTGCCGAAGTGCTGCTTAATCTCGGTTACACCGTTTCCGGCTCCGATCTCGGCAGCAATGCAGCGACACGGCGCCTGATCGCGCTGGGAGCAAAAATAGCCAAGGGTCATGACGCGAAACATGTCGATGGCGCCGACGCGATCGTTACTTCCACTGCCGTCAAAATGGACAATCCGGAAGTGACAGCGGCCCGTGCCAAGCATATTCCCATCGTGCCGCGCGCGATGATGCTGGCCGAACTGATGCGCTTGAAAAGCGGAATCGCGATTGCCGGAACCCATGGCAAGACCACCACGACCAGCTTGGTGGCGAGCGTGCTGGCCGAAGGCGGTCTCGATCCGACTTTCGTCATCGGCGGCCGTCTGAACAGTGCCGGCGCCAACGCAAAGCTGGGTTCCGGCGATTTCATCGTGGCGGAGGCGGATGAATCGGATGCCTCTTTCCTGAATCTGTCGCCGTGCATCGAAGTGATCACCAATATCGATGCCGATCACATGGAAACCTATGATCACAGTTTCGCAAAACTGAAGCAGGCCTTTATCGAGTTCACCCAGCGCTTGCCGTTTTATGGCGTCGCGGTGCTGTGCATCGACGATCCGCATGTGCGCGAGATCATGCCGTTCATTTCCAAGCCGATCACGACTTACGGTTTTCACGAAGACGCACAGGTGCGCGCGGTCGATGCCAGGGCGGTCGACGGACACATGCAATTCACCGTGATGCAGCAGGGCTATGCGCCGATGACGATCAGCCTGAACCAGCCCGGCATGCACAACGTGCAGAATGCCTGCGCCGCGATCACGATTGCACGCGAACTGGGCGTGGCCGACAGTGCGACGCAAAAAGCGCTGACGGAATTCAACGGCGTCGGCCGGCGTTTTACGCGCTATGGCGAAATCAAGTTGCCGGAGGTCGATGGCAAGGCCGGCGGTTCGTTCGCGCTGGTCGACGATTACGGCCATCATCCGGTTGAAACCGCGGCTACGCTGGCGGCGGCGCGCGGCGCTTATCCGGGACGCCGCCTGGTGCTGGCATTCCAGCCGCACCGCTACACGCGTACCCGCGACCTGTTCGAAGACTTCATCAAGGTGCTGTCCACGGCGGACGCATTGGTGCTGGCGGAAGTGTATGCGGCCGGCGAACAGCCGATCGTGGCCGCCGATGGCCGTACGCTGGCGCATGCGTTGCGCGTGGTCGGCAAGGTCGATCCGATATTCGTGGAAGACATGTCGGACATGAGCGCCACCATCATGGATATGGTGAAGGATGGCGACGTGGTGATCACGATGGGCGCCGGTTCCATCAGCAGCGTGCCGGGGCAACTGGCGCAATTATCGGTACAGGATTAATCATGGGTACAACAAGCATGGCAACTGAATTCGGCAAGGTCGGCGTGTTGTTCGGCGGCCGTTCGGCCGAGCGCGAAGTGTCGTTGATGTCGGGCAGCGGCGTATTGAAAGCGTTGCGGGACAAAGGCGTCGACGCGCATGCGTTCGATCCGGCCGAACGCACGCTATCGGAACTGGCGGCGCAGAAATTCGACCGCGTGTTCATCGCGCTGCACGGCCGTTACGGCGAGGACGGCACATTGCAGGGCGCGCTGGAACAGCTCGGCATTCCGTACACAGGTTCCGGCGTCATGGCTTCATCGATCGCGATGGACAAGATCATGACCAAGCGCATCTGGCTGAGCCACGACTTGCCGACGCCGCGCTTTGCGGTGCTCGACGCGAAGACGGCAAGCAACGACGAATTGCGCCGCGTGCCGGATGAACTGGGCTTGCCGCTGATGCTCAAGGCGCCGCATGAAGGCTCCACCATCGGCATCAGCAAGGTAACGGGTTATTCCGACCTGCGCGACGGCTTCGATAACTGCGCCAGATACGATGACGTGGTGCTGGCCGAGGAATTCATTACCGGCCGCGAATTGACGGTGCCGGTGCTTGGCGCCGGCCGCAATGCGCGTGCGTTGCCGATAGTCGAAATTTGCGCGCCGCAGGGCAATTACGATTATCAGCACAAATATTTCAGCGACGATACGCAATACCTGTGCCCCGCGCCGCTCGACGATGCGCTGACGAAGCGGATTCAATTGCTGGCCGTGCAAGCGTACAACTCGCTTGGATGCGCAGGCTGGGCGCGCGTCGATTTCATGCTGCGCGCAACCGGTAACGAACCCTATCTGCTGGAGATCAATACGTCGCCGGGCATGACCGGGCATTCGCTGGTGCCGATGTCGGCCAAGGCGGCGGGAGTGAGTTACGAAGATTTATGCGTGGAGATTTTAAGGTCGGCGGCGCTGGATCTGGCGCTGTCGAATGACTGGAAACCGAACTGACCGCGGACTGACCGGATAACGACAGCGACCATGTGGCAAGACATCAAGATGCTGAACGCGACCGCCAATGCACTGCTTGGCCTGCTCGCGCTCGCATTGTTCGCGGCAGGCTTCTGGTGGCTGGCGCAACGGCCGATGTTTACCCTCAAGACGATCAGGATCGAAGGGATGGCGGAAAATTCGCTGCGCTACGTGAAACCGGCGACGGTAAGGGGAACGGCGCTGCCGCGCATCAAGGGCAATTTTTTCACGGTCAATCTGGACGCTGTGCGCAGCGCGTTCGAATCGGTGCCCTGGGTACGCAAGGCAACGGTGCGGCGCGAATGGCCGAACAAACTGATCGTCAAGCTGGAAGAACATACGCCGCTGGGAACCTGGGGCGAAGACGGCCGCCTGGTGTCGGTCAAGGGCGACGTGTTTACGGCCAACCTGGCCGAGGCGGAAGAGGATGGCGCGTTGCTTGAATTCGGCGGTCCCGCCGGCAGCGAAAAGGAAGTGGTCGCGCGATATCAGGATCTGCGCGAATGGTTCGCGCCGGCCAATCTGGTGCCCGACGCGGTGCAGCTATCCGGCCGCTATGCGTGGACGGTCAAGCTCAATAACGGCATGACGGTCGAATTGGGGCGGGAGCAAAGCAGCGAGGCGTTGAAAGCGCGCGTGGAACGGTTGGTGGGAATCTATCCGCAACTGGTCGCGCGCCTGCAGAACCGGATTGAAAGTGTGGATATGCGTTATCCGAATGGCCTGGCCCTGAAGGCGAACGGCTTGGCTCCCGGATTTGATGTTAAAAAAAAGTAAGCGGAATAACATGACAAAAGACGCGAAAAACTTGATCGTCGGACTCGATATCGGCACCTCGAAAGTAGTGGCGGTGGTAGCCGAGGTCATGCCCAATGGCCGGCATGAAGTGATCGGCCTCGGACAGCATGAATCGAAGGGCTTGAAAAAAGGGGTGGTCGTCAATATCGAGGCGACGGTCGAGTCGATCCAGCGCGCGCTGGAAGAAGCCGAACTGATGGCCGATTGCAAGATCAGGAATGTGTATACCGGTATTGCGGGCAGCCACATCCGCAGCTTCAATTCCAGCGGCATGGTCGCGATCAAGGACAAGGAAGTCACCGCGGCCGACGTGGCGCGCGTGATCGAAACCGCCAAGGCCGTCAATATTCCGACCGATCAGCAATTGCTGCATACCGTGCCGCAGGAATTCATCGTCGATAACCAGGAAGACGTGCGCGAACCGATCGGCATGAGCGGCATCCGTCTGGAAGTCAAGGTGCATATCGTCACCGGCGCGGTATCGGCGGTGCAGAACATCGTCAAATGCATCCGCCGCTGTGGACTGGAAGTGTCCGATCTGATTTTGCAGCCGATGGCATCGGCCGATGCGGTGCTGACGCCGGATGAAAAGGAATTGGGCGTGGTACTGATCGACATCGGCGGCGGCACCACCGACGTGGCGATTTTTACCGAAGGCGCGATCCGGCACACCGCGGTGATCCCGATTGCGGGCGATCAGATCACCAACGACATTGCGATGGCATTGCGCACGCCGACTTCGGAAGCGGAAGAAATCAAGCTGCGTTACGGCGTTTCCAAGCAGGTGCTGGCCGACCCGGGCGAAACGCTGGAAGTGCCGGGCCTTGGCGACCGCGGTCCGCGCGCGCTGTCGCGCCAGGCGCTGGCAGCCGTGATCGAGCCGCGCGTTGAAGAGTTGTTCGCGCTGGTGCATCAAGTGGTGCGCGAGTCCGGCTATGAAGAAGTGCTGTCGTCCGGCATCGTGCTCACCGGCGGTTCATCGATGATGCCGGGCATGGTGGAGCTTGCCGAAGACATCTTCCTGAAGCCGGCCCGGCTCGGCACGCCCGAATATAGCGGCCAGCTGGCCGATGTGGTGCGCAGCCCGCGCTATGCGACGGTGCTCGGATTGTTATTGGAAGCGAAGAAGCAGTATTTGCGCGGTCACATCGTCACGCGGCAGGAAGGCTCGGTCAAGGCGGTGTGGCACAGGATGAAAGAATGGTTTTTGGGGAACTTCTAACATATTGCGGGACAGAGTTTGTAAGGGCGAGCCGGGGTTCCAAGCGGCATGCCGCTTGCCGGCGCAGCGGCACTAGCTTGCAAGCTAGTGCGCGCACTGCAAGTGCCGCAGCGCGCCGGCTACTCTGTCCCCAACACTATAGAAAAATGCGGGAAGGACCCAGCGCAGTAACGTCCTGTCTTTCACATATTTGAAGCAAAGCGAAGCAATGGTTTTGTTTAACCCGCAGTTGGCAGTTGCTAGTCGTCACGCAAAGCGTGATGCCTATCGACTGAAAACTGCACTTTAAAGAGGAGTCATCATGGAAATCGATATGCTCGATAACGCATCAACAGGTACCGTGATCAAAGTTGTCGGCGTCGGTGGCGCCGGCGGCAATGCGGTGCAGCACATGATCAACAAAGGCGTCAGCGGCGTCGAGTTCATTTGCGCCAACACCGATGCGCAAGCGCTGAAGCAGTCCAGGGCGCATAACGTCATTCAGATCGGCGAAACCGGTCTGGGGGCAGGCATGAAGCCCGCCATCGGCCGTCAGCTGGCGGAAGAATCGCGCTCGCGCATTGAAGATGCCTTGCGCGGCGCGCACATGGTATTCATCGCCGCCGGCATGGGCGGCGGCACCGGCACCGGCGCCGCGCCGATCGTCGCGCAAATCGCCAAGGAGCAGGGCGCGCTGACGGTGGCCGTGGTATCCAAGCCGTTCTCGTACGAAGGCCAGAAGTGCATGGATATCGCCGATGAAGGGCTGGAAGCGCTGGGCCAGCATGTCGACTCGCTGATCATCATTCTCAACGAAAAACTCGAAGAGATTTACGAAGACGACAGCATGATCGAATGGCTGCAGCATGCCGACGACGTGCTCAACAATGCGGTCGCCGGCATCGCCGAGATCATCAATGTGCCGGGCCACATCAACGTCGATTTCAACGACGTCAAAACCATCATGGGCGAGCAGGGCAAGGCGATGATGGGAACCGCTACCGCATCCGGCGTCGATCGCGCGCGCATCGCGGCCGAGCAGGCAGTCGCATCGCCGCTGCTCGATGGCATCGATCTGTCCGGCGCGCGCGGCGTGCTGGTCAATGTCACCGCCAGCCGCAACCTGAAGGGCAAGGAAATCAAGGAAGTCATGGCGACCGTCCGCGCTTTCGCCGCAGCCGATGCCTCGATTGCGCAAGGCATCGCGTATGACGATGAAATGGGCGACGACATTCGCGTGACCGTGGTCGCCACCGGCCTGGGCCGCGCACGCAAGACGGTGCAACTGGTGCAGACGCCGATGATGCGGACCGGTACGCATAACGAGCCGATGATCGCCAATGCCGGCATGACGCAAGGCAACGGCCATGCGTCTCCGTCGTTCGAAGGCTTGAAAGCGCCTGCGGTGTGGCGCCGCGAGTCGGCATCCGAGACGGTGCGCGCATTGGAAAAGAACGGCATGGAAACGTATGACATTCCTGCGTTTTTGCGCAAGCAGGCGGACTAGGCGGCGGCAGTCTTGATGTTTGTCCGGCAAGGGCCATCCCGGTGATGCCGGGATGGCCCTTGCCGCCGTCTGCGGAAAATGGCGGAACGATGCATACTGCGGTTTGCACGCCACGCTCGACGGCGCGGCGTTTTCATTCAGCAATATTACTTAACAATATAAAAGGGATCCCTCATGACCATTAAAATCGGCGATCGACTGCCGGAAGGCACGCTGTCGGAATTTATCGAATCCGCGACCGAAGGCTGCGCACTCGGCCCTAATACTTTCAACGTTGCCGATCTGGCCAAGGGCAAGAAGATCGCCATCTTCGGCCTGCCGGGCGCGTACACGCCGACTTGCTCGGCCAAGCATGTTCCGGGCTATGTCGCGCATGCCGCCGACTTCAAGGCCAAAGGCGTCGATGAAATCTGGTGCATTTCGGTCAACGATGCATTCGTGATGGGCGCCTGGGGCCGCGATCAAAAAGCGACCGGCATCGTGCGCATGATGGCTGACGGCAATGCCGCGTTCAGCAAGGCGCTCGGACTGGACGCGGATTTCAGCAAGCATGGCATGGGTACGCGTTCGCAGCGTTATTCAATGCTGGTGGACGACGGCGTCGTGAAGCAATTGAACGTGGAAGCAGGCGGTAACTTCGTGGTATCGAATGCGGAAACGTTGTTGTCTCAACTGAGTTGATCGGCGAATCAAAGAAAACAAAAAACGGCGCCTGAAGCGCCGTTTTTTTGTTTCCGGATCATCGCTGTTTTTGTCGCTTTTGCTCCACACTTGCAACCGGTAATAACAACGAGCTAATGGGTGCGTTGCTATAATTCCACAATGCTCAAACAACGCACAATCAAACAAATTGTCAAGACCATCGGTGTCGGACTGCATTCCGGCACCAAGGTTGAATTGACACTGCGCCCGGCCGCCGCCGATACGGGCATCGTATTCCGCCGCGTGGATCTGACGCCGGTTGTCGATTTCCCCGCGTCGGCGGTCGGCGTCGGCGATACGCGCATGGCATCCACGCTGGAAAAAGACGGCGCGAAGGTATTGACCGTCGAACATTTGATGTCGGCGTGCGCCGGTTTGGGAATCGATAATCTGTATGTCGATCTGACTGCCGAGGAAATCCCGATCATGGACGGTTCGGCATCGTCATTCGTCTATTTGCTGCAGCAGGCGGGCTTGCAAGAGCAGGGCACCGCCAAAAAATTCATCCGGGTCAAGCAACCGGTCGAAATCCGGGAAGGCCAGGGTGCGCAGGAAAAATGGGCGCGGCTGGAGCCGTTCAATGGTTTCAAGCTCAAGTTCTTCATCGAATTCAATCATCCTGCCGTCGATGGCACCGGCCAGACCGCGGAAGTCGATTTCGGCATCGAGTCGTACGTCAAGGAAGTGTCGCGCGCGCGCACCTTCGGTTTCATGCAGGACGTCGAAACCTTGCGCGGCATGGGCCTGGCCCGCGGCGGTTCGCTGGAAAACGCGATCGTGATGGACGAATATCGGATCTTGAATGCGGACGGACTGCGCTATGACAATGAATTCGTCAGGCATAAAATCCTGGACGCCATCGGCGACCTCTACCTGATCGGCCATCCCCTTCTGGCCAGCTACAGCGCGCATAAATCCGGCCACACTTTGAATAATCAGCTGTTGCGCGCACTGCTGGCGCAACTGGATGCGTATGAAATCGTCACCTTCGACACGCTTGAATCGGTTCCGCATGCCTATGCGCGGCAGGTCGGCCAGGAATGGGCGCTCAATTGATCGTTCTGCCGGAACCTCTTTTTCTGTTTTTCCGCTTTCTATCAATCCGTTTGAAAGCAGTCTTGCAATCGCGCAAAACTCTTTCGAGACAATGACAAGGTTTTGTCAATCCGGCTTGATTTCGATCAGGCGACAGTTATCCAAATAACATTCACTTCATGTCACGATGACGCTTTACCAGCGCGTTAAGCGCTGCAATCAGCGTGGCGTTTCGCGGCGTTTCTTCCAACTCGGTACTGAGTGCCGAAAGTGCGGATACTGCTTGAACCGGCATCATCAACCGCTTTGAAGGCACTGATTTTTCAAGGCTTTTGGTAACTTGCACTTTGAGACGGATTGCGCTAACCTGCCATCCACGTTTCATTAAAGCATCTTTTAGTTTCGGCAATATCTGCTTCAATTTTGCGGCGAGCGCAGCATTCGGTATCGACAGTACCAGTTGATCCGATTCGAACTGCAGCACCGCGCAGTCATTAAACATGTCAGGGAGAATCGCCGCGCAATCTTTTTCCAGCGCGGCCATGCGCGCCACGGCAGGCAGCAGGGAAGCCATCTTGTCATGCGCGCGCAGGAAATCCGTAGCGCCTTGCGCAGTGCGTGTCGAAGCGCGTGTCGTCTGGGCACCTTGGTGGTAAGGGGGGAATGAGGATGAGCGCGTCATCCGCAAACCTTATCACACCTCGTCCGTCGCGGACGGGCGGAAGGAATCAACATGCAAATTATATTGCTGCACCCGAGTTTTCAGGTCAGATCGCTTACGTTGACGCGCAGGCATGTCGTGCTGGGCGCATTCCTCTTCATTGCAGCAGTGGCCGCAAGCACCGCACTGTTGTATTACGTCACGATTCGTCATGCGGCGGAGATCGATTTGCCGTTTATACGCGACTTGCTTGCTTCTTCCACGCAAGGCGATGCAACCAAAAAAGATAAATACGTCAAGGAGAATCTTGCCGCGATGGCGGTAAAAATCGGCGAAATGCAAGCGCAACTGATGCGTCTCGATGCGCTGGGCGAGCGGGTGCAGGGCTTGGCCGGCGTCAAGCCGGAAGAATTCAATTTCAAGGAAATTCCCGGCCGCGGCGGCGCCGAACCTTCCAGCAGAAATGACGGAAACATACCCGCTTTAGGCATGGCCGAATTCCAGAAAATGCTCGATGCGATGGCGAAGGACGTCGAATATCGTGCCGATTACATGAACGTGGTGGAAACAGCGCTGATACGCGACAAGATCAAGTTCAAGCTGTTGCCTACCATCCAGCCGGTCAATGTGAGCTATAACGCGTCCGGTTTCGGCTGGCGAATCGACCCTTTCACCGGGCGCGGCGCGTTTCACGAGGGTATCGATTTTCCGGCGTCGATCGGCACGCCGATTGTCGCGGCGGCAGGCGGCGTCGTGATTGCGGCGGAATATCATCACCAGTTCGGCAACATGCTTGAAATCGATCATGGCAACGATATCGTCACGCGCTATGCGCATGCGTCCAGGTTGTTGATGAAAGTGGGCGACATAGTCAAGCGCGGCCAGCAAATCGCGTATGTCGGATCGACCGGGCGGTCCACCGGCGCGCATCTGCATTTCGAAGTGCTGGTCAAAGGCATACAGCAGGATCCGCACAAATTTCTCGCGGCAGGCGCTGCTCAGGCCAAAAAGGTGGCATTGGCGGCAAAATGACCGGTTTCCCGCTGACGCCTGCTGCGCCGCTATTGTTTCCCGGCTGTTAACCCAAGCTTGGGGATGCAGCATGATAAAATTCCCGATTTAGCCAAAATCCGACTCGGTGCGGTCCCTGTGGGCGGCACGGAACTTCCTACGGCGCTTTTTTAGAATCCAAGCATGTCATTACTGACCCAGATTTTCGGCAGCCGCAATCAGCGCTTGCTCAAGCAATATCAAAAAACCGTTCGCGAGATCAATGCGCTCGAACCGACGATAGAAAAATTATCCGACGCCGAGTTGCAAGCCAGGACGCCGGCATTCAAGGAGCGCATCGGCAACGGTGAAAAGCTCGACGATATTCTGCCGGAAGCGTTTGCGGTATGCCGCGAGGCAAGCAAGCGCGTGTTGAAAATGCGGCATTTCGACGTGCAGCTGGTTGGCGGAATGGTGCTGCATCAAGGAAAAATCGCGGAAATGGGCACCGGCGAAGGCAAGACCCTGATGGCTACGCTGCCGGCCTACCTGAATGCATTGGCAGGCAAGGGCGTGCATATCGTCACGGTCAACGATTATCTGGCGCAGCGCGATGCCGAATGGATGGGCAAGCTGTATGGCTGGCTGGGCCTGACGACCGGCGTCAATCTGTCGCAGATGGAGCACGATGCCAAGCAGGCTGCCTATACTGCCGATATCACCTACGGCACCAACAATGAATTCGGTTTCGATTATTTGCGCGACAACATGGTCTACGACGCGGCCGACCGGGTTCAGCGCGGCCTGAGTTTTGCGATCGTCGATGAAGTCGATTCGATTCTGATCGACGAAGCGAGAACGCCGCTGATCATTTCCGGCCAGGCTGAAAACCATACCGACCTCTATCACAAGATCAATGAAGTGCCGCCGCTGCTGACCTTGCAGATCGGCGAACAAACTCCGGATGGAAAAGGCACGATCGAAGTGCCGGGCGACTACACCAAGGATGAAAAATCGCACCAGGTGCTGCTGACGGAAGCGGGCCATGAAAAGGCCGAACAGATACTGACCCGCATGGGATTGCTGCCGCAAGGCGCGTCCTTGTACGATGCCGCCAACATCACGCTGATTCATCATCTGTATGCGGCGTTGCGCGCGCATACGCTGTACCACAAGGATCAGCATTACGTGGTGCAGAACAATGAAGTCGTCATCGTCGATGAATTCACCGGACGCCTGATGACCGGCCGCCGCTGGTCGGATGGATTGCACCAGGCTGTCGAAGCCAAGGAAGGCGTTCAGATCCAGAACGAGAACCAGACGCTGGCATCGATCACGTTCCAGAATTATTTCCGCATGTATGGCAAGCTGGCCGGCATGACCGGCACCGCCGACACCGAAGCGTACGAGTTCCAGGAGATCTACAGCCTGGAAACCGTGGTGATTCCGCAAAACAAGCCGAACCAGCGCAAGGATCGCCAGGACCAGGTCTACAAGACTGCGCAAGAAAAATACAATGCGATGCTGGTCGATATCCAGGATTGCTACGAACGCGGCCAGCCGGTGCTGGTCGGCACCACCTCGATCGAGAATTCCGAGCTGCTGTCCGGCATTCTCGCCAAAGCCAAGCTGCCGCACAATGTGCTGAATGCGAAGCAGCATGCACGCGAAGCGGAAATCATTGCGCAGGCCGGCCGTCCCAAGGGCATCACGATCGCCACCAACATGGCCGGTCGCGGTACCGATATCGTGTTGGGCGGCAACGTCGAAAAGCAGGTCCAGATCATCGAAGCCGACGACAAGCTGGCTGAAACCGAAAAGCGGATCAAATCGCAAAAACTGCATGACGAGTGGCAGTCGCTGCACGACCACGTGGTTGCTGCCGGCGGCCTGCACATCATCGGCACCGAGCGGCATGAATCGCGCCGCGTCGACAACCAGTTGCGCGGCCGTTCCGGCCGTCAGGGCGATCCTGGTTCATCGCGTTTTTACCTGTCGCTGGATGATGCATTGCTGCGCATTTTTGCCGGCGACCGCGTGCGCGCGATCATGGACCGCTTGAAGATGCCGGAAGGCGAGCCGATTGAAGCCGGCATCGTGTCGCGCTCGATCGAATCCGCGCAACGCAAGGTGGAAGCGCGCAACTTCGATATCCGCAAGCAATTGCTCGAATACGACGATGTCGCCAACGATCAGCGCAAGGTCATTTACCAGCAGCGCAATGATTTGCTCGAGTCGCAAGACATATCCGAATTGATTTCATCGTTGCGGCAAGGCGTCTTCACCGATCTGTTCCGCACTTACGTGCCGGAAGAGTCGGTCGAAGAGCAATGGGATATCAAGTCGCTGGAAGCCGCGCTTGCGAGCGAGTGGCAACTGGATGTGCCGTTGACCAAAATCCTGGAAGCCGAGCCGAACCTGGCTGAGGATGAATTGCTGTCGCGCGTGCTGAAAGCGGCGGATGATGCCTACGAGGGAAAAATCAGCGTGATCGGCAAGGAAGCCTTTGGCGGATTCGAGCGCAGCGTCATGCTGCAAAGCATCGATACGCATTGGCGCGAACATCTCGCCGCGCTCGATCATTTGCGCCAGGGCATACACCTGCGCGGCTATGCGCAAAAAAATCCGAAGCAGGAATACAAGCGCGAAGCATTCGAGCTGTTCGGCCAGATGCTGGAAATGATCAAGAACGACGTCATCAAGGTCGTGATGACCGTGCGTATCCAGTCACGCGAAGAAATCGATGCGGCGGAAGAGGAACTGTCGCATTCGCATGTCGAAAACGTCCATTATCAGCATGCCGATTTCAATGCGGGGCTGGCGCCGGAAGAGTTGCTGGCGCCGACCGCCAATGCCGAAGCATCGAAACTGCGGCCGATGGTCAATGCGGTTCCCAAAGTCGGACGCAACGATCCCTGCCCTTGCGGCAGCGGGAAAAAATACAAGCAATGTCATGGACGGCTGGAGTAAAAACATTCCCGGAAAATGCAAAACAGGTTGCCGGCGTCCGGTAACCTGTTTTGCATTTTCCGCTGACAAACTAAATAATTGAAAATTCATGGCCGTCAATCTTTCTTTTCCCCTCGCCGCTGACTTGAAACCGGTGGCCGGCATCGAACTCGGCCATGCCGAAGCAGGCGTGCGCAAAGCCAACCGCAAGGATTTGCTGGTGATGAAACTGGCGCCGACCGCGACGGTCGCCGGTGTTTTCACAACCAATCGCTTTTGCGCGGCGCCGGTGCAAGTGTGCAAGGCGCATCTGGAGGGTTTACGCATAGCAGGCTCGCCGATTCGGGCATTGGTCGTCAATACCGGCAATGCAAACGCAGGTACCGGCGAGGCGGGTCTGGCCCATGCCAATGCGACTTGCGCGGCGCTGGCGGATCTGCTCGGCTGCGAAGCGGCGCAGGTCCTGCCGTTCTCGACCGGGGTGATTCTGGAGCCGTTGCCGGTCGATCGCATCGCCGCCGGTTTGCCGCGGGCGATCGCCAATCTTGAAACGGATAACTGGCTCAATGCCGCCGAAGCGATCATGACGACCGATACGCAGCCGAAAGCGGCGTCGCGCACCGTCACGATCAACGGCAAGTCCGTCACGCTGACCGGCATCAGCAAAGGCGCGGGCATGATCAAGCCCAACATGGCGACCATGCTCGGGTTCATGGCGACCGACGCCCGGGTTGCGCAACCTGTGCTTGACCATCTGGTGAAGAAGGCGGCGGACCAATCGTTCAATTGCATCACGATCGATGGCGATACCTCGACCAATGACTCGTTCATGCTGATCGCCACCGGTGCGGCAGAGGTCGAAGTGTCTTCCATCGATACGCCGGAATATGCGCTGTTGTCGGAAGCAGTCATCGGCTTGTCGCAGGAACTGGCGCAAATGATCGTGCGCGATGGCGAGGGCGCGACCAAGTTCATCACGATTGCCGTGGAGGAGGGCGCCAGCGTCGAAGAATGCCGCAAGATCGCTTATTCGATCGGCCATTCGCCGCTGGTCAAGACGGCTTTCTTTGCATCGGACCCGAATCTCGGCCGCATTCTGGCGGCAATCGGCTACGCCGGCGTCGACGATCTCGATGTGACGAAGCTGAACCTGTATCTGGATGATGTGTGGGTTGCCAAAAATGGCGGACGCCATCCCGATTACCAGGAACAGGATGGCCAGCGCGTGATGAAACAGAGCGAGATCACGGTTCGGGTAAAACTGGCGCGCGGCGACGCCGCGGCTACCATCTGGACCTGCGATCTGTCGCATGACTATGTAACGATCAATGCGGATTACCGTTCGTAATTCGGAAGTGATCTTGCACGCAATAACGGCAGTTTGCCCAACCCTTTTCTGACATGACTCAATTCGACCAATTTCTCACGCGCGCCGAAGCATTGTTGCTACGGCTCGAAGCCATCCTGCCGCAAGCCAATGCGGCGCCCGACTGGACGGCGGCATCCGCTTTTCGCTGGCGCAAGCGCAGCGGCGATAGCCGGGGTTATCTGCAAGCGGTCACGCACATGTCGGCCATTGCCTTGTCGGATCTGCATAATATCGAGCCGCAAAAGCAGCAGATCGAACAAAACACGAAGCAATTCGTGCAGGGCAAGCCGGCCAATAATGTGTTGCTGACCGGTGCGCGCGGCACCGGCAAGTCGTCGCTGATCAAGGCGTGTCTGAATCAATATGCAGATCAAGGCTTGCGCCTGATCGAGGTCGACAAGAGCGATCTGGCCGATCTGCCCGATATCGTGGATCTGGTTGCGCAACGCGCGGAGCGCTTCATCGTCTTTTGCGACGATCTGTCGTTCGAAGAAGGCGAGGGCGGCTACAAGGCACTCAAGGTGGCGCTCGACGGCAGCATCGCCGCGCAATCGGATAACGTGCTGATCTACGCAACGTCGAACCGGCGCCACCTGATGCCGGAACGCATGTCCGATAATGCAACCTATACCCATAACGATGACGGCGATCTGCATCCCGGCGAAACGGTCGAGGAAAAAATTTCGCTGTCCGAGCGTTTCGGTTTGTGGGTATCGTTCTATCCATTCAAGCAGGATGATTACCTCGACATTGTCGCGCATTGGCTGAAGCACTTTGGCTGCGATGCGCAGCAAGTCGCCGCCGCGCAAGCCGATGCGTTGCGATGGGCATTGCAGCGCGGTTCACGGTCCGGACGCGTCGCATGGCAATTCGCAAAAGACCATGCCGGCAAAATGAAGTCGTGAGCAGCCGAACCGGCATGGCGCAGCCCGATGCTTTGCCAATCAATGTGGCCGTCGGCATTTTGATGAAGCCAAATGGCGACGTGCTGCTTGGACAGCGGCCGCCAGGCAAGCCGTATGCGGGATATTGGGAATTCCCCGGCGGCAAAGTCGAGGCCGACGAATCCATTCTCGATGCGCTCAAGCGTGAATTTCTCGAAGAACTGGGCATTCAGATACTGACCGCCGAGCCTTGGTGCGGCATCGAGCATGTCTATCCGCATGCGCATGTGCGCTTGCATTTTTATATCAGCCGCGAATGGCGCGGCGAACCGCAAAGCCTGGAAGGACAGGCATTCGCATGGCAAGGCAGCGTCAGCGTTGAACCGTTACTGCCGGCGACGATTCCATTGGTGGAATGGCTGGACAGACTGCGCTACCCCGAATCACACCGGAGTACGCAGTGAACCGGAATATTCCTCGTCCTTTATCGGGAAAGCAAAAACATGCTCGCTTTCAGGTATTTTCCAACATGTATTCTTTTAAATACACTGTAATGAAATAAATACATAATATTTTTGATAGCGTGCTATCTCATTTCCCTCTGGATTGTTCTTGCAGCACCTTTTGCCTGTATCGTTTTATAGACAGCAAAACTACCTGCTGTATTGCATGAAAACCCATAACGCTTTGAATTGATTCATTTGTTGGATCTGGCATGCATGTTGCTAAATAGCTGCCCATGCAGATTGCGGTAGTGGCCGCTTACAACAAGTAAATAAATGATCTGTTCTCGAAAGCGAGTGGCAATGAATCAACAACGGTTATTCATGGATGGCTGCATAAAGACGGATCGGTCGATTTTCACGCCGCTGGAGGCGCATCGATGAGCGCGGTGCTGCTGGAACAGCCGGATTCGTCGATTGATGAATTCATTTTCGGCGATCAGCAACTGCATGGCCGTTTTTCGATGGCCATCGAATTGCTGGCGCGAATCGTGGTCGCCACGCCGCGATCGGTCAGCACGACAGCGCTTGCCGATGAATTGAAGCAGCCGTTGCGGATCGTGCGCACCGTGCTGGACAATCTTTATAAATCCGGGCTGGTCTGCCAGGATGAAAAATTCAAGGATTCGTGGTTTTGCACCTGGGCGCTGGGAACGATCACGCTGGCGGATATTTTCCGTTGCGTGGCGCCCGCACCGGGCAATGCAGCGATTCCGCAAAAAAGAAAATCCGAAAGCGCGATTGCCGCTATTGACCGAAACGCGAACCGGCAAAGTGTGGACCTGCTGCTAATGCAGGCCACGATGGCTATAAATCAGGTCGTCTTGCAGCATCTTCAGCAATTCGACCTTGGCCGGCTAAGGGCGCTCACATCAACGGACACTTTCCGTCCGATCTCTTCCAGGCCGCATTCCTACACTTCCGAGCCGTATTGATAGTCCATGCTCGACTGAATCCCGCAATTTCAGTATTCTCATAAGCGCGGCACGGCATGAAAGCGCCGGTCGCGCATTCGCGATGATCGGATGCCGCTGATCCTTGTTGTCGTGCCGAAGCGTACAGTGAATTGATCAATAACCTCATCAAAATATGCGAATAGCAGTAAGGTTCACGGACCGGGTCGGTATCGCGCATGAAATTCTCGCGATGCTGGCTCGCCGCAACATGAACGTGGTGGCGGTCGAAGTGGATCCGCCTCTTATCTTCATCGATATTCCCAAGCTCGATCAAAATATATTGGCGACCTTGCGCATTGATTTTATGCGGGTGGTGGGTGTCAATGGCGTCGAGCCGGTCGATATACTGCCGGGTACGCGCCGTCGTTTGCATCTCGACACATTGATGGCGGCGATGGCCGATCCGGTCATGGCGGTTGATGCGAGCGGCCGGGTAGTCGCCGCCAATGCCGCGGCGGCTGCCGTGGCAAAATTAAGCGAAAACGCGCTGCATGGCAAAACATTGCATGAACTGTTCGGCGAGACCAGTCTCGAAGCAGAATTGATCAGTACCGGGTTCCGGATGCCCGCCCGCGAAGTGATGCTGGATGGCGAACATTTTCTGCTCGACGTAACGCCGGTTTCCGAGCCGCTGGATGCGAGTCTGGACCAGACGGTAGGCGGCGTTATCACTCTGCACGCGCCGCGCCGCATGGGCGAACGCATTCATGCGCTGCAGCATTCGGAGGGCGGCGGATTCCATCTGATCATCGGCGAATCCGGGCCGATCCGGGCGCTCAAGGCGCGCGCGGCACGGGTGGCGATGGTCGATGCGCCGTTGTTGATACTCGGCGAAACAGGCACCGGAAAAGAACTGGTCGCGCAAGCCTGCCATGCGGCCAGCTCGCGCAACAGTGCGCCTTTCCTGGCGCTCAATTGTGCGGCGTTGCCGGAGAGTCTGGCCGAAAGCGAGCTGTTCGGCTATACACCGGGTTCATTCAGCGGCGCGCAGCGCAGCGGCAAGCCGGGACTGATCGAAATGGCGGAAGGAGGAACGGTTTTCCTCGATGAGATCGGTGAAATGTCGTTGTATCTGCAGGCAAAATTGCTGCGCTTCCTGAATGACGGCAAATTTCGCCGGATTGGCGGCGACCGCGAGATGAAAGTCAATGTACGCATCATCAGTGCAACGCACCGTGATCTGGGTGAAATGGTCGCGGAAGGAACCTTTCGGGAAGACCTTTTTTATCGATTGAACGTGCTGAACCTGGAAGTGCCGGCATTGCGCGAACGCCCGGACGATATACTGCCGCTTGCCCGCCACTTCATCGAGCGCGCCTGCGCACAGGCGCAAAAGCCGATTTGCCGGCTCAATACGGCAGCCGGCGCTGCGTTGCTTGCCAATCGCTGGCCCGGCAATGTACGCCAGTTGCAAAACGTGGTATTTCGTGCAATCACGATGTCGGATCAGCGGATACTCGATGCCGCCGATCTCGATCTGGCCGGCGCCAGCATCAGAACCGCTGAAGCCGAGCCGCAGCACTGCGAAGATTGGGAGCAATCCGTTGCCGTATTCGAACGTGCATTGCTCGAGAGCCTGTATGCGCAATATCCTTCCAGCCGCAAACTCGCGATGCGACTCAAGACATCGCATTCGATGATCGCCAACAAGCTGCGCAAATACAGGATTCCCGCGCCGCTGCGTTGAACCGAGTGCGGATTTTTACTGCGGCGCGGGAGGAGGTTGGTCGTCATCGATATCCTCAAGCGGATTGACGACAGGAATCACGTATTTTTCTTCGGCCCAGGCGCCGAGGTCGATCTGTTTGCAACGCAGCGAACAAAACGGCCGGTATTTATTCCGCTCCGACCATTCGACTTTTTTGCCGCACGTGGGGCAATCTACAATGGCTGCCATAAAAAATAATAATGCTTTAGAAATTACAGAGGGTCAGCTCGAACGGTACGTCGCCTTCATAGGATTTCGGCTTCATGTCGCCGCCCTGGGAAGTAAAGCGTACCCACAGCATATATTTGTTGGCTGAAATTTCGGGAATCGCGCCCAGCGTTTCATCGATATTCAAGCGCAGCATCTGATAAACCTTTCCCTGCAGCATCTGCTGGTAACTGCCCGCCTGCGCAATCATCTTGGCCGGCCGGCCGGATTCGCGCAGCAGCCGCAACACGATGCCGATTGCATCGAACAGAGGCTCCAGCGGTGCGAACCAGTTGGAAATATCTGACAGGCGCTGTTCGGCCGGGCGCTGCTGCCATGCGTAATAAGAGGGGAGATCGAATTCGCATGCGCCGCCAGGAATGATGGTGCGGCCGCGGATGCTCATCAGCCATTCGTTGTCGCGTACATGCTGGCCGGTTTTGCCTTGCGACGCAATCAATGCCGTGCTGATCCTGTCTACTTCGGTCAGGATGGCGTCGAGCCGTTCCGCCTGCACGTTGGGATTGGATTTGAAGCCGAGCAGGGTTTGCCTCTGGCGCTCGAGCTCTTGCAACAGATCCGATTTGAGATCGGCGCGGCCGGCGACTTCAAGCATTTCGAAGATCGTGGAAAGTGCGACATGGTGCTGCAGCGGATGAGCCTGCCGTACAAAGAACGAAAATTTTTCATACAAGTCTTCCAGCCGCAACAACGTGCGAATACGCTCGTTGAAAGGGTATTCGTAGACGATCAAGGTGACATCCCCTCAAGAGTTGGGCCGGGAAAAGATGTACGTGATTCTGAACGAAGCTGCATGAAATTACAAATCCCGTTGGTATTTTGTTCAGTTTATCTTTGCTAAAGCGCTGTATAACGCATGCAGCCGGTCAATCTGGGGCGCCAGGGTGCTCACATCGCCGTCGTTGACGATCACATCGTCCGCCGCCGCCAGCCGGACTTCACGCGAAACCTGGGTCGCCATGATGGCACGCACTTGCGCCTCCGTCAGGGCGTTGCGTTTCATCACCCGCATGACTTGCAGTTGCTCCGGGCAGTCGACCACCAGTATGCGTGAAGTTCGTTGCTTCCAGTTGCCCGATTCAACCAGAAGCGGGACTACAAACATCAGATAAGCGCCGCGCGCCAGTGTTCCGGCCAGTTCGGTTTCGCTGCGTATCAACGGATGCAAGATTGATTCAAGCTGCTTTTTCGCTGCCGGATCGGCAAACACGGCCGCCCGCATTTTCGGCCGATCCATGGCGCCTTCGGGCGTCAGGAACGCATTGCCGAATTGCGCACGAATCGCCGGAATTGCGATGCCGCCCGGGGCAGTCAGCTCATGCGCAATCCGGTCGGTGTCGACTACCGCCGCTCCCCGTGCCGCAAACAGTTCGGCCACCATGGTTTTACCGCTGCCTATGCCACCGGTCAATCCGATTGAAAATGCTTTGGCAGACGTATTACCCATACCTGTCAATAAGAAAAAGCCAGATAAGCCTGCGCAATGGGTTTGCCATAAAACAAGGTGATCATTCCTGCTGCAGCCAGATATGGTCCGAAAGGGATCGGATTATCGCGGCCATGTTCGGTAAAGACAATCAGCGTGATTCCCACCACCGCACCGACCAGCGAAGAAAGCAGGACGATAATAGGAAGCATAGTCCAGCCGAGCCAGGCGCCCAGTGCCGCAAGCAGTTTGAAATCGCCGTACCCCATGCCTTCCTTGCCGGTTGCGAGCTTGAACAGCCAGTAAATTGCCCAAAGCGACAGATAGCCGGCGGCTGCGCCTATCACGGCTTCTTTGAGGGGAACAAATGTACCGTTCAAGTTGATCAGGAGTCCGCACCATACCAACGGCAAGGTTAAATCATCGGGCAAGAGTTGCGTATCGGCATCGATGAACGTCATTGCGATCAGCAAATAGGCAAACACCAGCGTGGCCAAACCGGCCATGCCGCTGCCGAAGCGCCAGATCAGCAGCGCGGACAATGCGCCGGTGATGCATTCTACAATCGGATAGCGAACCGAGATGGGTGCTTTGCACTCGGCACATTTGCCGCGCAAGAACAGATAGCTGACGATCGGTATGTTCTCGAGTGCCGTGATCTGATGGCCGCAATGCGGACACGCCGAGCGCGGTACGGTCAAATTATAGCGGTCGGCATGCGGCAGCGGCTTGCCGCTTTCATGCGCGACATAATTATCCGATTCGCGCTGCATCATTTTCGGCAGGCGGTGAATCACCACATTCAGAAAACTGCCGATCAACAAACCGAACAACCCGGCACAGGCAGCGGAAACAATATTGCCGGGTGCCGCGAACAGGATTGATTCAAGCATCAGACGACGGATCCCAGCTTGAAGATAGGCAGATACATCGCAATCACCAGGCCGCCAATCAGCACGCCCAATATCACCATGATGAGCGGTTCCATCAAGCTCGATAAGGATTCCACCGCTTCATCGACTTCCGCTTCGTAAAAATCGGCAACTTTCCCGAGCATTTGATCGAGCGCGCCTGATTCTTCGCCGATCGATACCATCTGCGTCACCATGTTCGGAAATACAGCGGAATTCTGCATGGCTACCGTCAGGCTGGTGCCGGTGCTGACTTCGGTTTGAATTTTCTTGGTCGCATCCAGGTAAACCGCATTGCCCGACGCGCCGCCCACCGAGTCGAGCGATTCCACCAGCGGCACGCCGGCGGCAAACATGGTCGCCAGCGTTCTGGTCCAGCGGGCGATCGTGGCTTTGCGTATCACTGCGCCAAAAATCGGCGCCTTCAGCAATAGCGTATCCATGGTGCGCTGCATTTTAAGGGAGCGCTTCCAGGATTGAAAAAAGAAGTACAAACCCGCGAACAGTCCGCCAAAAATAAGGTACCAGTACGCGACGAAGAAATCGGAAATTGCCATCACCATCAAGGTAGGCGCCGGCAAATCGGCGCCGAAACTCTTGAATACTTCTTTAAAGGCAGGCACTACCCAGATCATGATCACCGCGGTCACGATAAACGCGACCGCTAGGATGGAAACCGGATAAAACAAAGCGGATTTGATCTTGCCCTTGATGGCAAGGGTCTTTTCCTTGTAAATCGCCAGGCGCGTCAGCAGATCTTCCAGAATGCCGGCCTGCTCGCCGGCTCCGACCAGATTGCAAAACAGCGGATCGAAATAAAGAGGAAATTTGCGGAAGGCCTGATTCAGGCTGGTGCCGGTTTCGACATCGGCGCGAATATCCTGGATCAGCTTCGATACCGAAGGATTCGCATTACCCTTGGAAACGATATCGAAAGACTGCAATAACGGCACGCCCGCTTTCATCATGGTGGCCAACTGCCGGGTAAACAGCGTGATATCCTTTTCGCTGACCCTCTTGCCGCTGCGAAAAGTCTTTTTCTTGACCTTGGTAACGAGAATGCCTTGCCGTCTCAACGTCGCATTGACAACGGCTTCGCCGTTTGCACGCAGCTCGCCGCGCACGGCTTTACCCATCTTGTCCTTGCCTTCCCAGGCAAACATTGATTCCGTCGCCCGGCGAGCGTTTGCGCTAGTAGCCATGTTCCGTCTCCTTCTTTATTCGTTGGTGCAGCCCAGTACCTCTTCGAGGCTGGTGAGTCCTTGCTTGACTTTTACCAGTCCTGCTTCACGCAATGTCTTCACGCCGTCGAGCCTGGCCTGCGCTTCGATTTCGAGCGCTGTGCCATGCGTCAGAATGATTTGTTCGATCGCTTCGCTGATCGGCATGATCTGATAAATGCCGACCCGGCCTTTGTAGCCGCTGCCGCTGCAGCGCTCGCAGCCGACCGGCCTGTAAGGCAGCCAGGTGCCGTCCAGATCGTCTTCCTTGAAACCGGCTTCCAGCAACGCTTCGTCCGGAATCGAGGTGGTCTGCTTGCAGGTGCAGAGGCGGCGGGCCAGACGCTGCGCGGTAATCAGGATGACTGCCGATGCGATATTGAACGGCGCGACGCCCATGTTCATCAACCGCGTCAGCGTTGCCGGCGCATCGTTGGTATGCAGCGTCGAAAACACCATATGGCCGGTCTGGGCCGCCTTGATCGAAATGTCGGCGGTTTCCAGATCGCGGATTTCGCCGACCATGATGATGTCGGGATCCTGCCGCAGGAAGGCCTTCAGTGCGACTGGAAACGTCAGGCCGGCCCGATCGTTGATGTTGACCTGGTTGACGCCCGGCAAATTGATCTCTGCCGGATCTTCCGCAGTCGAAATGTTGATGCCCGGTTTATTCAGGATATTCAAACAGCTGTATAGCGACACGGTCTTGCCGGAACCGGTCGGGCCGGTTACCAGCACCATTCCATATGGGCGCTGGATCGCGTTCATCAGCGTTTCTTTTTGATCCGGATCGTAACCCAGCGCCTCGATGCCCATCTGGGCTTGTGTGGCGTCCAGAATACGCATCACGATTTTTTCGCCGAACAGCGTCGGCAGCGTGCTGACGCGAAAATCGATCGAACGGGTTTTCGACATCACCAGCTTCATGCGGCCGTCTTGCGGCACCCGTTTTTCGGAGATGTCGAGTTTGGAAATCACCTTGATCCGGGATGCCAGTTTTTCCTTGATCGCCAGCGGCGGTTGCGCCACCTCGCGCAAAATGCCATCGACCCGGAAACGGATTCGGTAAAATTTCTCGAAAGGTTCGAAATGCAGATCGGATGCGCCCAGATTAATGGCATCGATCAGGATTTTTTGCAGGAATTTGACGACCGGTGCATCATCGATATCGGTCATGCCGCCCTGTTCGGTCGGCACCGCCAAATCGTCTTCGACAAAATCGATATTCTCGAGATCGTCGCCGATCAATTCCGTAAGATTTTCTTCCGCGCTTTGTCCGAGTTTTTCAATCAGCTGCAGCAGATGGCTGTGTTCAACGATAACCGGTTCGACGGTCAGTTCGGTCTGGAACTTGATCTGGTCGAGCGCCTGCATATTGGTCGGATCGGAGATTGCAACCGACACTTTATTGCCGCGCTTGGCCAGTGCGACCACCCGCTGGCTTTGCATCAGCTTGGCGTCGATCACCTTTTCCGGCAAGGTATGAACGTTGAATACCGAAAAATCGAGCATCGGATACCCGAAGGTTTCCGAACAGAATATTGCCAGGGATCGCGAGTCGATGCTTCCGCTTTGCAGCAGCACATCGATGAAAGGCGTTTTCTCGGCAGTCGCTTTCTTGTTGAGTGCATCGGCCTGTTGTGCCGGCAAACGTCCGGCTTGCAGCAATGCGCGCGCAAGGCCGGGCATTGCCGCATTCGAAGCCGGATTGGGAAGGACAGCCGCCATGATATATACGCCAAAAAATTACATTGCAAACATCTGAATCACCTTGGATGATGCCTATAGGCATCTGTTTTGTAAAGGTATTGCGATTTTTTGTGATGTCTTTCGGCATTGAATCCAGCCGTGTATTACTTTTGTTCTGCGCTCTGCGGTAACCGGGTAACGGTTCGGCTTCTGCTTTGATTGGCTGATTGTGAATTGCACAATCCCAGGGGGGCGACTTGCGGTTTTGATACTGACGCAGCCGGTTGCCGTCGTAATCGTGCGCTGAGTATTGTCCAACGTTGAAATCGTAATGGCGGCTGAGCACCATCAAGCCATCTCTGAAATCGAGCAAAAGGCAGGCAGGGAGATTAATACGGTAAACGCAAGATGCTGCTCCCATAACGGCGCAGCATCCAAAGTGTCACCTTAATAAAGAAGTTTGTGCAAGCAGGATTGGTCGGGGTGAGAGGATTCGAACCTCCGGCCTCTACGTCCCGAACGTAGCGCTCTACCAGGCTAAGCTACACCCCGATTGCGGCACCGCCCACCGAATAAGACAGCAGTAGCAGATTCGTGGAGCGCCCGATAAAAATGCCTCGCGGCGCCGCACTTTCTTGCCAAGGGCCGCCAAGGTCATTTGGCTGGACGCCTTAGTGATTACGGTCGACCGCGAAAGCAGATAATTCTAGCAAAGAATTCTTGAACTGACTATGCGCCAAGCCTGAGATTGCCTCTGTGGCGCAACGCGCGGCTTTCGCCGCTTCTCGCCTGGTATAGTCGAGAGCGCCTGAGCCGGTAATCGCTGCCAAAATAACGTCAAAGTGTTTTTCATCGCCATTTTCGATGCAGGCGCGCACCAGCTCGCGCTGTTCCGCAGTGCCGTTCCGCATCAGGTGAATCAAAGGAAGGGTCGGTTTGCCTTCCCGCAAGTCGTCGCCTACATTCTTGCCGATATCGGCGGCATTCCCGGAATAATCCAGCACATCGTCGATCAACTGGAATGCCGTGCCGAGCGAGCGGCCGTATTCGGCGGCGGCTTCGACTTCAGGATGCGAGGCGCCTGCGATCAGCGCGCCGAGTTGAGCGGCAGCTTCGAACAGCTTGGCGGTCTTGGAGCGGATGACTTGCAGATAACGCCCTTCGGTCACGTCCGGGTCGTGCATGTTCAACAATTGCAGCACTTCCCCTTCCGCGATCACGTTGGTCGCATCCGCCAGTATCCGCATCACGCGCATGTCGCCGATCGACACCATCATCTGGAATGCGCGGGAATAGAGAAAATCGCCGACCAATACCGAGGCCGCATTGCCGAACAAGGCGTTGGCGGTTTGCCGTCCGCGGCGCAGCGACGATTCATCCACCACGTCGTCATGCAGCAGGGTCGCGGTATGAATGAATTCAACGACGGTAGCCAATTGATGATGATGCGTGCCGTGATATCCGTGCGCGTTGGCAAAAAGCAACACCAATGCCGGGCGAATGCGCTTGCCGCCTGCGCTGATGATGTATTGCGCAATCTGATTGATCAACGGCACATCGGAATGCAACTGCTGGCGGATAACCAGATTGACCGCACTCATGTCGGCGGCAATTTCATGGCCAATGGTGTTGGGCGTTGCGTGTTGGGGCGTGGCAGACAAGGTTGAATCCGCTAAAAATCATCAAGTGCCGAGATTATACGATGACCGGCGCATGCCAGAGGCAATCCGGAGTCTGCGTCAAATGCCGCGCATGGATTCACGATTTGGTCTTTTGACATTGCCGTCAGGAGTTTTGACCGGCAGGCTAAGTCCATGTATAATTTGGGGATTTCCCGATTCCGCACGGCTATTTTGATGCGATTCGAAGAGAAAAAGTCCTTTAATCATTTGATGAGGTTTCACATGTACGCGGTCATAAAAACCGGTGGCAAACAGTATAAGGTTGTCGCTGGCGAAAAATTCAAAATAGAACAGATACCGGCAGACATTGGTTCCGAAATCACTTTAGATCAAGTGCTCGCAGTGGGCGCGGGTGACACCATTAAATTTGGTGCGCCGCTGGTCGAAGGTGCTACGGTCCTGGCTACGGTTTTGGCGCACGGTCGCCACGATAAGGTAAAGATTTTCAAGATGCGCCGCCGCAAGCATTACCAGAAGCACCAGGGCCATCGCCAAAATTACACCGAATTGCAAATCGTCTCGATCAACGGCTGATCGCCGATCGGGCTAACCAGATACCAAGGAGTTTGAAATGGCACATAAAAAAGGCGGCGGCACTACGCGTAACGGTCGCGATTCCGAATCGAAGCGACTGGGCGTCAAAGTATACGGCGGTCAGGCGATCAATGCCGGCGGCATCATCATTCGCCAGCGCGGAACCAAAACCCATCCGGGCGAAAACGTCGGCATGGGCAAGGATCACACCCTGTTCGCACTGGTTCCCGGCAAAGTGCAATTTGTGGTCAAAGGCGCGGCGCAGCGTCAGTTCGTAACAGTAGTACCTGCTTGAATCGGTAATAGCATTCAATCATTCAAGCACGCGATGTAAGGCGCAAGCCTTCAATCGAAAGGCTCTGCCGCAGGTAGGGCCTTTTTAGTTTTATGGCAGCAAAATATGAAGTTCATAGACGAAGCAAAAATCGAAGTCATTGCCGGCGACGGCGGTAACGGCGTCGCCTCTTTTTGCCGTGAAAAATTCCGGCCGTTCGGCGGCCCGGATGGCGGCGATGGCGGCAAGGGGGGGAGCATTTTCGCGGTCGCCGACCGTAACATCAATACACTCGTGGATTACCGCTTTTCCAAGCTACATAAAGCGCGCGACGGCGAGAACGGCCGCGGCGCCGATTGCTACGGCAAGGGCGCGGACGACATCATGCTGCGCATGCCGGTCGGCACCTTGATCATCGATCAAAACGATGGCGAAATCGTCGCCGACCTGATCGAGCACGGGCAGGAAGTGCTGATCGCCAAGGGCGGTGAAGGCGGCTGGGGCAATATTCATTTCAAATCGTCGACCAATCGCGCGCCGCGCCAGAAAACCGAAGGCAAAGAGGGCGAGCGGCGCGAACTGCGGCTGGAACTCAAGGTGCTGGCCGACGTCGGGCTGCTGGGCATGCCGAATGCCGGCAAATCGACGTTCATCAGCGCGGTATCCAATGCGCGTCCGAAAATCGCCGATTATCCGTTTACCACGCTGCATCCGAATCTGGGCGTGGTGCGCGTCAGCCATGAAAAAAGTTTCGTCATTGCGGATATTCCCGGCCTGATTGAAGGCGCGGCCGAAGGCGCCGGTTTGGGGATTCAGTTTTTGCGCCACTTGCAGCGCACCCGCGTGCTGCTGCATATTGTCGATCTGGCGCCGTTCGATAATGTCGATCCGGTCAAGGAAGCGAAAGCGATCGTCAAGGAATTGAAAAAATACGACGAATCGCTGTTTGACAAGCCGCGCTGGCTGGTATTGAACAAGCTCGACATGGTGCCGGAAGACGAGCGCAAAAAACGGGTGAAAGACTTCGTCAAACGTTTCGGCTGGAAAGGTCCGGTATTTGAAATTTCCGCGCTGACGCGCGAAGGCTGCGAAGATCTGGTCGTCGAAATTTATAACTATCTTGCAGTGCAGCGGCAGCAACAGAACCGCGCTGAAGAAACGCAAATGGTGGAAGAGGCGCGCGGTATCGTGTCGATCGATCCGGATGATCCGCGCTTCAAGGTAATCGAATAATTTACATGTCTTGATTGGCTGTTGTTCCGGCTCTCGTTGGCGTGCGAACAGCAGTTTCCCGATGCAATGCAATGGCGCACTAGAAAAACATGAATTCCGTCATTCACAAAGCCAAACGTCTGATCATCAAAGTCGGCTCGTCGCTCGTTACCAACGACGGCAAGGGGCTGGACAATGCCGCCATCGCCAAGTGGGCCGAGCAAATTGCGGGATTGCGCGCGCTCGGCAAGGAAGTGGTGCTGGTCAGTTCCGGTGCGATCGCCGAAGGCATGCAGCGCCTCGGCTTCGACAAACGGCCGACCGGCATCCATGAATTGCAGGCGTGCGCCGCAGTGGGTCAAATGGGCTTGGCGCAAATCTACGAAACCAGTTTTCGCGCGCACAATCTGCGTACCGCGCAAGTGTTGCTGACGCACGCCGATCTGGCTGACCGCGAGCGTTATCTGAATGCGCGCTCGACGCTTTTTACGCTGCTGCGCTTCGGCGTGGTGCCGATCATTAACGAAAACGATACGGTCGTCACCGACGAAATCAAATTCGGCGACAACGACACGCTCGGCGCGTTGGTGGCCAACCTGATCGAGGGTGATGCATTGATCATCCTGACGGACCAGAAAGGTTTATTCACTGCCGATCCGCGCAAGGATCCGGCAGCGCAATTCGTGCATGAAGCCAAAGCCGGCGATCCGGCGCTCGAAGCGATGGCAGGCGGCGCCGGTACCGGCATCGGGCGCGGCGGCATGCTGACCAAGATCCTGGCTGCCAAGCGCGCCGCGACGTCCGGCGCGCATACGGTGATTGCGTGGGGACGGGAAGACGACGTGCTTACGCGTTTGGTCGCCGGCGAGGCAATCGGCACCCAATTGATCGCGCAGACCGCGCAACTGACGGCGCGCAAGCAATGGATGGCCGATCATTTGCAGACGGCGGGCAGGGTCATTCTGGATGCCGGGGCGGTGCAAAAACTGACCGCGGAAGGCAAATCGCTGTTGCCGATCGGCGTGACCGGGGTTCGCGGTGAATTCGGCCGCGGCGATGTGATTACCTGTACCGATGAAGCCGGTCATGCGATTGCGCGCGGCATGACCAATTATTCCAGTTCCGAAGCGCGCCGCATCATGCGGCATCCGTCGGCGGAAATATCGAAGATTCTGGGTTTTGTCGAAGAACCGGAACTGATTCACAGAGACAACATGGTATTGCTTTGATGCGGTAGCGTCGCCGGCATTCCACATCGAACGGACATGATCGGGATAAGGCCGCCATTGATTTTGCAATTTGCATAACCGGTTTTTACCCGGCTTAACCAATCGCTTTCTTTTTATTGCGTCAGCGTCCGCTGCGTCCTTATTCTCTCCAGCATTTTTTTCGCATCATCGGCCACGGTCAGCCCTTGGCAAAAATAATCCTGCGCCAATGTCGCATGTTGCCGATTGGCGGCGTTACGGACAATCGGTTCCCATTGGTCCCGGCGTGAGCGGGACCAAGTGCCATCCGGATGGCCGAATGCATACAGCTTTTTCTCAAACGACTGGCAGCGGATGCCTTCATAACTGATGTTTTTTGCGCCCGCCGCGCTGCTGGTGACCAGCGTATAGCGGATGACGCCGTCGGCGCCGAGCGTCAGCGATTTGGAATCGACAGCGAAAGACTGGGTGGCAGTCGCGCTGACGTAGAAAGGCAGCAGATTTTCAGCGGCGGGAGCGGCAGGCAACTGAATCGCGATTTCCTGCCATGGTTTCTGTTCGTCGTCGAAATCCTCTTCAAAGCGGGATTGCGCGTGCGCCACGGCGACAGCGCCTGCCATCACAATAAAAACGGTCAGCATTCTTGCAATTCCGGCATGGTGCAATCGGCCTGCCCTGGTCAAGGCGGGAACGATTGATGCCAACACCGAAATTTTTTTAAAAACCATGAAAGAAACTCACTTGTTGTTTGGTTCGGTTTCGCTGGAATCCTGTTCGCCCAGCGCCTGGATTGGATGGGTTTGCCGCAAATAGCGCGCGATATGCCGCTGCGCGCCTGCCTGTATCGGCCGCGTCAAAAAGCGCGACAATTCCTGCAGGGCCCGCTGATAGACCTCGCGTTTGAACTCGATGACAACATCCAGCGGCACCCAGTAGTCATGCCAGCGCCACGCGTCGAACTCGGGATGATCGGTTACCCGCAGATTGACGTCGCAGTCGCGGCCGGTCATGCGCAGCAGGAACCAGATCTGCTTTTGCCCCCGGTAATGACCGCGAATTTCGCGTTTGATGAAGTGGTCGGGCACTTCATAGCGCAGCCAGTCGCGCGTGCGGCCGATGACTTTGACGTGTGTCGCCTTCAAGCCGACTTCCTCTTCCAGTTCGCGGAACATTGCCTGTTCCGGAGTTTCTCCGAACTTGATTCCGCCTTGCGGAAATTGCCACGAATGTTCGCGCACCCGCTTTCCCCACCACACCTCGTT
Organism: Herminiimonas sp.; assembly: GCA_027310305.1. GTDB lineage: Bacteria > Pseudomonadota > Gammaproteobacteria > Burkholderiales > Burkholderiaceae_D > DAIDBD01. The sequence continues at coordinate 94,188 of DAIDBD010000029.1, forward strand.
CTGGGTGTTGAGAAGGATGATGCCGACGTTCGGGCGAAAGCCTTCACGGTCCAGCATGTTGCACCTCAAAACTTTCTGCGGCTAGGCGGCCCTCGATATGAATTTGACACGCATGCGTAATGTCTTCGATGCGCCGACAACACGGCGCAAACGGCAGACATCGATCAATTGTGCAAAGAGTGGGCGCATCAGCCAGCTAATCCTTTAAAATTGAGTTGATTATAACCCTCTCTTTTTAAAAAGAATCCATCGTTATGCGCGCCTCCCGATTTTTTATTTCTACGATTAAAGAAGCACCGTCCGATGCGGAAATCGTCAGCCATAAACTGATGCAGCGCGCCGGGATGATCAAGCGTCTCGGTTCCGGCATTTATACCTATATGCCGATGGGTTTGCGCGTGATCCGCAAGGTGGAAGCAATCGTGCGAGAGGAAATGAATCGCGCCGGCGCCGTCGAATTGCTGATGCCGGTGGTTCAGCCGGCCGAACTGTGGCAGGAAACCGGCCGCTGGGACAAGATGGGGCCGGAACTGATGCGGGTGAAAGACCGCCACGGCCGCGATTATGCGATCCAGCCGACTTCGGAAGAAGTCATTACCGATGTGGTGCGCACCGATATCAAATCGTATCGGCAGTTGCCGATCAATTTTTATCATATCCAGACCAAGTTCCGCGATGAGCGCCGTCCGCGTTTCGGCTTGATGCGCGGCCGCGAATTCACGATGAAGGATGCGTATTCGTTCGACCGCGATGCGGCGGCGATGCAGCAGTCGTACCGGATCATGTACGACGCTTATGTGCGCATCTTCGACCGGTTCGGCCTGCAATTTCGCGCCGTGGCGGCCGACAACGGCGCAATCGGCGGTTCCGGCTCGCATGAATTTCACGTCATCGCGGATACCGGCGAAGACGCATTGGTGTATTGCCCGACGTCCGACTATGCGGCCAACATGGAAGCGGCGGAAGCGGTTGCGCTGAGCGCCACGCGGTGCGCAGCCGCACAAGCGCTGACCAGGACACCGACCCCGGGCAAGGCGAAATGCGAAGACGTCGCGGCCCTGCTTGGCTTGCCGCTGTCGCAAACGGTCAAATCGATTGTACTGACGGTGGAGAGAGAGGAAAAAGGCGCGGTCGATAAGGAAGTCTGGCTGCTGCTGCTGCGCGGCGACCATGAATTGAATGAAGTAAAAGCCGCCAAGGTGCCCGGCTTGTCAGGCTATCGCTTTGCGACCGAAGATGAAATCGTCGAATGGTTCGGAACCCGGCCGGGCTACCTTGGCCCGATCGGCGCCAAAAAGCCGGTCAAGGTGGTTGCCGATCGCACGGTGGCCAACATGAGCGATTTCGTCTGCGGCGCCAACCAGGCGGATTTTCATTACACCGGCGCCAACTGGGGACGCGACATGCCGGAGCCGATCGTTGCCGATATCCGCAACGTCGCAGCCGGCGATCCGTCGCCCGACGGCCAAGGCGTCCTTGCGGTCCAGCGCGGGATCGAAGTCGGTCACGTATTTCAGCTCGGCACCCGCTATTCGGAAGACATGAAAGCGACGTATCTCGACGAAACCGGCAAGCCGCAAATGCTGCAGATGGGTTGTTACGGAATCGGCATCACGCGGATTCTGGGCGCGGCGATCGAACAGAATTTCGACGACAAGGGCATCATCTGGCCGGTGGCGATTGCGCCGTTCGTGGTGGTATTGTGCCCGATGGGTTATGACCGCAGCGAAGGCGTCAAGGCCGAGACCGACAAATTGCATGCGGCGCTGCAGACGGCCGGTGTGGATGTGATCGTGGACGATCGCGGCGAGCGGCCCGGCGTGATGTTTGCGGACTGGGAGTTGATCGGCGTGCCGCATCGCGTCGTCATCGGCGACCGCGGCCTGAAGGACGGCATGCTGGAATACCAGGGTCGCCGCGATGCGGCGGCAACGCCGGTGCCGCTCGCGCAGATAGCTGATTTCGTCAAGGGAAAACTGAGCGCGTGAAGGCATTGTCCCGGCTTGCCGCCATTGCGATGCTGTGTTGCAGTGCGCATGCCCTTGCCGGCAATCAAAAGGAAGAAGCGCTGGCGGACGGCGTGCGGGTTGCGCTGTCGAACGCGATTGCGGATGCACGCCCACCCAAAGCCAGGTTCGATGACATTCAGGAGCGCATCAAGTATTTGAATTGGCTGGGCGAGATGTCCGGGCGATTAAAGCGCAAATTGCCCGATCCGCAAGTGCGGCTCGAATTTCTGGAGACGGTCTGGTATGAAGCGACGCGCGCCGGCCTTGATCCGGCCATGGTGCTCGGCCTGATCCAGGTCGAATCGGCTTTTCGAAAGTATGCGATGTCGCTTGTCGGCGCGCGCGGCTACATGCAGGTGATGCCGTTCTGGACGCGCGTGATCGGCGATCACGATCCTCGGAAACTGTTTCACATGCAAACCAACCTGCGCTACGGCTGCTCGATTTTGCGCATGTATCTTGATATGGAACAAGGCAACCTGTATCTTGCGCTCGGCCGCTACAACGGCAGCCGCGGACGGTCCGACTATCCGAATGCGGTATTGGCCGCATGGAAACGATGGGAATACAGACCCTGACCGGCACGGCATCCGCCGTTGCGTCTCCGCTTTGAGCGACCAAGAATAAAGCAATTCATCAACGGGTAACAATTGATTGTTATTTTTCTGGCTTCCCAAACTGGAGGTGATGAAATGCTACGTAAATCAGTGATTGCCGCCGCAGCGGCAGCGACGATGTTGGTTGGATGCGGCGCCGCATCGGTAGCCGAAGCGCCGAAAAACGTGATCTTTTTCCTGGGCGATGGCATGGGGATGACCACGATGACCGCGGCCCGCATTTACGCGGTCGGCGAAGAGGGCGAACTCACGATGGATGCGCTGCCTGAAACCGCATTCGTGAAAACTTTCTCGAACGATGCGCAGGTGACCGATAGCGCACCATCGATGGCGGCCTACATGACCGGCGTCAAGATGAACAATGAAGTGCTGTCGATGTCGGCCGATACGATTGCCAAAGCCCCGATCGCGGATGCCAGCGGCAATAAGCTGGCCAACAATTGCGGTACAGGAAACGGCACGCCCGTCACGACATTGGTTGAAATCGCCAAGAGCAAAGGTTTGTCGGCCGGCATTGTCACAACCACTCGAGTCACCCATGCGACGCCTGCGGCAACCTACGCGCACATTTGCCATCGCAACCTGGAAAACGATATCGCGGCAGCGTTGGTGCCGGGCGGGGCGGGATTCAATGCTGCGCTGGGTACGTCCGGTCTGGAAGTTGTGCTTGGCGGCGGCACTCAGTTTTTCCTGCCGACAGCGAAGGGCGGCAAGCGCTCCGATGGACGCGATCTGACAACTGAATTCAAGGATAAAGGGTATGCTTACGCGGGCAACGCGAGCGAATTCAATGCGATCGATGTGAGCAAGACTGATCGGATGGTGGGTCTGTTTACGTCCAGCCACATGAGCTACGACCTCGATCGCGATCCGGCTAAGGAGCCGAGCCTGACCGAGATGACCGTCAAGGCGATGGATTTGCTTGGCAAAAACAAAAAAGGCTATTTCCTGATGGTCGAAGGCGGCCGGATCGATCATGCATTGCATGAAACGACGGCGAAAAAAGCGCTGCAGGATACCGTCGCATTCGACAACGCGATCAAGGCCGCGATCGACAAGGCCAAGCTAAGCGACCCCGATTTGAAAAACACGCTGATCGTCGTGACGGCAGACCACGACCATACGCTGGTATTGAATGGTTATGCCAAGCGGACCGGTAAAACCAGCGCGGACAGCCCGGGCGTGCTCGGCTTGCTGAAAAATTATGCGGACGGCTCGATTGCGAAAGACCTGGACGGCGCGCCGTTCACCATCATCGGTTTCGGCAATGGCGAAAACCGCACGCAAGGCAGCCGCTCCAGCATGGCCAGCCTGGATGACACCACGGTCGGCGCCAATACCTACCATCAGGAAGCAGCGGTCCGTACTGCGGCGGGCAGTGAAACGCACGGCGGCACCGATGTATTCCTCGGCGCAATCGGCAAAGGGGCGGATACCTTCCTCGGGACCATCGACAACACCAAAGTGTTCACTCTGGTCAAAGCCGCAGCCGGTCTGTAACGCCACCCATCTTAGGAGAATTCAACATGATCAAACGTACTCTTATTGCGGTGAACCTGGCCGTCATTTTTGCAGCGTCATTCGCCACCCAAGCTTATGCCGCCGGCGAAGCAAAAAATGTCATCTTCTTTTTAGGCGACGGCATGGGCCCGACCACGATCACCGCAACGCGCATCTATAAATACAAGGAAGAAGGCCTGCTCAACTTCGAGCAACTGGAGCGCACCGCGCGCATCAAGACTTTCTCGAACGATGCGCAAACCACCGATAGCGCACCATCGATGGCGGCCTACATGACCGGCGTCAAGATGAACAATGAAGTGCTGTCGATGTCCGCCGATACCAAGGCAGTCGCTCCAGGCAAGGATGCGAATGGCAACCCGACCATCAACAACTGCGTCGCATCCAATGGCAAATCGGTTCCGACCATTCTGGAATTGGCCAAGGCCAAAGGCAAGGCTGTCGGTTCGATTACGACCACCGAATTGACGCATGCGACGCCGGCCGCGACTTTCTCGCATATCTGCCATCGCGATGCGCAATATGACATCGCGGCGCAAACAGTGCCGGGCGGCGCGGGCTTCAATGCCGCATTGGCCGACGGCGTCGATGTATTGATGGGCGGCGGCCGAAACCACTTTACCCCGTACGCCGCCGTGACCAATACGAAGGGCCGCGCCGACGGCCGCAATCTGCTGACCGAACTGGCGGCAAAAGGTTATACGGTTGCCGCCACCAAGGCGGAAATGGCGGCAGCGCCGAATAGCAAGAAGTTCATTGGCTTGTACAGCTCGAAGAGCCATATGGAATATGAACTCGATCGTACCGCTACGCCGCCATTGGGCGAAGGTGCAACCCAGCCGAGCCTGGCGGAAATGACCGCCAAGGCGATCGACATCCTTTCGCAGAACGCCAACGGCTATTTCCTGATGGTCGAAGGCGGACGCATCGACCATGCATTGCACGGCATCAATGCCAAGCGCGCGCTGGTCGATACGATTGCATTCGACGATGCGGTCAAAGCCGCGATCGACAAGATCAAGCTGACCGACCCGACGCTCGCCAATACGCTGATCGTGGTCACCGCCGACCATGATCACACGATGACCTTCAACGGTTATGGCAAACGCGGCAATCCGATTTTGGACATCACCCGCGGTTACAAAGATGGCCAGCCTTTGAAAGACGCCGACGGCAATACCTATACGACGCTGGTTTTCGGCAATGGCCCGAATCGCCCGAACCTGCGCACCAACCTGGATAGCGCGACGGTACTGGCCGACAACTACCAGCAAGAGACCGGTGTGCGGCTGGCCAGCGAAACCCATGGCGGCGGCGATGTGAAACTGCTGGCGACGGGCGCAGGCGCCAAGGGCTTCAAAGGCACGATGGATAACACCAAGGTATTCAGCTTGCTGAAATCCGCGTTCGGCTTTTGATCGATAACAGAAAACCATTCAGCTGCAATTCTTCCGCCGGCCAATCGCAATTTCCCGTGGCCGGCGGATTTTTCGTGCAAGGAGTTCCCATGATCATCTCAATTCGATTTGCCCAACGCTCGTGTATCGCGATATCGGTTTGCGCAGCCGTACTGTTTGGCGTGCCGGCTTCGAGCGGCGCCCAATCCATGCAAAAAGCAGCCGCTCCTTCGGCGCCGGATCTCGATCTGTCGATTCGGTATTACAGCCGCGTATTGACGCAGGAAGGCGTTCTGCGCGAGAACCGTTATGAAGAAAAAATGCTGCGCCGTCCAGGACATGTCTGGGTTGCCCGCGTATTGCCGTCCGCAACCGTAGAGGGGCACGATGATCATGATGGCGGGCCGCACGCGCATGAAAACCAGGATGGCATAAAAAAGGCATTGGCTCAGTCAAATGCCGTACAACATGAACACAAGCATTTCAATCACGCGATACTGCCGCGTCACGTGACGCTCGACGGCAATAAGACGCGCGTGGAATTTGTCGATGCCCGGGAGAAGGAAGTGATCTATATCGCGCCGACCGAGTACGAGAACGTCAGTTTCGATGGCTCTTGGCCCAACGCTTACTATTTGATCGATCCGCAAGGTATCGCCATGCTGCCGTTGTCATCCAAAGTGTCGCCGGTCGCAGGGGCGCGCTGGCATGAGCGCGAGAAAAACGGTTTGTTCCAGCGTGTGCTGTGGGATGACAAAAAAATGATTCCGCTGACCATCGAGACCGGCGACAAGGCGGGTACGTTTTTCCGGCGCATTGAAGTCAAACCGCAAGCGCATTTGACCGGAGATTTGCCGTGGCAGAATCTGAAAGGCTATGCGCAAAAAGAATATTCGGATTTCCTGGATTGAAACCGGATGCGGCGCATCCTGGCGTCAGAAACAAAAACGCCCGCGTTAGCGGGCGTTTTTGTTTGGCACTTTGGGAAGAAGATTATTTCAAGTGATCGGAAATGAGTTTCGTCATTTCGAACATCGACACTTGCTTCTTGCCGCCAAAGACAGCTTTCAGCTTTTCATCTGCATTGATGTTGCGTTTGTTGGCTTCATCTTGCAGCTTGTTTTTCTTGATGTATTCCCAGACTTTTTTGGTGACTTCAGTGCGCGGCAGCGGATTCGCACCGACGACGGCGGCCAGGGTAGCGGACGGAGTCATTGGTTTCATGAATGCTGCATTTGGCTTGCGCGCGGTCTTGGGTGCTGCTGCTTTTTTGGCTGCCGGCTTTGCTGCGGTTTTTTTGGCAGGTGCTGCTTTTTTGGCTGCCGGCTTTGCTGCAGCTTTTTTGGCAGGTGCGGCTTTTGCTGCTGGCTTCTTTACTGCTGCTTTTTTTGCTGCGGGTTTCTTGGCGGCCGTTTTAGTGGCCGCGGGTTTTTTGGCTGTTGCCATCTTCAAACCTCCTTCACGATAGTGTTGGGAAATTGCGCCAATTCACGCACCGCTAATAGTGGTGGGGTTTTGTTGGGTATGCAAGTGTTTTTTGCAAGTTTTTCGTGTCGATTGTGTACGCGGCGCCACGCAGTCTTCATAGAGGGAAAGGCCGGCGAGCGAATGCGGCGCATCCGGTGCGGTCGATTGAAGGAACGCGGCATCGTTTTGGCGCCGGCTTCCCGGCGCCGTCGCGTGTCAGCGCATGCCGGGCAGCATGCCTTTCATGCCGCGCATCATCTTCATCATGCCGCCGCCCTTGAGCTTTTTCATCATCGACTGCATCTGCTCGAATTGCGCCAGCATGCGGTTGACTTCCTGCACCTGAACCCCGGCACCGGCGGCGATGCGACGCTTGCGCGACGCCTTGATCAGCTCCGGTTTGGCGCGTTCCTGCCGCGTCATCGAGTTGATGATGGCTTCCATTCTGCGCACCTGCTTGTCGGCCTGGTCCATGTTGGCGCCGCTGGCGGCCTGCTGGAATTGCGCCGGCAGCTTGTCGACCAGATTCGATAGCCCGCCCATCTTCTTCATCTGGCCGAGCTGCGCCTTGAAATCATTCAGGTCGAACTTGCCGCCGCCTTTTATTTTTTGCGCCAGATCCTGCGCAGCGGCCACATCGACGCCTTTTCTGGCTTCTTCCACCAGGGCAAGGATGTCGCCCATGCCGAGGATTCGGCTCGCCATCCGCTGCGGGTCGAATGCCTCCAGGCCATCGAGCTTTTCGGCGACGCCGGCAAATTTGATTGGTTTGCCGGTGATGTGGCGTACCGACAGCGCCGCGCCGCCGCGCGCATCGCCATCCAGTTTGGTCAATACGATGCCGGTCAGCGGCAGCGCATCGTTGAATGCCTTGGCGGTATTGATGGCGTCCTGGCCCAGCATGGCATCGACCACGAACAGCGTTTCGATCGGCTTGACCGCCGCATGCAGCGCGCTGATTTCCCGCATCATCGCTTCATCGATGCCGAGCCGGCCGGCGGTATCGATGATCAGCACATCGTGGTAATGCTTTTTCGCATAATCCAGCGCCGCCAAGGCGATGGCGACCGGCTGGTCGGTCGGTTGCGATGGAAAGAAATCGGCGCCGACCTGGGCGGTGACCGTTTGCAACTGGCCGATCGCAGCTGGGCGGTAGACGTCGGCGGAAACGGTCAGCACCTTCTTTTTCTTCTCTTCGCGCAGATATTTGGCGAGCTTGCCGACGGTCGTCGTTTTGCCGGCGCCTTGCAAACCGGCCATCAGGATGATTGCCGGCGGCTGAGTCGCAAAACTCAGTTGCGAGGCTTCCGGTCCGAGATCCGCGCCCATGATCGCGGCCAGTTCATTTTGCACCACGCCGACCAGCGCCTGGCCGGGGGTGAGCGAGCCGATCACTTCTTCGCCCAGCGCTTTTTCCTTGACGCGGGTGATGAATTCGCGCACTGCGGGCAGCGCGACGTCGGCTTCAAGCAGTGCCAGGCGCACTTCGCGCAGCATCTCGGCGGTATTGGATTCGGTCAGGCGCGCCTCGCCGCGCATGGTTTTGACGACTTTGGCGAGACGTTGGGTCAGATTGTCGAGCATGGATGGTGACTGTTTAACTGTGTGATTAAGGAAAATTGGAAATGTCGAAGCGGAAAAATGCATCGAACGCAGCCTTGCATTCTAACCGATGCGACGCGTTGACCGCCGCTGGTTAGAGGGGCGGAAATCCGGAACGTTGCAGCCGATATTTCCGGATTGCCGCACGCAAGCGGTTGGCATTTTATTCAGAATGGTCCAATAACTTCCGATAGATCAAGCGCTTAGCAAAATATTGTCGGTTGGCACGAAGGCTGCATTGATATCGGCATAACTTCAATAAAGGAGACAGACATGAACCCGACCTGGAACAAATCGATTGCAGCGTTGGTCTTGGCAAGTGCGTTGGCAGGCACGGCACTGACCGCGGCCGCAGAAGAAGGTGTTACCGACACCGCCATCCGCATCGGCCAGACCATCGGCATTACCGGACAAATCGCCGGCGCCGTCAAGGAACTGAATGAAGGCGCCAACGCCTACATCAGCCAGGTCAACCGGCAGGGCGGCGTGCATGGCCGCCAGATCGAACTTATAACGCTCGACGACAAGTTCGATCCGGCGCTATCGGCCAAAAATGCGGAAAAACTGATCCTGGAAGAACATGTATTCGCGCTGTTCCAGAACCGCGGCACGCCGCATACCGAAGCGATCCTGCCGATCATGGCCGCCAACAAGGTGCCGCTGGTCGGGCCCAGCACCGGTGCAACCATCCTGCATACGCCGGTCAATCCGCTGTTGTTCAACGTGCGTGCCAGGTATCAGAGCGAAATAATCAAGGCGGTCGAGCAATTCAGCACGATCGGCATCAACCGGATCGGTCTGATTCATGTCGACGATTCGTTCGGGCGCGATGGCCTGGCCGGGTTCAACTTGGCCATGGCGGCCCGCAAGCTGACGCCTGCGATCATCGCCAGCTTCGATCGGGTCAAGCCGGATATTTCCGCCGTGGTTGAGGCGACCGTCAAGGCCGCGCCGCAAACGGTCATCATCGTTTCTGCCGCTCCCACCGCCGCCAGCATCATCAAGCTGCTGCGGGAGCGCGGTAGCAAGACGCAAGTGATGACGCTGTCGAACAATTCATCGGCAGCATTCGTCAAAAGCCTTGGGGCCAATGCTCCCGGCATCATCGTCACGCAAATCACGCCGCCGCCGAATCTGTTGTCGAGCAGGCTAGGCCAGGAATACAAGGCGGCTTCCAAGGCAACCGGCGCTACCGTGTCATACGCGGCAATGGAGGGGTTTGTCGCGGCCAAGGTGCTGGTGGAAGGCTTGCGCCGCGCCGGCCGGAAACTGACGCGCGAAGGTTTTATCAAGGGGCTGGAGTCGATCCACGATCAGGATCTGGGCGGACTGGCGGTCTCTTACGGGCCGAATGATCATACCGGCAGCGAATTCGTCGAATTGACCATCATCGGCAAGGATGGGAAATTCCGCCGCTAAGAATTCAGTATAAGGAGCGCGATACGGAAGTGTCGCGCGGCAGAGGCAACTGCAGCGTTCAATGAAACCGCACAATTTCAAGTGAATCAGTTGCTTGCACTGATTTTTGAAACGCCAGCTGGGCCAGCTTGTAATGGAAGAGCAGCAGCGCCATCACAATGATGAAATCAAGATGGCCGCCGTGGATTAACGGTTTGGAAAGTATTGGAAAGCAGCGCAGGCATTCCCCGATCCCGGAGCGAACGCTTGCACCGCCCGGTTCTCATCGCGTGACCGGCCGATGCGGCCGAAGCAGCAACGGGCGACGGATTAAAATTCGCAAGCTTCATCGCAGGAGGTAATATTACAGTTGTAGTGCAATCCGGAGACATCGGCCATTCGCCTGCACGCGGCGGCGGTATCCGGTTTACCCATCTTATTGACGACTGCGCTGACGAATCGACTGACGATCGGATGAGATCCAAAAAACGCATCGGCCTCCTGCTGTTTATCGTGGGATGCGCGGCAGCCGCGGTTTTCGCCGTTTATGTTCTGGCGGCAAAAAAAGCGGCGAGCGATATCAGCGAAGCCGGAGAGCGCCAATTGCAAATCATCGCGCTTGATCTGGAATCGGTACTGGACAAGTTCGAGACCTTGCCGTTCGCACTGGGTTTTCAATCGGATCTCACGCAAGTCCTGACCCGGCCGGATGACCGGAGCGCAATCAATCGGCTGAACCTGAACCTGCAGGCGATCCAGCGCCAGGCCAAGGTGTATGCGATCTACATGATGGACCGTCAGGGCAACACGCTGGCATCGAGCAACTGGGATCAGCCGTTAAGCTTCGTCGGCCGGAATTTCAGTTTCCGTCCTTATTTCCGGAATGCCATCGATGGCAGGGCAGGGCGTTTTTACGGTATCGGCAACGCCACCGGCGAACCCGGCTATTTCATTGCGCAGCCGGTTTATCCGCCGGGCGCGGCGCGCGGTACGGCAGCGCCGATCGGCGTGGTGGCGGTCAAGATCGATCTCGTCGAATTCGAACACACATGGCGCAGTAGCGAAGAGCCGATTACGCTGACCGACCATAGCGGCGTGGTCTTCCTGAGCAACCGGCCGGACTGGAAATACCATAGCTTGCGTCCGCTCGGCGCAGCCGTGCAGAAAAACCTCGCGGACACGCTCCAGTATGCGGCCAGGCCGATCAAGCCGATTGCTTCGTTGCCGAAAAAAGTGCGCGCCGGATTCGGCGATCATGTGACGCGGCCGGTCGGGCGCCTGGGCTGGCAACTGATGCTGTTTCCATCGCAGGCGCGCATTGCGCGGGTGGCCATGCTGTGGGCGCTGGGCGCGGCGTTGTTGCTGGCGATCGCCGGCATTTCGCTATGGGCGAATTACCAGCGCAGACGCCGCATGGAAGAGCGGCTGGCGTCGCGCAATGCGTTGCAGCGGGCCGCCGAGGAACTTGACCGGAAAATCGAGCAGCGCACGCAGGAACTGCTGCTGGCGAATCAGAATCTTGAAATCAAATACGTCAAGCTGAAAGAAACCGAACATCTGCTGCGCTCCACCCAGAACGAACTGGTGCAGGCTGGAAAACTGGCCATGCTGGGCCAGATGGCGGCGGGCGTCACGCATGAACTCAACCAGCCGCTGGCCGCGATTCGCGCCTTTGCCGACAATGCGGTTACTTTTCTGGCGCGCGGCCAGGCTGCGCGGGCGGAAGAGAATTTGTCGCACATCAGTGCGGCCAGCGCCCGGATGGGAGCGATCATCGGGCAACTGAAAGGATTCGCCCGCAAAAGCCATGGGGCAGTGTCGACCGTGGATTTGCCGCAATCGATCGAGGCATCGGCATTGCTGCTGCAGAGCGATTTCCGGCGCCATCGAGCGCGGCTCGACATCACTATTCGAGATGCGCTGCAAGTAACCGGCGATACCGTGCGCACCGAGCAGGTGCTGATCAACCTGCTGCGCAATGCGCTCGATGCGGTGGAGACGGCGCAGCAGAGAACCGTGACCATCGTTCTGGAGCGCGACGAGTGCGATGCCGTCATCCGGATTCGCGATTCCGGGCCCGGCATTCCGGCCCAGGTGGCACAGCATCTGTTCGAGCCGTTTTTCACCACCAAGCCATCCGGCAAAGGCCTGGGCCTGGGACTGGCGATTTCATCGTCGATCGTGCAAGCGATGAATGGACAGCTGATCGCGCAAAATCATCCGGACGGCGGCGCCGAATTCATCGTACGCTTGCCGTTGGTCATTTTGGAATATGCGGATTCGTAATGGAAAATAATGCGTCGATGCCTGAAGCCCTGTTAATCGAGGATGAGCGCGCAGTGCGGATGGCAACCGCGCAAACGCTGGAACTGGGCGGCTTCACGGTGCATGCCTGCAGCAGCGCCGAACAGGCGCAGCCATGGTTGCAACCGGAATTTGCGGGCGTCATCGTGACCGATGTGCGTTTGCCGGGAAGGTCGGGGCTGGACGTGCTGGCCGAAGCGGTCGCGCTCGACCCCGACTTGCCGGTGATTGTGGTGACCGGGCACGGCGATGTCGGCATGGCGGTGGAGGCGATGCGTGCCGGCGCTTACGACTTCATCGAAAAGCCGTTCGCTGCGGAGCGGTTGATGGAAACGGTTCGGCGCGCGCAGGAAAAACGCCGGCTGGTGCTGGAGAACCGGCGCCTCAAAGCGGCCTGGGCCGCGCATCCCGACATGCCCGTGCTGATCGGGCAATCAGCCGAAACCGAGCGGGTACGGAAGATGATCCGCAGCGTCGGCCCGACCGTGGTCGATATCCTGATCAACGGCCAGACCGGCACCGGCAAGGAAGTCGTGGCGCGCCAGTTGCATGCGGCCAGCGGACGCAAGGGGCCGTTTGTCGCGATCAATTGCGGCGCGTTACCGGAAACCGTGTTCGAAAGCGAAATATTCGGCCATGAGGCAGGCGCGTTCACCAGCGCCCAGAAGCGGCGGATCGGCAAGCTCGAGTATGCCAAGGGCGGCACGGTTTTCCTCGACGAGATCGAAAGCACGCCGCTGGCATTGCAGGTCAAGCTGTTGCGCGTGCTGCAAGAGCGCAGCCTGGAACGGCTCGGCGGCAACGAGCCGATCGGGATCGATTGCCGCGTGATTGCCGCCAGCAAGGCAGACCTGTTGCAGTTGAGCGCGCAAGGCACGTTCCGCGAAGACCTGTACTACCGGATCGGCGTGGTCAATATCAATTTGCCGCGTCTGGCTGAACGGCGCGACGATATTCCGCTGCTGCTTGCCCATTTCGTGCAGCTTGCCGCCTTCCGCTATCAGCGTTCGGCACCGCAATGGACGCCGGCGCAGATGGCGCAGTGGCAAGCGCGCGACTGGCCGGGCAATGTCCGCGAGTTGCGCAATTTCGCCGATCGGCTGGTGCTCGGCGTGGCGGAAGGCATCGCATCGGTTGCCGGACCGGATACGAAGGCAGGCATGGAATTCGAATCGCTGCCGCATCAGGTCGATGCCTATGAACGCCTGCTGATCGCGGAAGCCATGTCGGCGAGCGATGGCAATGTCGCAACGGCCGCGGAGCGGCTCGGCGTGCCGAAAAAGACGCTGTACGACAAATTGAAGAAATATCATCTTGCGGCGAACCGGCCCGCGGATTGTGGCTGATGTTCCATCATGAATGGCATCATTGCATGCATGAACGCGCCGGCTCGCGACGTTACATGGTGTAAACTAAAACGATGCAAAACTATATTTTCTTCCTGGCGGCGCTGCTCTATGCAGGCTGTGCCTTTTTGCCGTCGAACCGGCGTATTCCGATTGCCGTCGGTATCGCAATCGGATGGCTGCTGCATGGCGGCGCGCTGTGGGCGGATGTGATTGCGCCGGGCTCGCTGCGCCTCGGCTTCGCCATCATGCTGTCGGCGACGCTGTGGATATCGGTAGCCGCTTACTGGCTGGAAAACCGCAATTTTGCATTGGATGGATTGCGCGTGATGGTGTTGCCGTGCGCCGCGGTCGCCGTCATCCTGCCAGCGCTGTTTCCCGGTAATGTCGTGCCGCTGCAGGGCAAGTCTCCGTTGTTTTCATGGCATATCGCGATTGCGATACTGGCATACAGCACTCTGACGATCGCTGCGTTTCATGCGGTATTGATGGCATTGCAGGAATCCAGGCTGCACACGCGCCCGACCGCCGTCAAAACCGGATGGTTTGCCGCGGCCATCGATCGCTTGCCCGCGCTGCTGACCATGGAAAAATTATTGTTCAGGCTGATCGGATTCGGGTTCATGCTGTTGACGCTGACTGTACTGTCCGGTGTGGTATTTTCCGAACAGCTGTTTGGCCAGGCGTTCAAATGGGACCATAAAACCATTTTCACGATGCTGTCATGGGCATTGTTCGGCCTGTTGCTGGCCGGCCGCAGATGGCGCGGCTGGCGCGGCAAGACCGCCCTGAGTTTTACGCTGACCGGTTTTGCCACCCTGCTGCTGGCTTATGTCGGCAGCCGCTTTGTGCTGGAAGTGGTGTTGCATCGGGGACTTGCATGAAATTTCTGTTATGGGGAGCGATCGGTTTCATCGTGGCGATGTGGCTGCTGCGCACCAAGAAAATTCCCGCGCAATTCAATGAAAAACAGCATGACGGCGCTGACAGCACGCAGCGCGGCGTGGAAGCGATGGTTTGTTGCGCGCATTGCGGCATGCATATCCCGATATCGGAAGCCGTTGCCGGCCGATCCGATGCCGCATTCTGCAGCGAAGATCATCGTCTGCAGCATATTTCCGGCTAGCCCATGAGCAAGTCCGGGCAAGCTCCCGCCGCCGAATCGCAAGAAACCTTTTGGAAAACGCTGCAGACGTTCAACGCGACGCGTATCGTGATTGCCCTGGTGCTGCTCGCCTATCTGAGCGTCAATACCAAAAAAGGTTTCTGGGTAATCGAGCAATTCCTTTATCTGGAAACCTGCATCGTTTACTTGGTGCTGTCGATTGCATTCACCGGTTTGTCGGCATATTACAAGCGTCGTTTCCTGTTGCAGATGACGCTGGAAATCGCGGTCGACATTATCGTCATCTCGATGCTGTATGTTGCCGCGGGCGGCGCAAAAAGCGGGTTGGCGATCTTGTATCTGTTCCCGCTGGCCGGCGGCGCGATTCTTGCGCCGTTACTGCTGGCATTGTTTTTCGTTTCGGTCGTGACCATCGTACTGCTGACGGAAAGCGGCTATCAGCTTTTGAAATCGTCGACCGACGAATCCATTTCGCAAACCGGGCTGTACGGCGCGGCTTTCTTTGCGGCGGTTTTTTTGATCAACCGCCTGGCTGCCCGTCTCATCAAGCAGGAAAAACTGGCGGCGCAGCGCGGCCAGGATCTGCAAATCCAGCAAGCGATCAACCGGCTCGTTCTGGCCGACATGGGCGACGGCATTCTGGTGGTCGGCCGCGACGGCACGGTGTTTACCGGCAACCCAGCGGCGGAACGCATGCTCGGCTTGTCCGTTTCAGACGACGCAGCGCGTTGCAAATTGTCGGATATTCCTTCGCTGTTGCCGATTGCGGATGCATTTTTCAAATGGTCGGGCCGGTCGTCCAGCCATGCATCTTCCGATGCAAGCGCGCCGGCATTCGTCGTCGTCAAGCCGGCTGACGATGTTGCGCTGCAAGGGGCAACTACCGTCTGGGGCGGGCGGCGTGAGTTGGCGGTGCATCTGAAGCTGCGTTTCGCGCATGTGGAAACGGCTGGGTTGAGGAAGGGCAGAACCGTTATTTTTCTGCAGGACGTCAGCGAAATCGAGAATCAGGCGCAGCAATTGAAGCTGGCGTCGATGGGACGGCTGACCGCCAGTATCGCGCATGAGGTGCGCAATCCGCTTTCCGCGATTTCCTATGCCGCATCGCTGCTGAGCGAGGAAGCCTCGGATCCGACCCAGGTCCGCCTGGTCAACATCGTCGGCGATAACGTGGCGCGCCTGAATCAGATGATCGAAGATATCCTGAAGCTGTCGCGCAAGGTGCAACCGCATGGCGACCCGATTGCGCTGGCGCCGGCATTCATCGAAATCCTGAACGAATTCGAGGAAACCCATGCGTTGCGAAAGGGATTGATCCTGCTCGACGAGATGGGCCGGTACCGGATCAGGTTCGATCCGCTGCATTTGCGGGAAGTCGTCGTGAACCTGCTGTCGAACGCGTTGCGCTATGCGAGCGGCAAGGATGCGTGCATTCATCTGCATTTCGTGTCCGATGCGGCCAATCGGCTGGAGCTGCATGTGCAGGACGACGGGCCCGCGATCACGCCGGAGGTCCGGGCGCACCTGTTCGAGCCGTTTTATACGACTTCCAGCAAAGGCACCGGATTGGGGCTCTACGTGGCACGCGAATTGTGCTTGAATAACGGCGCGATGCTCGATTACGAATACCGGGTGGATGCTTCCGAAAAAGGGTTTGACGAAGCGAGCGGCAGATTCGTGATCACGTTTGCCATCCACGATCCGATATGACAATATTCCTGCGTCCGATATAAGATTTTTCCATGACTTCACCCCGTATTCTGGTTGTCGACGATGAGGCGGATCTGCGCGAACTGCTGGAAATCACGTTCGTCAAAATGGGACTCGACATCGACACCGCCGATTGCGTTGCCGCGGCACGAACCTGTCTTGCGCAAAGAGAATATGCGCTGGTGCTGACCGACATGCGGCTGCCCGACGGCCTCGGAATCGACCTGGTGCGCGAGGTGTCGGCCAATTGCAAGAACACGCCGATTGCCGTGATTACCGCTTTCGGCAGTGCCGACAACGCGGTGACCGCGCTGAAGGCAGGCGCTTTCGATTATCTGTCCAAGCCGGTCGGGCTGGATCAGTTGCGGATGATGGTGCAGTCCGCTTTACGGCTGAACCAGGCGGCGCCCGCATCCGATCAGCCGGGCGCACGCGCCGGCATTCCGGCATCGTTGCGGCTGCTGGGGCAATCCGGCGCGATGCAGGATGTGCGCACGCAGATTGTGCGTTTGGCCCGCAGCATGGCGCCGGTTGCCATCACCGGCGAATCGGGCAGCGGCAAGGAACTCGCCGCGCGCGATATTCATGCGCAAAGCGTGCGTGCCGACAAACCGTTTGTTGCCGTCAATTGCGGCGCGATTCCCGAGACGCTGATGGAGGCGGAATTTTTCGGTTATCGCAAAGGCGCCTTTACCGGCGCGGCGGATGACCGGGACGGATTTTTCCAGGCTGCAAATGGCGGCACCCTGATGCTGGACGAGGTGGCGGACCTGCCGCTGGCGATGCAGGTAAAGCTGTTGCGCGCGATTCAGGAGCGCCGCGTCCGCAAGGTCGGTGCCACGGCCGAGGAGCCGGTCGATGTGCGGCTGATCAGCGCCACCCATCAGAACCTCGCCGATTGCGTCGAACAAGGACGGTTCCGCCAGGATTTGTATTACCGTCTCAATGTCATTGAACTGAGCTTGCCGCCGCTGCGCGAGCGCAAGGATGACATCGGCGTGCTGGCCGATGCGATCCTGGCGCGGCTGGCCGCGCCGGGGCGGACGGCGGTGCTGGCGCCGGCGGCGCTTGACGCGCTGCGCGCCCATGCCTTTCCGGGCAACGTGCGCGAACTCGAAAACATACTGGAACGCGCGCTGGCGTTTGCCAATGACGGCATCATCGAAGTGGCCGACCTGGCGCTGAAGGCGGCCAGAGCGCAAATGCCGGAACCGGCGTCATCGCCGCCGGCCGCCGCGGCACCGGCGCCGGCCGCACCGCCGCCTGCGTCCGACAACGATTTGCCGCGTTCGCTGCCGGATCATCTGGATAATGTCGAGCGCGAAATCATTTGCCGCGCATTGGCCAGAACCCGGTTCAATCGGACGCAGGCGGCGGAACTGCTCGGCATTAGCTTTCGCCAGTTGCGTTATCGGATGCAGAGATTATCGATCCATGAGCCAGAATAAAAACGTACTCCCTCCATTCAATATAGCGGCCGACGGCTGGTGCGGCGAGGCGCTGCATGCAGCGTCTCCCAATTTCGATGCGCGGCCTGCGGATGCCGGCATCGACTTGCTGGTCATTCACAACATCAGCCTGCCGCCCGGCCAGTTCGGCGGCGCGTTTATTACCGATCTGTTTACCAACCGCCTTGATTGCGACGCCCATCCTTATTTCGACCGGCTGCGCGCATTGCGGGTATCGGCGCATTTCCTGATCCGGCGCGACGGCGCGGTGATGCAGTTCGTGTCGGCCAACGATCGCGCCTGGCATGCCGGCCTGTCGTCGTTTGGCGGACGCGAACGATGCAACGATTTCTCGATCGGCATCGAACTCGAAGGCTCGGACTTCGAACCCTTTGCCGCACCCCAGTACCGGATGCTGGCTGCGCTCACGCATGCGCTGCAAAACCGTTATCCATTGACCGATGTGGCGGGACACGAGCATGTCGCCGCCGGGCGCAAAACCGATCCGGGGCCGTTTTTCGACTGGGCCCGTTATCGCCGCGCGTTAAACGCATACGCATCTCCGGCATTTGCCGGCAGCATATTGCGCTTTCCGAAATTCGCATGAAAAGTCAATCGCATCACAACAAAAAAATAAAGGCTTCCTCATTAAAAATAGGTATTGCATCCTGACTTTCCCGGTACTAGAATTAGTACATACTATTATCCAATCTACTAGATATAGTATTTTTTGCGATTTCCCCTCTTTGGGCCGTTCCAATAGTTCCTCAACGCAAATGGTGTGGTTTCAAGGTTGGGCGGGACCTGCGGACAGGTCCTTGTTAAAAACAATTCCATTAGTGTTCGATGCAGCGCCAGCGTATGAATACGTTTGGGCATGCGCAACACGCGGCAATATTTTCGTGAACCCTGGCCGGATCGGGTGTTCTAACAACAACCACAGGCGGCAGCAAAGCTGCCGGCAATAATCCCAGGAGGCTCAGTGCACTCATTTCAAGAAATTTCAGCAAAATCTTCCACTGAATTCGGCGTCGTACCCCCGCTCGCAAATACGCCGGCCTCATCGATGAATCCATCGGTCACGCTGGGCGACTATAAAATCATCCGCCGCAACGGCGCCGTCGTCGGATTCGAACCATCGAAAATATCGATTGCCGTGACCAAGGCTTTTCTGGCAGTCAACGGCGGTCAGGGCGCCGCCTCCGCGCGTGTGCGCGAACTGGTCGAGCAATTGACCGGCAATGTCGTGGCAGCGCTGGTGCGCCGCCAGCCGGCCGGCGGCACGTTCCATATAGAAGACATTCAGGATCAGGTCGAACTGTCGCTGATGCGTTCCGGCGAACACGACGTGGCGCGCGCGTATGTGCTGTATCGCGCCAGGCGGATGGAAGAGCGTGCGCAGCAACAGGCCGCCCGGCCCGTTGCCGACTCGCCGCAGCTGCATGTGACCGAAGACGGCCAGCGCCGTCCGCTCGACATGAATCAGGTGCGCGATCTGATTACCGCTGCCTGCATCGGCCTTGAAAAGCATGTCGATGCCGACGCGATCCTGGCTGAGACCGTCAAGAACCTGTACGACGGCGTGCCGGTTGAAGAGTTGCACAAATCGGCTATTCTGGCCGCCCGCGCGCTGATGGAAAAAGATCCGGCGTACAGCACGGTCACTGCGCGCCTGCTGATGCACACGATTCGCAAGGAAGTGTTCGGCCATGAAGTCGCGCAGGCAGATGCGCCGGCGAACTATCTTGAATACTTCCCGAAATTCATCAAGAAGGGCATCGATGCCGAGTTGCTCGATTCCAAGCTTGCGCAATTCGACTTGAAAAAACTGGCGGATGCGCTGGTGCCGGAACGCGATCTGCAATTCGGCTATCTTGGCCTGCAAACGCTGTACGACCGTTATTTCCTGCATATCCGCGACATTCGCATCGAAATGCCGCAAGCGTTTTACATGCGCGTGGCAATGGGCCTGGCGCTCAATGAAATCAACCGCGAAGCGCGCGCGATCGAGTTTTACAACCAGTTGTCGAGCTTCGATTTCATGAGTTCGACGCCGACGCTGTTCAATTCCGGCACCTTGCGTTCGCAACTGTCGTCCTGCTACCTGACCACGGTGGCGGACGATCTCGACGGCATTTACGAAGCGATCAAGGAAAACGCGCTGCTGGCCAAATACGCGGGCGGCCTGGGCAACGACTGGACGCCGGTGCGTTCGCTGGGCGCGCATATCAAGGGCACCAACGGCAAATCGCAAGGCGTCGTGCCATTCCTGAAAGTGGTGAACGACACCGCCGTCGCGGTGAACCAGGGCGGCAAGCGCAAGGGCGCGGTCTGCGCGTATCTCGAAACCTGGCATATGGATATCGAGGAATTCCTCGATCTGCGCAAGAATACCGGCGACGACCGCCGCCGCACGCATGACATGAATACCGCGAACTGGATTCCCGACCTGTTCATGAAGCGGGTAATGGAAAAAGGCGAGTGGACGCTGTTTTCGCCGAGCGACGTGACCGACCTCCATGACAAGTTCGGCCGTGCGTTCGAGGAAGCCTACACCGGCTACGAAGCGAAAGCCGCACGCGGCGAAATGCGCCTGTTCAAGAAAGTACAGGCGCTCGACCTGTGGCGCAAGATGCTGTCGATGCTGTTCGAAACCGGCCATCCGTGGATCACGTTCAAGGACCCGTGCAATATTCGTTCGCCGCAGCAACATGTCGGCGTCGTGCACAGCTCGAACCTGTGCACCGAAATCACGCTCAATACCAACGAGTCTGAAATCGCGGTCTGCAATCTCGGTTCGGTCAATCTGCCGGCCCACATGAAAGACGAAAACGGACAAAAGGTGCTGGATCACGTCAAGCTGCAAAAAACCATCCGCACCGCCATGCGCATGCTCGATAACGTGATCGACATCAATTATTACGCGGTCAAGAAAGCGCGCGATTCCAATTTGCGCCATCGTCCGGTCGGCCTGGGCATCATGGGTTTTCAGGATTGCCTGCATATGATGCGGGTGCCGTACGCGTCGAAAGAGGCGGTCGAATTCGCCGACCGTTCGATGGAAGCGGTCTGTTATTACGCGTATCTGGCATCGACCGAGCTGGCGGAAGAACGCGGCCGCTACAGTTCTTACCGCGGTTCTCTGTGGGATCGCGGCATCCTGCCGCACGATTCGCTCAAATTGCTGGCAGAAGAGCGCGGCGGTTATTTGGAAGTCGATGCGTCCGAATCCATGGATTGGTCCGTGCTGCGCAGCCGCATCAAGGAGCACGGCATGCGCAATTCGAATTGCGTGGCGATTGCGCCGACGGCGACGATTTCCAACATCATCGGCGTCGCCGCCTGCATCGAGCCGACTTACCAGAACCTGTATGTGAAATCGAACCTGTCCGGCGAATTTACCGAGATCAACGAATATCTGGTGCGCGACCTGAAGGCGCGCGGCCTGTGGGATGAAGTCATGATCTCCGACCTGAAATATTTCGACGGCAGCCTGGCCAAGATCGACCGCATTCCGCAAGACTTGCGCGACATCTATGCGACCGCATTCGAAGTCGAGCCGTTGTGGCTGGTGGAAGCCGCATCGCGCCGTCAGAAATGGATCGACCAGGCGCAATCGCTGAATATCTACATGGCGGGCGCATCCGGCAAGAAGCTCGACGAGACCTACAAGCTGGCATGGCTGCGCGGATTGAAGACGACGTATTACCTGCGCACCATCGGTGCAACGCATACCGAGAAATCGACTTCCAAGACCGGCGCATTGAATGCGGTGGGGACCGACGGCGGCATGTCGTCCGGTGCATATGCCGCACCGGTTGCCGCCGACGATGTGGCAGGGCCGGCGTGCATGTTGCGTCCGGGCGATCCGGGATTCGAGGAATGCGAAGCTTGCCAGTAGATTTTTGAGGAGTCAGGCGGAACAAGGCGCTGCCGTACAACCGGATATGGTGCGAAAGCTGACCGGTGTTTTACGGTTGAACAAATCCGGTCATGTAAAAATGCGGCAGCGATTGAACTATCTGGCGCAAATACCAGACAAATCAAAAGATGGAATAAAGGAAAAGAATAATGCTCTCTTGGGACGATGAAACGACTTCAGCATCCGCTGCCCGCGCGCCGCAGATGCCGCAGCCACAACTGCAGCCGGCACTGCCGCCTTCGGTCCGTGCGCAGCCGAACGCGCCGTTGCATGACGTTGCATTGAACCCGGCGCTGGTCGCCAAGCCCGCCGTAGCCGCGGCCGAAGAAACATCGCGTCGCGTCAATGCCGCCGACAAGCGCATCATCAATGGCAAGACCGACGTCAACCAGCTGGTGCCGTTCAAATACAAATGGGCGTGGGACAAATATCTGGCCGGCTGCGCCAATCATTGGATGCCGCAGGAAATCAACATGCAGCGCGACATCGAGCTGTGGAAAAATCCGAACGGCCTGACCGAAGACGAGCGCCGCCTGGTCAAGCGCAATCTCGGCTTTTTCGTGACCGCCGATTCGCTGGCCGCCAACAATATCGTGCTCGGCACCTACCGCCACATTACCGCGCCGGAATGCCGCCAGTACCTGTTGCGCCAGGCGTTCGAGGAAGCGATTCACACCCACGCCTATCAATACATCGTCGAATCGCTCGGCCTGGATGAAGCCGAAATTTTCAATGCGTATCGCGAAGTGGCATCGATCCGCGACAAGGACGAATTCCTGATCCCGTTCATCGATACGCTGACCGATCCGGGCTTTACCACCGGCACGATGGAAAACGACCAGAAGCTCCTCAAGTCGCTGATCGTTTTCGCCTGCCTGATGGAAGGCTTGTTCTTCTATGTCGGCTTCACGCAGATACTGGCGCTCGGCCGGCAGAACAAGATGATGGGCGCCGCCGAACAGTATCAATACATCCTGCGCGATGAATCGATGCACTGCAACTTCGGCATCGATCTGATCAACACGATCAAGATGGAAAATCCGCATTTGTGGACGCCGGAATTTCGCGACGAGATCAAAGCGTTGTTTTTCCGTGCAGTAGAGTTGGAATATCGCTACGCAGAGGATACAATGCCGCGTGGAGTGCTCGGATTGAATGCACCGATGTTCAAAGGCTACTTGCGATTCATCGCTAATCGCCGCGCACAACAGATCGGTCTCGACCCAATGTTCGGACAGGAAGAAAACCCTTTCCCCTGGATGAGCGAAATGATCGACCTGAAAAAAGAGCGCAACTTTTTCGAGACGCGCGTCATCGAGTACCAAACCGGTGGCGCTCTCAATTGGGAATAAATGCGTACGAACAGGCGAGAATAAAAATGTCGTCGAAGCACGCGAGTCGGCTGGAGTGAGACAAGACGCAGTCGGCATGAGCAGGAACGATAAAAGACTGCAAAAAAAGGAAAGGCACTAACCAAATTTAATGGACAGTAGAAGACCTAATCGATCTCATCTGTTTGCGCCGCTCCACTCGGTCTTGTCGGGTAAGGCGGCTTTTTCTTCGAAAAATGGTTTGGCTTTTCTGAAACAGTATTCCGATGCCGGCATTGTTGCCGGCGTTTTTTTTGGCTTTTGCCGCAGCATCGCTGCAAACAAGGCATAGCCAATATGGCTGAAGTGCTGCATAAACGAGGAGATGCAGCAGTTCAGCTGGTGCCGAATTCATTAGCGCAAACGACCAGCATGCTTGCGCCGATGAATAATCCACTTGATCCATCGCGATGGGTCAGGGGGGTTTCCATCTTGTAGCTTGATTTTCCATCACGTGAAGGAGAAACAAATGGCAACAGCAGCAAAAAAATCCGCAGCGAAGAAGCCCGCTGCAAAAAAGGCCGCTCCAGCGAAAAAAGCAGCAGCTCCTAAAAAAGCGGCAGCCAAGAAGCCGGTAGCGAAAAAAGCAGCAGCTCCCAAAAAAGCGGCAGCCAAAAAAGCCGCCCCTAAAAAGGCAGCGGCCAAGAAGCCGGCAGTGAAACCTGCTGCTGCGGCGCCCGCTGTAAAGACAGTGCTGAATCCGGCAGCGGCCTGGCCGTTTCCAACCGGCACCCGTCCGTAATACCAAGCTCGCTTGGAAGCCTGATTAACTTCAGGCACAATGCCCGCTGTATGGCCTCGTGCCATGCAGCGGGTTTTTTTTGGGAGAGTCGCCGTGTTGTACAGCATTTTTACGCTAATAGTCGATACCGTTGCCAGCGTGGTTGGCGGCATTTTATTGCTGCGCTTCTGGATGCAGGCGATCCGGGTGCGCCCGCCTTCTTCAATCGCGCAATTCATGTTTCAGCTGACCGACTGGCTGGTGACGCCGTTGCGGCGGATACTGCCCGGGATTGGAGGCTATGACTGGGCAAGCCTGGCCGGCGCTTTTCTGATAGCGCTGCTGTCGGTGGTTCTGGGTTTGTGGATCATGTCGTCTCTGTCAGTCGAAACAGTCCTGCTGCTGGCGGTGCTGCGTCTCGCCCAATGGATACTTTACGGCTTTATGGGATTGATCCTGATTGAAGTTGTGTTCAGTTGGGTGAACCCGCACGCGCCGCTGGCGCCTTTGGTCCAGGCGCTGACTGATCCGTTGATGCGGCCGTTGCGCAGGGTGATCCCGCTAATCGGCAATATTGATTTGTCGCCGCTCGCGGCTTTCTTGTTGCTGCGCATTGCACTTTATCTGGTGAGCGCATTGATTCTTCCACTTGCATGAAACAGGATTGGTGCTGCGCGTTGCCGGCAGGCGTACGCGTGGCGGTGCAAATCATGCCGAACGCCAGGAAAAATGAAGTGATCGGTCTTTTCGACGACGCGCTCAAGATACGGTTGCAGGCGCAGCCGGTTGATGGCAAGGCGAATGATGCGCTGATCCGCTTTTTTGCCGATATGCTGGGCATACCAAAAAGTTTGGTACTGCTAGTGGTGTGCTTCGCGAGCAAACGAAAAATACTCGAAATTCATGCGCAGCATTTAACGGTGGACGCAGTTCAAAAAGCGCTGCTTCCGTCCATGATATCTAATGCGCCACCGTGACATTGCCATTGGAAGTGATGACTTTCACCGGTTCACCGACGCGAAATATTTCGCTGGACTCAACATCGTAGACAGATAGGTCGCCGTCATCGAAGCGTACCGTCAATCGGGTAACGCTTTTGGCGCTGCTTGCGTTGCCGATCCGTTGTCCTGCAATGCCGCCGGCGACCGCACCAACCGCAGAATGCCGATTGTCGCTGAAAGCAATATCGCGCACATCGATCACATAGCCCTTTTGCACCAGGGTGCTGCCTTGAGTTGATCCGGTAGGCGGCAGTGGTTGAGACGGCGAAGCGCAACCGGCCAACAATGCTGCGGCGAGGGTAGAAACTGCCGGCAGGAAAATCCGCATACAACCTCCTTGCCTATCGGATTACGCGGCGCACTGACAAATCAAAACCGGTAGCCGAATTCCTTTTGAAAGCGCTCTTCTATTTCTGCAATGGCCGGCGCGTGATTTTGCCCGCCTTGATGGCCGATCTTGATGGCGCCCATCAAACTGGCCAGACGGCCGGTGGTGATCCAATCCATATCGTTGGTCAAACCGAACAGCATGCCGGCGCGAAAAGCATCTCCGCAACCGGTAGGATCAATCACCTGATCCACCCTGATGCATGGAATATCGATACGCCGGCCGCCGGTAAATATCTCCGCGCCTTGTTCGCCGCGCGTGACCACCAGCGCAGATACGCGTTGCGCAATCTGTTCCAGCGTCAGTCCGGTGCGTTCGATCAGCAACTCCGCTTCATAATCATTGACTGCGACATAAGTGGCGAGTTCAATGAAGCGTTCGAGTTCGGCGCCATTGAACATCGGCAAGCCTTGACCCGGATCGAAAATGAAAGGCACATCCAGTTCGGCGCAATCCTGCGCATGCTGCAGCATGCCGTCGCGGCCGTCGGGCGCAATGATGGCGAGCTTGACCGGGCCGGCATCCGCGATCCTGTTCCGGTGCGAGTGCGTCATCGCGCCTGGATGAAATGCCGTAATCTGGTTGCTGTCGGCATCGGTCGTGATGAACGCTTGCGCCGTATAGGATGCGTCGATGGTCCGAATGCATTGCCGCGAAATCGCAAGGCGCTCAAGACGGTCGAGATAAGGCGCGCCATCCTGCCCGATGGTGGCCATGATCAGCGGATCGCCATTCAGCAGCTTCAGGTTATAAGCGATATTGCCGGCGCAGCCGCCGAATTCGCGCCGGATGCTTGGCACTAAAAAGGCCACATTTACTTTGTGCAATTGATCCGCCAGTAACGCTTCGGAGAAACGGCCGTCGAACGACATGATGGTATCGAAAGCAAGTGAGCCGCAGATCAGGGATGTCATAAAAATGCACCGGGTGAATTGAATGAAATTTGTTGTTGAACGCTGCAGCCGGAAAATTGGCGGCGCCGCTCGACATACGCTATTGGATGCTCACGGATAAAACAGATAGACGCGGTAACCCGATGCCTTCAATTGGGACAGTTCAAAAAATAATTTGACGGGCTGCTCGGAATTGGCGGCAAGGCCTTTCGCTAGATCCTGTGCCGGAGGCAAATAGTCGCGCGGCGCGAATACGCGCCTGGCAATCGGTTTTTCATTCGCGTCGTTGAGCGTCAGTTCGATGTTCGGCCATGCCTGGACGGTCGCGCCGCGGTTGCGCAGCAAAGTAATCAGCACGAAAGTATTCGGGCTTGACGGCAGCGCCTGCAGCTCGCTCGATTCAAGCGATACGGCATCGATTTGCGCAGGCAATTCCACCCGGCAGCCGATGATTGCGCAGCCTGCGGCAAGCGCGGGAGATGTCTGTGGAAACCGGGCGGCGATCCGGTCGCGAAACGTGTAGGCGGTTTGCGCAAGCAGGGCGAGCAGCAGGAAAAACGATCCGACCTGCATTATCGCGCGCGACGTCCGGCCGATACGCTGTTGGCGCCGCGCGCGTTTTACGAATTCTGGCTCTGCCGATTCGGCTGTGTCCGAATCATACTCATCTTCCTGCGCGCCCGATTTTTTTGTGCCGCGCCAGGGTTTCCGCTGCAATTCATCGATCGCCCGGCTCAGTTCATCCGGTGCCTCGGCATTTGCGTCGGCAGGCATCCGCCTGTCTGCATCTTCCCCTTCGGACGGGTCAGGTTTTTCAATTCCTTGTGGCGGGGAAGGATTGTCCGATTCATCGAATGCCGTGAAATCCATCAGCGTCATGCGCTGCAAAGGATCGTCGTGGGCATTGTTATCGGCGGCAACCGGCGGATTTTCTGCGTTGACCGAGGCGCCGGCCAATGCAGGGGGCGGAATAGGCGCAGGGTCAATCGAATCGATGTTGCGATTTTCCAATGCCTGCGGCATCGGAGCCGAGGGCGCAACGGCAGCTTGCATCGGCGTTGCTTCAGTCTCTGCGGCTGCAGGCGGCGGCTTGATTGCTGCCGCAACCGGACCGGTATCGGAATTCGGGGAAGCGGCCGGCTGCGGCAAATCGCCGGGCTGCAACAGATGCTCGATGCCATTGAAAATTTCTTTGCACGCGCCGCAGCGTACCAGCCCGGCGCGCAGCTTCAACTGATCATGCGCAACGCGAAAGGTCGTCTGGCAATGCGGACATTGTGTTGCCAGCGCCATTGCTATTGCCGGCCGGCCGACGAGGTGGCCAATCGTCCCGCCAGCGCGACCCAGCCGTCCCGTTCCGCCCAGACTGTCAGGCCGATGAAAGGCGCATAGGCCGCCGCGACTTCATCGGCTTGCCGTACCAGTATGCCGGACAATACCAGCGCGCCGCCCGGTGCAATCCGGCCGGCCAGCATTGGCGCCATCAATTTCAACGGGCTGGAAAGAATGTTGGCAACCACGATATCGAATAACGGCGTATGGGTGGAATCGGCGAATTGTTCGGGTAAATAATAGTCGATTTCGCAGTGATTGCGTGCGCTGTTATAGCGCGCCGATTCAATCGCTTGCGGGTCGATATCGATGCCGACTACTTCGGTTGCGCCCAGTTTTTTTGCGACCAACGCCAGAATGCCGGAACCGCAGCCATAGTCGAGTACCGATAACTGTTGCGGCGCATGCGCTTCCAGCCATTCCATGCAGAGCCGGGTGGTCGGATGGCTGCCGGTGCCGAACGCAAGGCCGGGGTCCAGTTCCAGCACCAGGCCGTTCGGGTCGGGCGCATCATGCCAGCTAGGCACCACCCAGATGTTCTTGCCGATATGGATCGGATCGAATTGCGACTGCGTCAGGCGTACCCAGTCCTGCTCGGCGACGGCGCGCAAAGTATAGGAAACCGCCTGCGACTGCGCATTGAGGCCGGTGGCTTCCATCGCCGCTGCGACAATGGCGGCATGATCCGCATCCGCCGGAGTCAGCGCAACCACGCGGCTGCGTTCCCAGGCGGCCTGTTCCGGCTCCATGCCCGGCTCGCCGAACAGCGGCTGTTCGGCATCCGTGCCCTGATCCGCATCTTCCACCGAGACCGACAGCGCGCCCGCATCCATCAGCGCGTCGGACAGGCTTTCCGCGTGGCGGCGTGCAACGTCGATGACGATTTCAGTCCAGCTCATGGGGTGTTATTTCTTTCCGGCCTGTTTCAGTTCTTTCGGCAAATCCGGCTTTTCCGCAAGCTTTTGTTCCAGATAATGGATATTGGTGCCGCCTTCGATGAAGCGGGCATCGACCATCAATTCCCGATGCAGCGGAATATTGGTCAGGATTCCCTCGACCACCATTTCCGACAATGCGATCTGCATGCGCTTGATCGCCTGTTCGCGCGTCGCACCGTACGAAATGACCTTGCCCACCATCGAATCATAATGCGGCGGCACGTAATAGCCGGCATAGGCATGCGAATCGACGCGGATGCCGGGGCCGCCCGGCGCATGCCATGAAATGATCTTGCCCGGCGACGGCGTGAATTTGAATGGATCTTCCGCATTGATGCGGCACTCGATCGCATGGCCCTTGAGTTCGATGTCGCGCTGGCGAAAACGCAATTTTTCGCCGGCCGCGACGCGGATCTGCTCTTGTACCAGGTCAATGCCGGTGATCATTTCCGTCACCGGATGCTCGACCTGGATGCGGGTGTTCATTTCGATGAAGTAGAACTCTCCGTTCTCGTACAGGAACTCGAATGTGCCGGCGCCGCGGTAACCCATCTTGCGGCAGGCTTCGGCGCAGCGGTCGCCGATTTTTTCGATGATCTTGCGCGGAATGCCGACTGCCGGCGCTTCTTCGATCACTTTCTGGTGGCGGCGCTGCATCGAGCAATCGCGTTCGCCCAGCCATACCGCATTCTTGAATTCGTCGGCCAGGATCTGGATTTCCACGTGCCGCGGATTTTCCAGGTATTTCTCCATGTAGACTTCCGGATTGCCGAACGCCGCTCCGGCTTCGGTCCTGGTCATCGTGACCGCGTTCAGCAAAGCCGCTTCGGTATGCACCACGCGCATGCCGCGTCCGCCGCCGCCGCCCGCCGCCTTGATGATGACCGGGTAGCCGATCTTGCGCGCAACGCGAATGATTTCTTTCGGGTCGTCGGGCAGCGCGCCGTCCGAGCCGGGAACGCAGGGCACCCCGGCCTTGATCATGGACTGTTTCGCGGAGACTTTGTCGCCCATCAGGCGGATCGAATCCGAACGCGGACCGATAAAGACAAAGCCGGATTTTTCCACTCGCTCGGCAAAATCGGCATTCTCGGACAGGAAGCCATAGCCCGGATGAATCGCCTCGGCATCGGTCACTTCGGCGGCGCTGATAATTGCCGGCATGTTGAGATAGCTGAGAGCGGACGGCGCCGGGCCGATGCAGACCGACTCGTCGGCCAGCTTCACATATTTTGCTTCGCGGTCGGCTTCGGAATGCACGACCACCGTTTTGATGCCCATTTCGCGGCAGGCGCGCTGGATGCGCAGCGCGATTTCGCCACGGTTGGCGATGAGGATTTTTTCAAACATGATTGGAAGTGTGAGGCGTTATAGGAATCAAGCGTAAAAGGAAGCAGCGGCGCCTGCGTTGAACGGCACGCGTCAAACGCACAATGCTTAACCGATTACAAATAGCGGCTGGCCGAATTCGACCGGCTGCCCGTTCTCGACCAGGATTTGCTTGATCACGCCCGATGCATCGGCATCGATTTCGTTCAGCAGCTTCATTGCCTCGATAATGCACAGCGTGTCGCCGTCCTTCACGATCGACCCCACTTCGACGTAAGGCGGGGAGCCCGGCGCAGAGGAGCGATAAAACGTGCCGACCATCGGCGATTTGACGATATAACCTTGCGGTTCAGCGGCGACTGGCACTGCCGCCAACGGCGCAGCGGCTGGAGCAAATGCCTGTGGCGCTGCCGTCTGCGGCTGCATCATTACGACCTGGTTTTGGGGCGCTGCGGAAGATTTGACTATCCTTACTTTGCTTTCGCCTTCGGTTACTTCCAGTTCGGCGATGTCTGATTCGGCCACCAAATCGATCAGCGTCTTGAGTTTTCGTAAATCCATGTGAAATCCCTCGGAATTATTTTACGTATAAGGTTGGAAATCGCCACAATTATATGTTCTTTGTGACTAGATAATGGAAATTAAAGCTTTTTAAGGGCGAAATCGATTGCTGCGCGATAACCTTCGATACCAAGTCCGCAAATAACGCCTACCGCCACTGCGGACAAATACGACACATGCCGGAATGCTTCACGCTGGTGAATATTCGAGATATGCACTTCGATGAATGGAATGCCGACACCGGCGAGCGCATCGCGCAATGCAACGCTGGTATGCGTCAATCCGCCTGGATTGATGACGATTGCATCCACACCTGCTGCTTTGGCGGCCTGAATATGGTCAATCAAGGCGCCTTCATGGTTGCTTTGGAAGCACGTCAGCATGGCGCCGGCAGAACCGGCCTGCGCGGCCGCGGCACGCTCGATATCTGCCAGCGTGTTTGATCCATACACCTCCGGCTCGCGCGTTCCCAGCAAATTCAGGTTCGGGCCATTCAGTAAAAGGATATTTGTTGCCATTGCAATGCAACTCCGTTTGACGAGGATGCGCGCATTTTGCCGCTAAATGAAGCCGGTTGGCAAGAAGAAATAGTTTGCGCAAATTAAATCGATCCAAGGTCTTTGCGTAATTCTTCCATCTTCAATCGTCCCAGATATGTTTTTTTGATTCTGCCATCGGGCGCGATCAATACGGTAAAAGGCAAGCCGCCAGCCTGGTTGCCGAATTGCCGCGACAGTTCGGTGCCGCTCATGCCGGCAACATAAAGTGGGTAGGTAATTTTATACTTTGCACCGAATTCCATGATATTGGCAGCGGAATCAATGCCGATGCCGATAATCTGCGCATTCCTGGAAGCAATGTCGTTTTGCAATGCGGACAGTTCCGGCATTTCTTCAACGCAAGGCGCACACCAGGTTGCCCAAAAATTAACGACAAGAGTTTTTCCTTGCCATTGCGACATCGGATGGGATGTGCCTTGCGCATCGGGTAGGGTCTGAGCAAACAGGCGGGCTGTTGCCGCAGCCTGCGGCGTTTCGGGCGCAAGGCGGTGTTCGCCGAAATAAGCGCCGACTGCTGCAAATACGATTGCAATTACACCAAATAATAACCAATTCCTTTTCATGCAGTTTCGCTTTCCATGATGAGTGCCCGCACGGCGTCGATGTCGGCCCGCTCGATTCGCCGTGCCGTCGTGGTTTTGACCGCGCCGCGCAAATCGTCCATTTCATACAGAGCCAAATGCATTCCTTCCTTTTCCCACATGAAGCTGACGGTTTCGACCGGTTCGCCGCGGTTTTTGAAATGCGTGGTTTCGGATACTTCGAACTGGATATTTTTATTCAACAGATAAATCTGAACGTCCTTGGGACTTTCGGCAAACAATTGCAGATGAATGTCCGAATGATCGCCGGCCGTGCCATTCAATACGGCGCCGGTCAGATAAGGGCTGAACCGCGTTAATTCCATCATCATCCGCAATGCCAGTTTGCGTAAATGCAGCAGACGGGCCGGCTGGCGGTCGCCAAAAAAAAGTTCGTTATAGAGCCGCACTTCATCTTCGATTTGCGCATTGTCCGGCAAAATATCGCCCGGCACTCTAATGTCTCCCAGAATTTGCCGGGCAGCCTTGCGCTTGGCCGTGCCGTAATCGGTGCCGTCTTCTGCAATCATGCGCGCGGCGGCGGCGGCGATTTCGGCGCGCAACGTTTCGGAGGGGTAGTTATTCATGCGGATTCAGCCCAATACAAATAGCCTTGAAGGCGCAAGCTCGTGGGTCGGGTAAAATCTCGTTATTCCGGATTTCCTGATTTTCCAGGTGCAGAGTACGCGGCACCCGTTAGAGTGTCTTCGTCGATACTTGACTCCGTCTCACAACACCACACCAGATTTTACAATGCATATTCATATCCTTGGCATTTGCGGCACCTTCATGGGCGGCCTCGCGGTGCTCGCTAAAGAAGCGGGGCACAGAGTCACCGGTTGCGACGCCAACGTTTATCCGCCGATGAGCACGCAATTGCAGGCGCAGGGCATCGAACTGATCGAAGGTTTCGGTCCGGAACAAATCAACCTGAAGCCGGACCTGTTCGTGATCGGCAATGTCGTCTCGCGCGGCAATTCATTGATGGAAGAAATCCTGAACCGCGGATTGCCCTATACCTCCGGGCCGCAATGGATCGGCGAGCATATTCTGCACAACAAGTGGGTGCTCGCTGTAGCGGGCACCCATGGCAAGACGACAACTTCTTCGATGCTTGCCTGGATTCTGGACGATGCGGGCTACCATCCGGGCTTTTTGATCGGCGGCGTGCCGATGAATTTCGGCATCTCCGCGCGCTTGTCCGGCAAAATGGCCGATTCAGCCTTTTTCGTGATTGAAGCCGACGAGTACGACACGGCGTTTTTCGACAAGCGCAGCAAATTCGTTCATTACCGCGCCAAGACGGCGATCCTGAACAATCTCGAATACGATCACGCGGACATCTTTCCCGACCTGAGCGCGATCGAAACGCAATTCCATCACCTGGTGCGCACGGTGCCGGGCGTCGGAAGGCTGATCGTCAACGGCCGCGAAACTTCGATGCAGCGGGTCATCGCGCGCGGCTGCTGGAGCGGGATCGAATGGTTCGGCGGCGCCGGTCAAAGTGGCTGGACACTGATCGAGCAGGCCGACGGCGGTTTCGATGTTCTCTTCAACGGCATCCTGCAAGGCACCGTGGCCTGGCCGCTTACCGGCGAACACAACAGGATGAATGCGGTCGCCGCGATTGCCGCCGCGCGCCATGTCGGCGTGCAGCCGGCGCAGGCGATCGACTCGCTCGCACGCTTCGACAACGTCAAGCGCCGGATGGAAGTGCGCGGCGTGGTCGATGGCATCACGGTCTACGACGATTTCGCGCATCATCCGACCGCGGTTGCAACGACCGTGGCCGGCTTGCGCAAGAAAGTAGGGAATGCACGCATCCTGGCGGTGCTGGAGCCGCGCTCCAACACGATGAAGCTCGGCACCATGAAGGACGCGCTGCCCGGCAGTCTGGCCGATGCCGATCTGGTGTTCGGCTATGGCGCAAAAGGCAACGGCAAGGATGCGCTCGGCTGGAATTTAAGCGCAGCGCTGGCGCCGCTTGGCGCAAAGGCGCAGGCATTCGATGAGCTGGATGCGTTGGTGCAGGCGATCGTGCAGAGCGCGCAGCCAGGAGACCAGATTCTGGTCATGAGCAACGGCGGGTTTGGCGGCGTGCACCAAAAGATTCTGGATATGCTGCGTCAATGATCCTGTATCTGCATGGCTTTCGTTCTTCTCCTCGATCTTTCAAGGCGCGACTGATTGCCGAACGGCTGCAGGCATTGGGCCGCGGCGCGGAATATCACTGCCCGCAGTTACCCGCGTCGCCGCACGATGCGATTGCGCTGGCGTCTCGCATCGCGAGCCGCTTTGCACCCGGCGAAGTGGCGCTGATCGGTTCATCGCTGGGCGGTTATTACGCGACCTGGCTGGCCGAACAACTGGGTTGCCGCGCGGTGCTGTTGAACCCGGCTGTCAAGCCGCCGCGCGACCTGGAAAAACACGTCGGCATTACAACCGCATACCATTCCGATCAACCGTTTGAATTCAGGCGCGAATATATCGCCGAATTGCAGGCGCTTGCCGTGACGCGCATCACGCAGCCGGAACGCTACTTCCTGATCGCGGCGACCGGCGATGAAGTGCTCGATTGGCGCGAGATGGTTGCGCATTATCCGGGTGCGCCGCAGCGCGTGATCGACGGCAGCGATCACGGCTTGTCCGATTTCGGCAGCTATCTGGATGACGTGCTGGCATTTTGTTAGGCGCTCTTACTATGCAGTCGCATAAAAAATTCAACAGGCAAAGCAATCGATGAATCTATTTTTTGAAGAATCCGGCGATTTCAAGGCCGGCGTGGCGCTGGCGCAGCAGGGCGAGGCGTATCAGGTTGAGCTGCAGAGCGGCAAGCGCACCAAGGTGCGGGCCAAGGACGTGCTGTTGCAGTTTGCTTCGCCGGCGCCGGCCGAGTTGCTGGTTCAGGCGCAAGCGATCGCCGCTGAAATCGAAATCGATTTTCTGTGGGAAGTCGCAGGCCAGGAAGAGTTCGGTTTTGCCGAACTGGGCGCCGAATATTTCGGGCATGCGCCGCAACCGCAGGAGGCGGCCGGGCTGCTGGTGAAATTGCATGGGGCGCCGATTTATTTTTACAAAAAGGGCAAGGGCCGCTATAAGGCTGCGCCCGAAGCATCGCTCAAGGCGGCGCTGGCAGGCGTCGAAAAGAAAAGGCAGCAGGCGCTGATCCAGGCGCAGTATGTCGAGGAATTGAAGGCAAACCGGTTGCCCGCCGCGATGAAATCGCAGGCGCTGCAACTGCTTTTCAAGCCCGATAAGAACAGCATCGAATACAAGGCGCTGGAAACGGCTTGCGGCGAACTGCAGACGACGCCGCAGCGCCTGATGCTGGCAGTCGGCGGCATTGCGTCGCCGAAGGCATTGCACTTCTCCAGATTCTTGCTCGACCATTTCCCGAAAGGCACCGGCTTTCCCGCCGTCACGGTGCCGAGCCCGCCATCGCTGCCGGTCGCCGATGCGCAGGCATTTTCGATCGACGACGTGACCACGACCGAAATCGACGATGCGTTTTCCGTCGTCACGCTGGCCGATGGCAATATACGCATCGGCATTCATATCGCGGCGCCTGCATTGGCCGTCAGCCGCGACGATGCGATCGACGCGATTGCGCGGCAGCGTTTATCCACCGTCTATATGCCCGGCGACAAGATCACGATGCTGCCCGATGCAGTGGTCGAGGCGTTCACGCTGGCCGAAGGAAAAACCTGTCCTGCCGTGTCGTTGTACGCGACGCTCGATCCGGAAGACTGGTCGGTCGTCAGCACCGAAACCAGGGCGGAGGCGGTGCCGATCGCCGCCAACTTGCGCCACAACGACCTGGATGCGCATATCACCGAAGAAAATCTGGCGGCCGGCAGCGGCGATTATCCGCACAAAGCCGAGATTGCGGTGCTGTGGCAATGGGCGCAGGTGCTGGAAAAAGGCCGCATGGCCAAGCGCGAAGGTTTCGGCTTGAAGCCGGAACAGACCAACCGCATCGATTTCAATTTTTACGTCGAAAACGAGGTGGTCACGATCGCCCGCCGCAAGCGCGGCGCGCCGCTCGATAAAATCGTCGCCGAGCTGATGATTTTCGCCAATAGTAGCTGGGGCAAGCTGATGCATGAGCATGGCGTGCCGGGCATCTATCGCAGCCAGGGCGGCGGTTCCGGCGGCTGGCTGGCGAAGATGCAGGTACGGATGGTCACGCATGCGGCGCCGCATCAGGGGTTGGGCGTCGATCAATATGCATGGAGCACGTCGCCGTTGCGGCGCTATACCGACCTGGTCAATCAGTGGCAAATCCTGGCGTGCGTACAGCATGGGGTCGCCGCTCCGCTGGTGGCCCCCTTCAAGCCCAGGGATGCGGATTTGTTTGCGATCGTGTCCGCATTCGATGGCGCCTACAGCGCCTATGCCGATTTCCAGTCCGCCATGGAACGTTACTGGTGCCTGCGCTGGCTGACGCAGCAACAGGCGCGGCAAGTCGATGCCGTCGTGTTGAAAGAGGAAATCCTGCGCCTGGTCGATATTCCGCTGGTCATCAAGTTGCCCGGCATGCCGCAAGCGGCGCGCGGTACGCAAGTCAGGCTGGATTTGCTGCGCTGGGATGAAGTCGATCTGACGATTGAGGCGCGCTTGCTTGAAATCGCGGCAGCCGGCGCGGAACCGGCGATGGACGTTGATGAAGAATCAATCGAGGCGGTCGATATCATCGATTCCGATGGCGAAATAACCATGACCGGCAACAATACGGATATTCAAGCCGTGCCGGAGTGAATCATCTGGAAAAGTCTGATAAAACATGGCGGCCTTTGCCGTAGAATCCATTACCTGACGCAACTATTTTCCACACAGCGCGTGAAGCTACTTGTCAAGAATCCCACATTAACGATTGCCATCGCCGCCTCGGTACTGGTGCACGGTGCATTGCTGGCGGTACGATTTGCGGCGCCGGATACATTCAAGTTTCAGCCGGCCGACCCCGGACTGGAAGTGATCCTGGTCAATGCAAAGCACGATAAAAAGCCGATCAAGGCGCAGGCGCTGGCGCAAGCCAATCTGGATGGCGGCGGCAATGCAAAGGAAGGCAGGGCCAAATCGCCGTTGCCGGATTTGCGCAAGAGCGAAGACGGCGACAGCATGAAGGCGAGCAAACGCCGGATCGCGGAACTTGAAGAGCAACAGAAAAAAATGCTTGCGCAAACAGTGAAAAGAACGCCGTTGTCAGCGCCGCGCATCACGGAAAAGGATAAACCGAAAGACATTCCGCCGCCGGATGGCACCGACAAGATCGACAGCGCCAGGGCGCTGGCGCGGATGGAGGCGGAGAGCGCGAAGAATATCGAGGACTACAACAAGCGTCCGAAAAAAACGCAGATTACGCCGAGCACGCAGGAAGTCGGTTACGCGATGTACTACACGGCACTGCAAAAACGGATAGAAAAAATCGGTACGTTGAATTTTCCGCAGCAGAATGGGAAAAAACTGTATGGCGAGCTGGTGGTTTATATTCCCGTTTTTCAAGACGGCAGCATTTACGAAAAAGAAGGCGGGCCGCGCGTCGAACGCAGTTCCGGCAATCCCGTCATCGACAGCACCGCATTGCGCATTGTAAGGCGCGCCGCTCCGTTCGGCCGTTTTCCCGCCAACATGCGATCGACCGGCAAGGACGATGTTTGGGAAATCATCACCCGTTTCAAATTTACCCGCGACGATGCGCTGGAAGCCGAAATGCGCGGGAGCGTAAATTGACCGGCGGGCCGGACCGTTATGCGGTGATCGGTCACCCGATCGCGCATAGCAAATCGCCGGAGATTCATGCGCGCTTTGCCGCGCAGACAAGACAGCACTTGATTTATGAACGTCTGCTGGCACCATTGGACGGATTCGCCGCGGCGGTGCAAACATTTGTGCAGCAGGGCGGCCGGGGCGCGAATGTCACGCTGCCGTTCAAGCTGGAAGCGCATGCGTTGGCAACCCGGCTCACCGCGCGCGCGCAGGCTGCGGGTGCGGTCAATACGCTGAAGTTCGATGCGGACGGCATCCTCGGCGACAACACCGATGGCGTCGGACTGGTGGCCGACATCATGCGCAATGCAGGCGTGGCGCTGGCCGGCAGAAAAGTGCTGCTGCTCGGTGCCGGCGGCGCCGCGCGCGGCGTGGTTTTGCCGCTGTTGTCCGGGCGCCCGGCCGAACTGGTGATTGCCAACCGCACGCACGCCAGAGCGGTCGAACTCGCCCAACGGTTTGCAGCCCGATACGGCAACATCCGGGCCGGTGATTTCGCCGGATTGAACGAGCGGTTCGACATTGTCGTCAACGCGACATCCGCCAGTCTGGCTTCGGACGTGCCGCCGGTTTCGCCTGCGGTGTTCGATGCCGGCACGCTTGCGTACGACATGATGTACGGCAAGCAGCCCACCGCTTTCATGCGGCTTGCCGCGCAGCATGGCGCAGCGGTACGCGACGGCCTCGGCATGCTGGTCGAGCAGGCAGCGGAATCGTTTTACGTGTGGCGCGGCGTGCGGCCGGACACGGCGGCCGTCTTTGCTGAATTGCGCGCCGCGCTTTGAGCGCATTTTGTCCGGAAAAACAAGAATGAAAATGCTGCGCACATTGTTTTTGTGTCTGATCGTCGCGCCGGTTGCGGTCGTGCTGGCGTTGCAGGCTTATTTCTTTTTGCAGATATGGTGGTGGGTCGACCACAATCCCGATTCGACCAGCTTCATGCGCCGGCAACTGTCGGTGCTGCAGGAAAAAAATCCGAATGCGACGCTGCAATACAAATGGGTGTCCTACAGCCGCATCTCCAACAATCTGAAGCGGGCGATCATCGCGTCGGAAGATTCGAATTTTTCCGAGCACGAAGGCATCGACTGGGAAGCGCTGCAAAAGGCGTATGAAAAAAATGCCAAAAAAGGCAAAGTGGTATCAGGCGGCTCCACGATTACGCAGCAGCTTGCCAAAAATCTTTTCCTGTCGGGCGACCGCAGCTATCTGCGCAAGGCACAGGAATTGGTCATCACTTACATGCTCGAATACTGGATGGACAAAGAGCGCATCTTTGAAATTTATCTGAATGTGGTCGAGTGGGGCAGCGGCGTGTTCGGCGCCGAAGCGGCGGCACGGCACTATTTCGGCGTTCCGGCCGCCAACCTGGGCGCAAGCCAGTCCGCCAGGCTGGCCGTGATGCTGCCGAATCCGCGGTTTTTCGATAAGCATCAGGGTTCCGGTTATCTGGCGCGCCGCACCGGACTGATTTTGCGGCGCATGGGTTCGGCTGAATTGCCGTGAAGATAACCCGATGCATGCAAGCCGCAGGCACGGTGCATGACCCCGCGAAAATAAAATGATCGGGCATGCCATGCGACGCTTTCGATGCTTGCCTGTCTTCTCCGTTGTAAGTACACTTGCGCTGTTTTCGTTTGTGGAGACCCGTCTTGGGTAGTCCTTTTTTAATTGAGCAGCCGTCACCAGACGGCCAATCGGCGAGATAGTGCTTTAACTCTGCAGAGCGCCTCTCGCCACATACTGGTGGGTGGGCGCGTCCGGGCCTTATTCATGGCCGCGTTCCCTGGAAAATTCATTTACCTTGCAGACTCTGCTCTGCAGGATGCGCCGTGCGTTTGCGCCGATGATTGCATTGGTACGAACGGCACGGCCGGGAGAACACATGATTAACGCATTTATCTTGCAAAACGGGCGGCTGAACCAGGTCAACATCGACACCCGGCGCGATCTTGAAAACGTGGCGCCGGTCTGGGTCGATCTGACCGATCCGAACGACGATGAACGCGCCTGGGTCAAAAGCATTTACGGCGTCACGTTGCCGGGCGAGGACGAGGTAAAGGATATCGAGGCATCGGCCCGTTATTACGAGGCGGAGAACGGCGATCTTCATCTGCGTACCGATTTCCTGCTGGAAGAGGACGATGGGCCGTCGCGCGTCATTACCGTTGCGTTCATCCTTGCCAGGAACATGCTGTTTTCGGTGCACACCGATGACTTGCCGGTATTTCGCCTGGTAAGGATGCGCGCGCGTTCTCGTCCGGGTTCGATTGCGGATTACAAGGACGTGCTGCTCGATCTGTATGCAACCGATGCCGAATATTCGGCGGACGCATTGGAAGGCATTTATCAAAGCCTGGAAGAAGTCAGCCGCAGCGTGCTGCAAAAGGAACTTCCCGATCAGGACGCCGCCGCCGCGCTGAATGCAATGGCGCAGGAGGAAGACTTGAACGGCCGTATCCGCCGCAACATGATGGATACGCGCCGCGCGGTGAGCTTTTTGATGCGCGGGCGCTTGTTGAATTCGGATCAGTTCGAAGAAGCGGGGCAGATCTTGCGCGACATCGAATCGTTGAACGGCCACACGGCTTTTTTGTTCGACAAGATCAACTTCCTGATGGACGCGACGGTCGGTTTCATCAACATCAACCAGAACAAGATCATCAAGATTTTCTCGGTTGCGTCGGTGGCGTTCCTGCCGCCGACGTTGATAGCAAGCATTTACGGCATGAATTTCAAGATACTGCCTGAACTGAGCTGGAACTGGGGTTATCCGTTTTCGCTGGTATTGATGATCATTTCCGCCGTGACGCCGTTCTGGTATTTCCGCAAGCGCGGCTGGCTCAAGTGAGGCCGCTGTTTCGGTTCGGCCTCGCAGGGCCGCCGCTGCGATCACATCGTGGCAAACATCGCCGTCACCGCAACCAGCATTACCGCGACGCCAATCCAGCCAACGACGGTATGCCGCCTGGATAGCGTGAAGTCACCCATGATGCGCGTGTCGCGCGCCAGCAGCATCATGACGGCCATGATCGGCACCGCAATCACGCCATTGATCAGGGCCGACCAGAACAATGCCTTGATCGGATCGATCGGCGCAAAATTGAGCAGCATGCCGCCGATGGTTGCAAGCGAGATGATCGCGTAGAACTGGCGTGCCTGCAGCGCCTTTAAATCGAGCCCGTTGCGCCACCGGAAGCTCTCGGTAACAGCGTATGCGGCCGAACCGGACAATACCGGCACCGCCAGCAAGCCGGTTCCGATGATTCCCAGTGCAAACAGAAAAAACGCGAATTCCCCGGCCAGCGGCCGCAGTGCTTCGGCGGCCTGCGCCGAAGTCTGGATGTTGTTGATGCCATGCGTGGCAAGCGTTGCGGCAGTCGTCAGAATGATGCAGAAGGCCACCAGGTTGGAAAAAGCCATGCCGATGACGGTATCGATTTTGATGCGCTTCAAATTTGCAGTTGCATGCAGCGGCGCCTTGCGCAGCGATCGGGTCGAATTGTCTGCCCGAATTTCTTCCACTTCCTGCGAAGCTTGCCAAAAAAACAGATAGGGACTGATGGTGGTGCCGAATACCGCAACGATCAGCGTGACCGAATCGTTATTCCAGGTGAATACGGGCCATACCGTTCGGAACGCCACTTCACCCCAAGGTACATTGATCGTAAACACGGTGGCGACATAGGCTAACAGGCCGAGCGTGAGCCATTTCAGGTAGC
This sequence comes from Herminiimonas sp., assembly GCA_027310305.1. Taxonomy (GTDB): domain Bacteria; phylum Pseudomonadota; class Gammaproteobacteria; order Burkholderiales; family Burkholderiaceae_D; genus DAIDBD01. The sequence continues at coordinate 135,220 of DAIDBD010000029.1, forward strand.
GCACATATTTTCGATATGGCAGAAATATCTGGAGCGACAGGCACAGGAATCCAAAGCCCAGCGAGTAGTAATGGGCGGAGCCATGCCCGGTAACCAGCCGCATCGCTTCACCCATTGCGGCAATATCGGCAGCGATATTGATGACGTTTGCCGCCAGCAGCAACAGCACGATCGCGTATAACAGCCACGGCGAATAAGTGCGACGGATGTTCGCAGCCAGGCCGCGCCCCGTGACGCGGCCGATGCGCGCCGATACCAGCTGGATGCCGACCATGAACGGATAAGTCAGGACCACCGTCCACAGCATGTTGAAACCGAATTGCGCACCGGCCTGCGAGTAGGTCGCGATGCCGGAAGGATCGTCGTCGGCCGCACCGGTGATCAAGCCGGGGCCGAGCGCCTTGACGGCATCGTTGCGTTTGAAAAAAGAATAAAGCTTGCCGACCATGCTGGCCTCCGCAATGCACCAGCGGCCAGCCAATTGGAAAATGCCGCGATTACATCGATTCAAATAAGTGGGAACTATTCATTGCGAGCGGAATTTTACCAGCGATCAGCACCGATCCAGGTGATAAAGATGTTACCGTTTATTGCAACGCAACCCTGGATCAAGATTCGGTTTGCGCAGGTCTGGAAAATGCCTGACGGGCTGCCGCAATCGTTGCATCGATTACCGCATCGTCATGCTGCGCCGATACAAAACCTGCTTCGAATGCCGATGGCGCGAGATACACGCCGGCATCCAGCATCGCGTGAAAGAAAGCGTTGAAGCGGGATTTTCCGCACGCCATCATCGCAGTGTAGGTATCGGGAACATCCGCTGCAAAATACAGGCCGAACATGCCGCCGACCGCATCGGCCGAGAACGTCACGCCGGCCTCCCTGGCAGCGCCTGTCAAGCCTTGTACCAATTTCATTGTCTGAGCGCCGAGCGCTTCGTAAAATCCGGCAGCCTGGATCAGCTTGAGCGTCGTCAACCCTGCAGCGACCGCGACGGGATTGCCTGACAGGGTGCCGGCCTGATAGACCGAACCGAGCGGCGCCAGATGCCGCATCAACTCCGCGCGGCCGCCGAAAGCAGCGACCGGCAAGCCGCCGCCGATCACTTTGCCCAGCACGGTCAGATCCGGTGTGATTTGATAGAGCGACTGCGCGCCGCCCAGCGCAACGCGAAAGCCCGACATGACTTCATCGAAAATCAGCACGGCGCCGTGCCGGCTGCACAGCCGGCGCATCGCTTGCAGGAATTCCGGCGTCGCGCGCAGCAGGTTCATGTTGCCGGCAACCGGTTCCACGATCACGCAGGCGATCGAGCCGCCCGCCTGATTGAACAGATCTTCCAGTTGTTGCGGATTGTTATAATCGAGTACCAGCGTGTGCTTGGCGAAATCTTCCGGCACGCCGGCCGAAGTCGGATTGCCGAATGTGAGCAAGCCGCTGCCGGCTTTCACCAGCAACGAATCGGCGTGGCCGTGATAACAGCCTTCGAATTTCACGATCTTGTCGCGGCCGGTTGCGCCGCGCGCCAGCCGCAGCGCGCTCATCGCCGCTTCGGTGCCGCTCGATACCAGACGCACCTGTTCGATGGACGGAACGAGCCGGCAGATTTCTTCGGCCATCTCGATTTCGCCTTCGGTCGGTGCACCGAAGCTCAAGCCGCGCGCGGCAGCCTCCTGCACTGCCTGGATCACGGCCGGGTGCGCGTGGCCCACAATCGCCGGCCCCCACGAGCCGATGTAGTCGATATAGCGCTTGCCGTCGGCATCCCAGAAATACGGGCCTGCGGCGTGCGTAATGAAGCGCGGCGTACCGCCGACCGAACGAAAGGCGCGTACCGGTGAATTGACGCCGCCGGGCGTGGTGCGCTGAGCGCGGGTAAAAAGAGTGTCGTTATTGGAAGTCATGCCGCAGTCGAAAAATCAGTTGTTATCAAGCGAGGTCATCGGGCTCGCGCGCCCAGAAATAGCGGTCCGGAATCAGCTTGCCCATGCCCAGGCGCTGAGCATGGGCAATCGCGGCAATGGTAAATTCCTGCGCCTCGAGAACGGCTTCAGGCACATCCAGTCCGTTTGCCAGCATGGCGGCAATCGTCGCGGACAAGGTAGTGCCTGCGCCGAGGAAGGAGCCGGACTGGCGTTGCCAGTTATCGTGGCGAACCACGCCGGATTCGTTGAACAGCGTGTTCGCCACATCGTGCACGTCGCACGGCGTGCCGGTCACGAACAGGTATTCGCAACCCAGATCGATGATGCGCATCGTATCCAGCGCCATCGTGTCGTCGGCTGACGGTTCGCGCCAGGTTTCCGCAAAGCGGGCCAGTTCGACCGTCGATACCAGCAACAGCGTGGTCTGCGGAATCAGCAACTCGCGCATCGCGATCAGCAGGTCTTCGCTATCCAGGCCCTGATCCGGCATGGCTGAACTGAACGGATCGAGTATCAGCGGAATATCGGGATAGTCGGATACTATTTCCGCAATCACGGAAACGTTTTCGATGCTGCCGAGGACGCCGACCTTGAATGCGGCAACCGGCATATCCTCCAGCACGACGCGGGCTTGATCGGCCACCCAGTCGGCATCGATGATTTGCATATCCTCGACGCGCGTGGTGTCGCCGATCAGAATCGACGTAATGACGGATAACCCGTGACAGCCCATTGCGGCGAACGAAGCAAGATCGGCCTGGATGCCGATTGCGCCGACCGGATCGGTCACGCCGAAAGTCAAAATGAGCGGAGAAGTTTGGTTTTGCACAGCGAGTAGATTAAGATATCTGACTTTGCATTTTACTTGAAGGGCAGTCTGCCGTGAGCAATAACGAAACTTCGAATAAAGAATTCAAGACTTGGATGTGTTTGATCTGCGGATGGATCTACGATGAGGCCGCCGGCCTGCCGGACGAAGGCATCGCCCCCGGTACTCGGTGGGAACAGGTGCCGATGAACTGGACTTGTCCGGAGTGCGGCGCACGCAAGGAAGATTTTGAAATGGTCGCTCTGTGACGGTCGATTCCGGCCAGAAGAGCCCGCATTGATATATAGTAATATTTCAATAATATTTCGCATAAAAACCACGTCTGCAGAAATCTTGCACGTAACGTTGTTCTAAAGCATCTTGCTTTTTGTTACAGTTGCGCCGTATATTGGAGACAGTTTAACGGGATGACGCCATGACAACATCAACGGATAATGTCAGCCTGAAAATTATGGTGATTGACGACAGCAGCACAATTCGACGATCGGCAGAAATTTTTTTAGGCCAGGCAGGATATCAGGTCGTCCTTGCAGATGACGGATTTGATGCACTTGCCAAAATGAATGACCACAAGCCAGCCCTGATTTTTTGCGACATTCTGATGCCCAGGCTGGACGGCTATCAGACCTGTGCGCTGATTAAAAAAAGCGCGAAATTCCATACGACGCCAGTCATCATGCTGTCGTCGAAAGACGGCCTGTTCGACCGGGCACGCGGTGCGATGGTTGGTTCAAACGCCTATCTGACCAAGCCGTTTACCAAAGACAGTCTGCTGAAGACGGTTCGCGAATACACCACTCCTGCGCTTTCCAAGTAATTTTTTTGAAGTAGAGGTTCCAAGATGGCCATACAAAAAATTCTCATCGTCGACGACTCTCCGACAGAGCGTTATTTCCTGTCGGATATCCTGATCAAGAACGGATTTTCCGTATCAACCGCTGAAAATGGCGAAGAGGCCCTCCTCAAGATCAAGGCCGACAAGCCGCAGCTGATCTTGATGGATATCGTCATGCCGGGCCAGAACGGATTTCAGGTGACGCGCGCCATCACGCGCGATCCGGAAACGCAGGACGTGCCCGTCATCATCTGCACCAGCAAGGGTCAGGAAACGGATCGGATCTGGGGTTTGCGCCAAGGTGCGCGCGACTATATCGTCAAACCGGTTGATCCTCAGGAATTATTGGCGAAAATAGCGGCGTTGGGATAATTGAGCGCTCATGACTCAATCCACTTCGGACATCGTGTCGGATAAGATTTTCAAAAAACCGGATACGGTTGGCCGCCGTACGCGCTTGCGCGAATTCCAGTCGCAACTGGTCGAGCGCATGCAAGCCGCGCGCAGCGGCGTGGATGCGCGCGTCAATCAGCTCGGCGTGATGATCGGCCAGAATCGCTGGCTGCTCAATCTCCAGGAGGCCGGCGAAATCGTGTCGGTCGGTGCCATTACGCAAGTGCCGCTGACCCGGGACTGGTTTTTGGGGCTCGCAAATATCCGTGGAAATTTGATCAGCGTGATCGACTTTGCCCGATTCCAGGGACAGGCGCCTTCCCAGATTGATAAAGACTGCCGTATCGTGGCGTTCGCTCCCGGGCTGTCATTCAATAGCGGGCTACTGGTATCGCGCGTGATGGGTTTGCGCAACATTGCCGAGATGGAACTTCAAGCCGGCAATTCGTTGACTGATGATGCGGCGCCGTGGGCGACCAAGCGCTATGTCGACAATGAATCGCAAGTCTGGACTGAACTCAATCTTTCTTTGGTTGTACAAGATCCGCAATTTTTGCATGTTGGTTTATGAACCGCCAGGTTATGTGACTTGGGCGCAGCGTAATCGGAATCAGGAGACTCAGTAATGGCGTTTAATCTACCGTTCTTTTCCAAGGACAACAAGGAAGGGCATGCCGAGCAGGGCGGGGTAATTGCGCAAGATCTCGGCATGATCGACAATCCATCGGAAGCGGCAGACGCGGCTGCTGCGCAGTCCGAGCCAATGCAAGCGGCTGCTCCGGCGGCAAGCTTTGCCGCCGGAGTAAATCCGAACGCTACTTTCATCGGCGATGCATTGCAAAAAAGCGGTGATATCCGGCTGCCGCTGATCGGCGGACTGCCGTTGCAACGACAGGTTCGTATTCTGCTGCTGCTGCTGGGAGGCTCTCTGCTGCTGGGCGCCGTTTTCGTGTGGCTCAATTCCACTGCATCGATTATTACTGCGACCCAGACGCAAATCGCCGGTGATGCGCTGATGCACTCGCAACGTATCGGTAAGGCGGCGCCGAATGCGATTCAAGGCAATCCGAAAGCATTCGATCAATTGGAAGACAGCCGTAAGGAATTCAATACCGACTTGACGGTTTTGTCGAAGGGCGGCTACTACCAGGGCCGTGATATCGACGCGCCCAAAGCGGAACTGGCCCCGATTCTGAAAGATACGCGCAAGGTCTGGACCAGTTCCGACAAGGCGGCTGAAACCATCCTGAAGCTGAAGAAAGAATTGACCGGTTTCGGTGCGACGCTGCAGAAACTGAATGCGCTTTCGCCAACCTTGCTGGAATTGACCGAGCAAATTTCCACGTTAAAAGCGCAAGGCGGTGCATCCCCTCGTGAAATTTCTGCAGCTGGCCAACTCGTGATGCTGACGCAACGACTCGGACGAAGCGCGAATGAATTCCTGACGTCGGAAGGCGTGAACCCGGAAACGGCATTCTTGCTGGGCAAGGATACCAATACTTTCCGTGACATCACCGAAGGCTTTCTGAAAGGCAGTGATGTGTTGCGTCTGATGGCAACCAAGGATCAGGATACGATCGATAAATTGACCGAACTGCAAACCGTATTTGCCGAATACCAGCAATCGGTGGCCAGCATTCTCGGCAATCTGCAAAACTTCATCGCCGCCAAGCAATCCGAACAGCTGATTTTTACCGAAAACGAAGCACTCAAGGATCGCTTGACCAAGCTGCAAAAAACATATCGCGGTCAGGAAGACGCTTTTAACTGGACATTCTGGGCCATGATGGCGAGCGCCTTGCTGGCGCTGATTTCCGCCGCAGGCATCGCGCTGGTCCTGCTCCAGGACAGCCGCAATCGTACCCGGGAAGCCGACTTGCGGCGCGAAGCGGCGGAAGCGCAACGGCTGCAGGCGCAACATCAGGAGGAAGAGGCGAAGGCCGCCAATGACCAGAACCAGGCTGCCATTTTGCGCCTGATGAACGAATTGCAGGAAGTGGCGGACGGCGATTTGACGGTGCAGGCGACCGTGTCCGAAGACATCACGGGCGCGATTGCCGACTCGCTGAACTACACGGTGGAAGAGCTGCGCGGTCTGGTCGGACGCGTGACGAACACGGCGGAGCAGGTGACTTCCGCTTCCAACCAGGCGCAAAACATTTCGACCGAACTGCTGGCCGCATCGCAAAAGCAATCGCGTGAAATTCAGGAAACCGGTCAGGCCGTACTGGAAATGGCGGTGCAAATTACCGATGTATCCAAATCGGCCAACGAATCGGCCGAGGTGGCGCGCCAGTCGGTGACGGCGGCGGAACAAGGTTCGAAAGCGGTGGAAAACGCGATCAAGGGCATGAACGAGATTCGCGAACAGATCCAGGAAACCTCGAAACGAATCAAGCGGCTGGGTGAATCGTCGCAGGAGATTGGCGAGATTACCGAGCTGATTTCCGATATTACCGAACAAACCAACGTGCTGGCATTGAACGCGGCGATTCAGGCAGCGTCCGCAGGCGAAGCGGGCCGCGGATTCTCGGTGGTTGCGGAAGAGGTGCAGCGCCTGGCTGAACGTTCCGGCGAGGCAACCAAGCAGATCGGCGCGCTGGTTCGCACCATTCAAACCGATACGCACGACGCGGTGGCCGCTATGGAAAAATCCACGCAGGGCGTGGTCGAAGGCGCGAAGCTGTCCGACGCGGCCGGTGCGGCACTGTCCGATATCCGTCGCGTGTCGAACCAGTTGGCGGAACTGATTCAGGGTATCTCGTCAGCCACGGAGCAGCAGGCAACGTCGGCCAACGGCGTGGCGCAGAACATCCAGAACATTTTGACGGTAACCGAGCAGACGCAAGAAGGTACGCAGCAGACGGCGCATTCGATTCGCGAACTGTCCAAACTCGCCGAAGAGCTTAAGAACTCCGTGTCCCGCTTCCGCGTAGCTGCTTGATACGATCGCGCTTTCAGTTGTCGGCTCGCATGGGCTTTTGGTGGTCCATGTTTGCGCCCCATTAGTGTGCGTGGTGATGGTTCGCAATCCGGGACTGTCGTCACTTGAACCCACGAGGCAGTCATGACTACCCATTCTTCCGCCTTATCACAAGGTGCCCGGGACAATTTCGATACCGGGCCGCTGTCCTGGGTGATGGGTGAAGTCCGTGAGGCGCTCACCCGTTCGAAAACGACTATCCAGGAGGCTGTCGCGCAAGATGCGGACGCCCAATCCACGGCGCTGCGTCATGCAAAGACTTCTTTGCATCAAGCCCACGGTGCATTGCAGATCGTCGATGTCGATGGCGTTGGGATCATTACCGAAACGATCGAAGATCTGCTGGACCGGCTGGAGGCCGGAAGGCTCACGCTTACCCACGATGTCGCTCTGGCAATCACCAACGCCTACCAGGCGATAATTGAATATCTGGAAGAGTTGCTGTCAGGCGCGCAGCATCAGCCGGTACGCCTGTTTCCGTATTACAAATCCTTGCTGGAAGTGCGTGGCGCTGAACGTATCCATCCTGCGGATTTGTTTTTCCCCAATTTGTCCATCCGGCCCCAATTGCCGCTGGCCGAACCGGCAACCAAGCCGATCGAATACGGAATATTGCGTCAGCGTTTTGAAAGAGCGTTGCTGCCCTTTTTAAAGAGCACCGATCAGGCCGCCGAGCTGGCGAATGCGTCGGTCATGGGAGATACGATTGGAGAAATAGAACGACTGCAAAGCAATCAGCAATCCCGGGGATTCTGGTGGGTAATGCGGGGTTTCGCCGAAGCGGTGTCTACCGGAAAAATCAAGAATGAACTATATGTAAAACAGTTGTTCGCGCGCATCAATCTCCAGATCCGCCGGTTGAGCGAAGGCTCTTCCAGCATTGGAGAGAGATTATTGCGCGATGCCCTGTTTTTCATTGCACAAGCCGAAGATCCGTCGCCGCGCGTGCTGCAGATTTGCAACACCTATCAGCTCAACGGACTGGTTCCGGCGGATTACGAAAAAAAGCGTTACGGACAGATTGATGTCGAAGCGCTGGTGGCCGCCAAGGAGCGGCTGTCGCAGGCTAAAAACATGTGGAACCGAATTGCGGGCGGCGATGCCGGCGCTGCGCAATCGTTCGAACAGGAAATGGACGGACTGACCGAGGCCGGCTCCAGGCTGAATTCCCCGTCGCTTTCAAAATTGCTGCGGGAACTTAGCGGCATTGCCCGCCATGCCGCCCATTCCAATCCCGGCGCAAGCCTCGGTCTGGAAGTGGCAACCAGCTTGCTGTTCGTCGAAAATGCGTTGAGCCATACCAGCCGCCTGTCGGATAATTTTTCTGAGCGGGCCGATGCGATGACAGCCAGGTTGCTATCGATCGTGGCAGGCGAGATACCCGGAACAGCAGCGCAATGGCTCGATGATATGTCGCGCGAAGCGCAGCAGCGCCAGACCATGTTGGTGCTGGCCGCCGAGATGCAATCGAGTCTGGGCCAAGTTGAAAAGATGCTTGACGAGTATTTCAGCAATCCGGCCAAGCGTACTGCGCTTGTCCCGATCGATTCCGTATTGCATCAGATTGAAGGCGCTTTGGCGATTCTGGATCAGGATGATGCGATGCGGGCCGTCCGCCATACGCGCGCCGAAGTGCGGCGTTTCTCGGAAGCCGATGCCGTACCCGACCCGCAGGAATTCCAGCACGTCGCGCAAAATGTCGGTGCACTCAGTTTTTTTATTGAAACCCTGCAACTCCATTCGGAAGGGGTAAAAAAGCGATTCTCGTTCGACGAAAAACTGGGTGTGTTCCACGCCAATTTGCTTGAAAAAAATACTGCATCCGACGCTTCGCTGAATATAAAGGTGGACGTATTGCCTGAACCGGCAATCGGGAACGATGCCGCGCAGAATGCAGCTATTCCGGCAGCCTTGCCGACGGTAGAGGCGGAACTCGCCTACCATCAGCAGCAATCCGCGGAACTTGCCATTTCCCTGACCTCCGAGCCGGACAATTCAGACTTGCAAGAGCAACTGAAAGAATCGCTCGCGCGTATCCGTTCGGATGCCGCGCTGATTGACAATCCGGACGCGAATGACCGCGCGCAAGCTGCCATCGACATCCTGGAACGTCCTGATTTCATGGCTTCCGAACAGGCACTGGCGGAAATTATCTCGGCGACAGCGCCGCCCGTTGTTGCCGCCAGCGAGCCGATGGCACCAATGGCTGCGTCCGCCACCGATGAAGCGGTCGATGCGGAATTGCTTGAGATTTTTTTATCGGAAGCGGAAGAAGTGCTGGATTGCGTCAGGCAGACCGTGCCCGCTTTACGCAATGAAGCACACAATCAGGAACACTTGACGACTCTGCGTCGATCGTTTCATACCCTCAAGGGAAGCGGTCGGATGGTGGGTTTGATGGCCTTCGGCGAAGCGGCGTGGGCAATCGAGCAGGTTCTCAATCTCAGATTATCCGAAGGGCAGGGAGGCTCGGCGGATCTGTACGCCTTGCTGGACAAATCCGCCGAAATACTTGGCACCTGGGTGATGGATCTGCAGACGCAAGGCAGATCCGATCGCACGCCATTTGCATTGACCAACGCAGCCGAACGCGTGAAAAAAGGCGAGCCGTTCCTCTACGAAGAAGGTACCAGCGCCATCGCGGAAACGCCGGTTGAAATTTTTTCGATCGAACTGCCGGCTGATGAAAAAGAGCTTGAATCCACAGTTGACGAAGCCGATATTGGATTGGCTCTGCCGCAGGCAGAAGAACTCCAGATGTCCGATGCCGACCTGGCCGCATTCCATATTGAAGAATCCGCATTTGCAACAGAAGCAACAGAGCCCGCCGCGGTAATCGTTCCCTTCGGCGTGCCGGAATCAACTGTTGCAGACACGATGCCGATTGCGCAAGTCATCGAGTTTCCCGAGGTTCACATATCCGAATCAAAGAATGACGACAACGTCAAACGGATAGGTGATCTCGAGATCAGCGTACCCTTGCACAATATCTATATGGCCGAAACCGATGAATTGGCTCGGCTTTTGTCGCATGATCTGGCGGAATGGCGTCATGAGCCGGATCGCAATGTCAATATCCTGGCTGTACATGCCGCGCATTCTCTCGCAGGCAGCTCCGCCACGGTTGGGTTTAATTCGCTGCAGGAAGTAGCGCATGGGCTTGAAATGGTGCTGCAATCCCTGGCACGCAAACCGGTGCGGCTGTTCCCGGCAGAATACGACACGCTGGAGCAAAGCGTTCATTGCCTGAAGCTGATGCTGCAAAAATTCGCGTTGTGCGAAATGCCGGCACATGAATCGGAACAGGTCCGGATGCTGGAAAGCCTGCAGCAGGAAATCAATGTCCGCTCAGGGCTCACCGCATCCGAATCCCGTTCGTCGGTCCCGGCATTTGGCGAAGTCAGTGCCGAAGCGCCCGAAACTGAAGCGCCAGTTCCGGCAGTCGCAGAAGAGCATGTTGTAGCGGTCAAAGAAGAAGCTGCACGCGAGTATGAACAGCCTTCTGCCCCGATATACGATCATGAAATAGCAGTGCCTGCGGTTGAGTCGCTTTTCGAGCACGAGCATGAAACCACCGCCGATCAAGCATTAATGCCCAAGGATGAGCTTGATGCGGATCTGCTGCCGGTATTCCTAGAAGAGGGCAACGACATACTTCCACAGATGGGGCAATTGCTGCGTTCTTGGCAGCAGCACCCTGCCGATGCCGGCGCTTCTCAATCATTATTGCGTCTGCTGCACACGATTAAAGGCAGTGCGAGAATGGCAGGCGCAATGGCGCTTGGCCAGCACATGCATGAGATGGAGTCGAGCATCGAACAAATCACGCGTTCGGGTACGCCTTCCTCGCAGGCAATTGAGGAATTGCTCAGCCGTCTCGATCTTGGTTTGTACATGTTCGAGCGATTGCAGAACCCGGGTGCAAGCCGGCCGGCGCCCGCGATCAGCCTCTCGGAGGCAAAAGAGACGCCGACGGCCGTCGCCGCAGACATCCGCAGCGAGCCAGTCAGTCAGCAAGACATGACGGTCTTGCCGTCATTGATGCCGCTGCCGTCGGCCCGCAGCCGCGCAATCGCTCCGGTGCCTCCTGCAGCGGCGGCAGCGTCCCAGGCACCGGCGATACCGGCAAACGCAGCCCCGGTTCCGCTGGTGCGGGTACGTGCCGATATATTGGACCGATTGGTGAACCAAGCCGGTGAGGTATCGATCTCGCGTTCCAGAATCGAAACCGAAGTTGACACGCTGCGGCAATCCTTGTCGGAGTTGACTGAAAACGTGTCGCGGCTGCGCGGGCAATTACGGGAAATCGAGATTCAGGCCGAGACGCAGATGGCGTCGCAAATGGCGCACTCGGTTGACCGCGGATTCGATCCGCTGGAGTTCGATCGCTTTACGCGTTTGCAGGAGCTTACCCGCATGATGGCGGAAAGCGTCAACGACGTTGCGTCGGTCCAGCACAATCTGGCCCGCACCGTTGACGGCGCAACCATCGATCTGACTACGCAAGCCCGGCTGACGCGCGATCTGCAACAGGATCTGATGCGGGTGCGCATGGTCCAGTTTGCCAGCATTTCGGAACGCTTGTATCGCGTCACGCGGCAGGCGTCGAAAGAAGTCGATAAGCGGATCAACCTTGATATCCGTGGCGCTTCGGTTGAAATCGACCGCAGCGTGCTGGAAAAAATGGCCGGTCCGTTCGAGCACCTGCTGCGCAATGCAATCGTGCATGGCATCGAATCGCGAGAGGCGCGCATCGCTGCCGGCAAGAGTGAAATCGGTGAATTGCTGGTCGAAATCCGGCAGGAAGGCAATGAAGTCGTCATCCAGTTCTCGGATGACGGCCAAGGTCTGAATTTGAACCGGATTCGCGAAAAGGCCCAGGCCACAGGATTGCTGCCGGACGATACCGAAATGTCCGATGCCGAGCTGAAAGACCTGATTTTCCATCCCGGTTTTTCAACGGCGCACGAAATTACCGAGCTTGCCGGCCGCGGCGTCGGCATGGACGTGGTGCGTTCCGAAGCCGCCGCGCTGGGCGGCCGTATCGCAATCATCAGCGAGCAGGGCAAGGGCGCGCATTTCATGATCCAGTTGCCGCTGACTCTCGCGGTAACGCAAGCGGTGTTGCTGTCGACCGGCGGCAAGACGTACGCCGTGCCGTCGGTATTGGTGGAACAGGTTCAGCAGTTGAAAGCCAACGCGCTCGCGGCAGCCTATAACGACGGAGCGGTGATGTGGCAGGGCAGCCGGGTGCCGATGCATTATCTGTCGGCGCTGCTCGGCGATACCGGCGCGATTCCGCTGGCGCAGCAATATTCGCCGCTTGTCATTTTGAAGAGCGGTAACGATCGCGTTGCGATTCACGTCGATCAAGTGATCGGCAACCGGGAGGTGGTGGTCAAGAATATCGGGCCGCAGCTGGCGCGCATGATCGGCATTGCCGGCGCTACCGTATTGGGCTCCGGCAACATCGTGCTGATTCTCGACCCGGTTCCGCTGGCGCAACGTGCCTTGCATGAAAGCGCGCGTGCGCCGCGCGTCATACCGTCGGATATGTCCGGCGACATGGGCGCTGTCGCCGAAATGGCAAGGCCGGCAGTACAAGCGGCTGCCAAGGCTGAACCGGTGCAGGGACTGCGCACGCAAAATATCGTGATGGTGGTCGACGATTCGCTGACCGTGCGGCGCGTGACGCAGCGTTTTCTGGTGCGCGAAGGTTATCAGGTCGTACTTGCAAAAGACGGTGTGGATGCGCTGGAGCAGTTGCAGTCGATCACGCCGGATGTGATGCTGGTCGACATCGAGATGCCTCGTATGGACGGTTTCGACTTGACGCGCAACGTGCGCAGCGATGAGCGGACTCGCCACATTCCGATCATCATGATTACATCGCGTACAGCTACCAAGCATCGAAATTACGCGATGGAACTGGGTGTCAACGAGTATCTCGGCAAGCCTTATCAGGAAACCGATTTGCTTAAATTTGTTTCCGGATTCATCAACAAGGAAACGCCGGTTGCTTGATAGTAGCGTTGTGAAAATAAAAACTCGCATCACCATACCGCGCCGCTGATAAGAAAATCGTTCATCAAGGCAAAGCCGTTCGTCCTGGGGCACCCCAAAGGGTGTCCCAGGACGAACGGACCTACTTCCTTCGATACGCTGGGCTACCCGGAGCAAACGATCGTGACGGTTGGCATTCGCCCTTTACGTTGCTTCTTTTTTAACCACCGCGTAACGCTCCAGCGTCCGCTTCCGCGCTTCTTCATGTCGCACAATCGGTAACGGATAATGCCTGCCCAGTTCTATACCTGCCGATTGCAATTCCGATGGCGGCAATTGCCACGGCGCGTGAATATGCTTGTTGTGCAGCTTGCCTAGTTGCGGAAGGTAGCGACGAATGAATTTGCCTTCCGCATCGAATTTTTCCGATTGCGTAACCGGATTGAATACGCGGAAATACGGTTGCGCATCGCAGCCGGAAGAAGCAGCCCATTGCCAGCCGCCGTTGTTGGCCGACAGATCGAAGTCGTTCAGTTTTTCGGAAAAATATCGCTCGCCCCAACGCCAGTCGATTCCGAGATCCTTAATCAAAAAACATGCGGTGACCATACGCAATCGGTTATGCATGTACCCGGTCTGATTTATTTGCGCCATTGCGGCATCGATGAGCGGATAGCCGGTGCATCCGTCGCACCACGCCTTGAATGCAATTTCTGCGGAAGCGCCCGACTCCCACGCAATGTTGTCGTAAGCCGGCTTGAATGCCTGCTCCGCCACATGCGGATGCTGATACAGAATCATGAAATAAAAATCGCGCCAGATCAGTTCCGACAACCAGACTGCCGCACCGCTGCCGCCTTCTCCGGATTGCATTGTTTCCAGCGCCCGCCGTACCAGCGCACGAATGGATATCGTGCCAAAGCGCAAATGCACCGACAGATAGGACGGCCCTTTGATCGCCGGAAAATCGCGTGCGATATCGTATTGCGCGATGCGCGATGCAAAATCGTCGAGCAGAACCTTTGCTCCCGACATGCCGGTCGGGATGCCGAGCCGAGATAGATTGGATTTGTCGAAGCCCAACTCAGCGAGTGACGGCATCGCGCCATGCAGGGAGGATACAGCGAATCGCGCGAGGCGCGACGCATGCGGCTCGACCTGGTACGGCGTCAGGTAACGATTATTCCATCCTGAATCCGGCTGCAGCTTTTTCAGCCACGCATTCTTGTACGGCGTGAATATCGAAAACGGCCGGTCCGATTGGGACAGCACTTCATCTTTTTCGAAAACCACCTGATCCTTGAAAGTCCGGAATTTCCGTCCCGCTGCCTGTAGCGCTTCGGCAACCCGCCTATCGCGCTCGATGGCCGACGGTTCGTAGTCGTGATTGGCAAAAACGGCCTCAACATCAAGCTCGGCTGCCAGCCTGGGAATGTCGTCCGTTGCCTTAGCGTGCCGCACGATCAGTGCGCTGCCCAATTGACGCAGTTCCGCATCCAGCTCAATCACGCTCGCATGAATGAACTCAATCCGGCGATCGGCCTTTAGACCGCTGGCAAGCAACGGATCGAGAATGTTCCTGTCGAAAATGAAGGCGCAATAAACGGTTCGGCTTTGTTGCAGGGCGTGATGCAGTGCTGCATGGTCAAATATTCGGAGATCGCGGCGGAACCAAACGAGGGATTTATCGAATTCAGGCATGGTTGATTTCGGGGCTGGTTGTCGCAATTGAAGGCTTGCACGGATAAGCGGCAATCCCGATCATGACATATTTTCCTTGTCGCGCCGATAGTGAAGAAGGTGCAGTTTAAAACTGGTAAAATTATCATCATGGTGAAGCAAAGCAAGCGCCGGCAATTTTCTTCCGAACCTGGAATCGTCCGGGATACGTCAAATTTTCCCCAATTCCCTTTTACCGTGGCTGCTCCCGAATTTAATCTGGCAAATCATTTCCTGATTGCCATGCCCTCGATGCTCGACCCGATTTTCGGCGGCACGGTGGTATATCTGTGCGAGCACAATGCCGGCGGCGCACTGGGAGTCATCATCAACAAGCCGACCGACATGACGATGGACGTGCTGCTGGCGCGGATCGATCTCGAGATTGAAATCAAGCCCGATCGTGCGCCGATGACCGAAAAGCCGGTCATGTTCGGCGGCCCGGTACAGGTGGAACGAGGTTTCGTGCTGCATGCGCCGCTGGGCCGGTTTTCATCGATGATGAAGGTAACGGACGATATTGCATTGACCACCTCCAAGGACGTACTGGAAGCGGTTGCATTGGGCGAAGGGCCGCAGCGGCTTCTGGTCACTTTGGGTTGCGCGGGCTGGAACGCCGGACAACTGGAGCAGGAAATCGTGAAGAACGGCTGGCTGACGGTGCGTGCCGATCCGGTCATCATCTTCGATTTGCCGATTGCCGAGCGCTTTGCCGCCGCGATGAAACTGCTGGGGATCGACCCGATGATGCTGACCGGCGAGGCAGGACATGCGTGAGGCGGCCCGGTGAAAACCGTGCTGGGTTTCGATTTTGGCTTGAAACGCATCGGCGTCGCTGTCGGCAATACCCTGATAAGGCAAGCGCAGCCGCTCACGATTATTGGCGCTGCAACCAATGACGCCAAATTTGCCGCAATCGCGGCGCTGATCGCCGAGTGGCAGCCGACTGTTTGCGTGGTCGGGTTGCCGCGCCATCCGGATGGCATTGAGCATGAAATGACGCATCGCTGCCGCCGCTTTGCGAATCAGTTGCACGGACGCTTCGATGTTGCCACGGTCCTGGTGGATGAGCGATACTCGTCGGCGGTGATTCCCCATCAGCGCGGCGATTTGATTGATGCGCAAGCTGCTGCGATAATCCTGCAACAATATTTCAATGAATATGCCGAATCCTGAACTCGATGCCGAAGCGCTGTACCAAGTGCTTGCGAAACAAATCAAAACCGGTTTGGCGCAGGCCGAAAATGTCGCCGTCGTCGGCATCTATTCCGGCGGCGCATGGCTCGCCGAGCGCCTGGCGGCCGAGCTGCAATTGAACCAGCGGCTGGGTTTCATCGACGTTTCGTTTTACCGCGACGATTATGCGGAAAAAGGCTTGCATGCCGAAGTGAAGCCGAGCCAGATTCCGTTCGAAGTCGATGGCGCGACCATCGTGCTGGTCGATGACGTGCTCTACACCGGCCGCACCACCCGCGCCGCGATCAATGAATTGTTCGACTATGGGCGTCCCGCAAAAATCATGCTGGCCGCATTGGTCGATCGGGGCGGACGCGAGTTGCCGATCGCCGCCGATTTCGTCGCCGAAAAAATCACGCTCGCAAATGACCGGCAACTGGTACTGCAACGCGCCGGCGACGGCCGATTTTCCCTGACGGTGGACCATGCATAATCCGCAACTGAACAAAGACGGCGAATTGCAGCACCTGCTCACGATCGAAGGGCTGCCGAAAGCGGTGATCACCCGCATTCTCGACACGGCTTCATCGTTTGTCGGCATCGGTGATCGCGAAGTCAAGAAAGTCCCGCTGATGCGCGGCAAAAGCGTTTTCAACCTGTTCTTCGAAAATTCCACGCGTACCCGCACCACGTTCGAGATTGCATCCAAGCGATTATCGGCCGATGTCATCAATCTGAATATTTCCGCCTCCAGCGCCAGCAAAGGCGAATCGCTGCTCGATACGATCGACAACCTGGCCGCGATGCATGCGGACATGTTCGTTGTGCGCCATGCGCAATCCGGCGCGCCGTACCTGATCGCCAAGCATCTGATCGATACGCATCAGCCGCACGTTCATGTGGTCAATGCCGGCGATGGCCGGCATGCACATCCGACGCAGGGTTTGCTGGACATGTACACGATCCGGCATTACAAAGGCGATTTCACCAATCTGACGGTGGCGATCGTCGGCGACGTCCTGCACAGTCGCGTCGCGCGTTCCGACATTCATGCATTGACGACGCTGGGCGTGCCCGAAGTACGCGTGATCGGCCCGCGCACCTTGCTGCCGAGCGGGTTGGAACAGATGGGCGTGCGCGTCTTCACCGACATGAACGAAGGATTGAAAGGCGTCGATGTCATCATCATGCTGCGCCTGCAGAATGAGCGCATGAGCGGCGCATTGCTGCCTTCCGCGCAGGAATTTTTCAAAAGCTACGGATTGACGACGGAACGCCTTGCGCTGGCCAAGCCGGATGCGATCGTGATGCATCCCGGCCCGATGAATCGCGGCGTTGAAATCGAATCGGCGGTGGCCGACGGCGCACAAGCGGTGATCCTGCCCCAAGTCACATTCGGCATCGCGGTGCGGATGGCGGTGATGAGTATTCTGGCAGGAAATTAATGGCATTCCATGTGTACCTGCTGCGATGTTCGGATAGCAGTTATTACATTGGCCATACTGATAACCTTGAATCACGGTTGGCGCAGCATCAGTCCGGAACACTACAGGGATATACGGCAAGCCGGTTGCCTGTGATTTTGCTCAAGGCAGAGTCTTTTCCGACGCGGGAAGAAGCACTTGCTGCTGAAATGCAGTTAAAGGGCTGGAATCGGGCCAAAAAGGAAGCCTGGGTTAATAACGATTTTGGTTTGTTGAAGCAATTGGCGAAAAAGAATTTTCCTAAGTCGTGAAAGTATGATGCGGCGAACGAGGTGCTTTCGTGTTTTTGCCCTTCGATACGCCCTGCGGGCTACTCACACCCCAAAGGGTGCCCCGGGACGAACGGTAAGAAAGGTTGGCCTTCAGGTTCTCAACAGTCTGTTCGTGTTTAAAGCTTGGTTTCAATCCGTTCGTCCTGAGTAGCCCGCAGGGCGTATCGAAGGAAGCGGTATCGGCGAACGGTTTAGGACCTACATGTGTTGCCGTTCGTCCTGAGTAGCCCGTAGGGCGTATCGAAGGAAGTAGCGAAGCGTATCGAAGGATAGGAAAACAAGGGAAGCATGAAACTCCATATCAAGAACGGACATCTGATCGATCCGGTCAACGGCATCGATGCGCAAAAGGATCTGTACATTGCCGATGGCAAGATTGCCGGCGTAGGGCAGGCGCCGTCAAACTTCAATGCAGACAAAACGATCGATGCGAACGGATTGATCGTCGCACCCGGATTGGTCGATTTGAGCGCACGCCTGCGCGAACCCGGTTATGAATACAAGGCCACGCTCGAATCCGAACTGCAGGCGGCAATACAAGGCGGCGTAACCAGCCTGGTCTGTCCGCCCGATACCGATCCGGTGCTCGATGAACCGGGCCTGGTCGAAATGCTGACGCATCGCGCAAGGACGCTGAATCAGGCCCACGTCTACCCGCTGGGCGCATTAACGGTCGGCTTGAAGGGCGAGGCGCTGACCGAAATGGCGGAACTGACCGAAGCCGGCTGCGTCGGGTTTTCGCAAGCCGACCAGCCGATTCTCGACACCACGGTATTGCTGCGTGCAATGCAGTATGCGCAAACTTTCGGCTATACCGTCTGGCTGCGCGCGCAAGACCCGCACCTGGGTCGCAACGGCATTGCACACAGCGGACCGATCGCATCGCGCCTCGGGTTATCCGGCGTGCCGGTCATGGCCGAAACCGTCGCGCTGCACACGATCTTTGAACTGATGCGCGCCAGCGGTGCGCGGGTTCATCTATGCCGGATATCGTCCGCCGCCGGCGTGGAGCTGGTACGACAGGCAAAAAAGGAAGGCTTGCCGGTCACCTGCGATGTCGGTGCGCACCATGTCCATCTGACCGATGCCGACATCGGCTTTTTCGATTCCAACGCCCGTCTGGTGCCGCCATTGCGCGCGCAACGCGATCGCGATGCAATCCGGCAAGGATTGCTCGACGGTACGATCGATGCAATCTGCTCCGACCATACGCCGGTCGATGATGATGAAAAATTATTGCCGTTCGGCGAAGCATCGCCCGGCGCAACGGGCCTAGAATTATTGCTGTCGCTGGCACTGAAATGGGCGGAAGAATGCGTCGATCCATCGAAGCAGCCGATCGCCAGGGCCATCGCCAAGATATCGGCCGATGCGGCCAGCGTGGTCGGCCTGCGATCCGGTCAACTGGCGATAGGCAGTGCCGCGGATGTGTGCCTGTTCGATCCGGCTGCGCGCTGGAAAGTGGAAGCCAAAGCCTTGGCGAGCCAAGGCAAGCATACGCCGTTTCTCGGTTATGAATTGACAGGGCAAGTCCAGGCAACCATCGTTGCGGGCCAGGTCGTGTTCAAGCGGTGAAGAAACAATCCGTTTGTCCTGAGGTAAGTATCAAGAGCAAGCGGGAAATCCGGTTGGTTTTTGATTATGCGCAGAATTGTTACCTGTTCGATAATTCGGTTAATTGAATTGTTTTTGCAATGGCGGCTGTTTTATGATGCAGTAATGCAATTTCGGAAAATTCCGCAGGAACGATTATGAAACCGTCTATCGCCCTTTACGCCAATCGTGATGCCGTCCGGCGCATTGTCGAGTCGCATCGTGCCCGTAACGCACGCGTGTTCGGTTCAGTGCTGCATGGCGATGATACCGATGAAAGCGATCTTGATATCCTCATCGATCCGACGCCAGACACGACGTTGATGGATGTAGCCGCCATCCAGGTAGAACTGGAGCGTCTGTTGGGCGTGGCGGTAGACGTGTTGACTCCGAAGGCTTTGCCGGAGAAGTGTCGAGAGACCGTTGTCGCGGAGGCGGTGCCGGTATGAAAAAATCCCAACTACGGGTGGCAGACTACCTCGAACATATCCAGCAAGCTATCGAGCGAATTCAGCGTTACACCGAGGATATGGATGAAGTCGCGTTTCTGAAAAACGAAATGACGCAAGACGCAGTGATTCGTAATATCGAGATCATCGGCGAGGCAGCGAACAATATCAAGCGGAGCGCCCCCGACTTCGCTGAAGAACATGATGAAATTCCCTGGGTAGTGATTTACGCCATGCGCAATCGCGTATCGCACGCCTATCACAAGGTAGACTTGGAAATCGTTTGGAAAACAATTCAAAATGATTTCCCGCCTATGCATCAACAGGTTACCGTTCTGCTTCAGGGATTAGCAGGTAGCCTCCGCAGGCCGAAGCCGTGAAGTTGCGTGATTGCATGGCTGCAAGGCATTACTTCAACTTGGGCAAGTTCCAATGGAAAGCATCTCGCGCCTGGAATAGAAAGTGAAATGCCCACAAATATCAAGTCTTGCGCAGCAGTCTGTGCTGAGAGGTAAAGGCTTCAGCCTGGAGCAGGGCTTGCACGCATGATCGTATACAATCTTTTGCGCGTGCTGCTACATCTATTCATCGGCTTGTGGTCTTGTGCTGTTGTCTTCCCGTTTGCCGATGCCGCCGGCCGGCAATGGCGCATCAAGCGTTGGTCCATCAAGCTGCTTGCCATATGCGGCGTACGAGTTGAAATTAAACACGCCGGCGGCGCGCCGGATGCGCCGAAAGCGTTGATCGTTTCCAATCACGTCTCCTGGCTCGACATTTTCGTGATCAATTCATTGCAGCCCTGCCGCTTCGTCGCGAAGTCGGATATTCGCGACTGGCCGCTGATCGGGTGGCTGTGCGATAAAGCCGGAACGGTATTCATCGCGCGCGGCAGGCAGCGCGACGTGCGCAGAATTTATCAAGGTCTGGTAGCCGATATTCACGCCGGGGAGCGCATTGCCTTTTTTCCGGAAGGCACCACGCTCGCCCAAGGCGCGCTCGGTTCTTTTCACGCCAATCTGTTTGAAGCGGCGATCGCAGCCCAGGTACCGATACAGCCTTATGCATTGCGCTATCTGGATGCCGCAGGCAACTTGTGTTCCGAGATCGATTTCATCGGCGACATGACCTTCGCGCAAAGCATGATGGCGATTTTGCGGGTGCGGAAAATCAATGCGGAATTGGTGTTGCTGCCGACGATCGAAGCCGGCGGAATGCATCGCCGCGAACTGGCTGATGTTGCACGGCACTCGATCATGGAAGCGCTGGGCTATCAGAACGAGTAGTCCTGAACAGCCTGAACGCCATCCAACTGAATTCATAGCCGTTCGCCCCGGGGCACCCTTTGGGGTGTGAGTAGACGCGAAGCGGCGTATCGAAGACTGTCCTGATCTCGTCGAAGGGGATCTCCGGGCACGGCTAATCCTTCGATACGCCCTGCGGGCTACTCAGGACGAACGGACCTACTCACACCCCAAAGGGTGCCCCGGGACGAACGGATTACTTGGGACGGACGGACCTATTCACATCCTCAACGGGTGCCCCAGGACGAACGGACTGCCTAGGACGAACAGATTTGCCGGGAACCTGGAAACCCACTTTTTTTCCGTTCGCCCTGAGTAGCCCGCAAGGGCGTATCGAAGGGTTGCATGCCCCCTATAAAAGCGTTGATACGCTGCGCTGTTCAAGATTTCCGTTCAAGACAAGCCGACAGGTTCTACTCAAATAGGCAGCCTTTGTAGTCCTGCCTCACGAAGCCCTTCAACCCTGCTTCCGGTACTGCGAACAATCGACCTGGAACAAGGCCCGGTCCTCCAGCCGCACCGCAGTCAGCTTGCCGCCCCATACGCACCCGGTATCGAGTCCGATCAGATTGGGGCGCATGATCAATCCCAACGTAGACCAATGGCCGAACACGACCGTCACATCTTCGGTTTTGCGACCGGGTACATCGAACCATGGAATGTAACCCGGTTTAGCCGCTGCAATGTCATCGGTGTTCGAGAAATTCATGGTGCCGTCTTCGCTGCAAAACCGGATACGCGTCAATCCATTGACAATGCAGCGCAATCGATCGGCGCCTGTGAGCGCAGGATCCCATCTGGCCGGTGTATTGCCATACATCTCGTGCAGGAAATCGATCCAGTCCGGTCCGCGCAGCACTGCCTCGACTTCCTGCGCCAATGCGATTGTTTGCGCTGCAGTCCACTGGGGCAGCACGCCGGCATGCACCAGCAAATGGCCATTTTCAAAGTGCGCCAGCGGCTGCCGGCGCAGCCAGTCGAGCAACTCGTCGCGATCGGGCGCATCGAGAATGTCGTCCAGCGTGTCGGATGCGTGGGGCTTGCGAATGCCGTGCGCTGCAGTTAATAGATGCAGGTCGTGGTTGCCCAGTACTACACTCGCGGTTTCGCCAAGCGCGCGGATTTGCCGTAGAGTGCCGAGCGATTGGGGGCCGCGGTTGACCAGGTCGCCGACGAAAATGAATTTGGGATGCGCAGACACGGAATGAATGCGTTCCAGCAGCTTGGTTAGCCGGGAATCGCACCCTTGGATATCGCCGATGGCATAGGTGGTCATATGGATTCAAAAATAATAGGACTTACGCAAAACTCAGTGTTTGATTTGTTCGCGCTCAATAAACCGTTCGTCCCGGGGCACCCTTTGGGGTGCCCCGGGACGAACGGTTCGTTTTATGCAGAAAATCAGATGCACCATTGTAATTTGCGTATCTATGGACTCCACCCGATTTGCAAGGGGAAAAATTGATTTCAGCCTGTAGGGGTAAGATTGCACGTATCTATTCGGCCTGTCATCGAGCGGTTTATTGCTCTGGCCCTGATGCAATACGCACGCTGGAAT
>DAIDBD010000034.1 GCA_027310305.1 Herminiimonas sp.
GCTAGCCGCTCTTATGCACCAAGGGGTGTCTGAGCGGTAGGCGGGAGTAGCGTAAAGCTCTGTTCTGAAGTAAGAAATTGGGTGTCTAAGCCGTCCCTGCTCCGGGACAGAAATTGCCATAGGCTACACCCGCCATGACCGACGTTACCTCAAGCTCATTTCGATTCCCAGCGGTCCAACGCAAGAAAGTCACGGCTGCCTTCGACGGCGGTCGCATCACGTCGGACGGCGGGGTTCTGCTATTGGCGCAGGCCGAGCGCGAGATGGACATCTGCAGGCAGCTGGCCACCTGCATCGCCGATCGGCGCGATCCTTCGCGGGTGGTCCACAAGCTGGATGACATCCTGCGGGCTCGGGTTCTGGCGATTGCCTGCGGCTACGAGGACGCCGACGACCTCGACGCCCTGCGTGACGATCCCGGCTTCCGCCTGGCGCTGGGCAAGCTACCGGGTTCGGGCGCGGGCCTTGCCAGCCAACCGACGATGAGCCGCTGGGAAAACGCACCCACCACGCGCGAGCTGGCCCGCATGATGGCCGCGATGGTCGACATCTACTGCGCCAGTTATCCATCCCCGCCCGAGGCGGTGACGCTGGACATCGATGACACCTGCGATGTCGTGCACGGCTACCAGCAGTTATCGTTCTGGAACGGGCATCACGGTGAGCGCTGTTTCCTGCCGATCCACGTCTACGACACGGCAACGGGGCGGCCGGTCGCCATGCTGCTGCGCACCGGCAAGACGCCGAGCGGCGCGGAGGCCGCGGGCCATATCCGTCGCCTGGTGCGGCAGATCCAGAGGCACTGGCCCACGACCCACATCACGATCCGGGGCGACGGCCACTACGGCAGACCCGAGGTCATGAACTTCTGCGAGGCACAGGGCATCGATTATGTCTTCGGCCTGCCCACCAACGCTGTGCTGCGCGCCGATCCACAGATCGTGAAGATTGCCGATGCCTGCGCGGTCAAGCGGGCCGAGGAACAGCACGTGGTCCTGCGAAATTATGCCCAGACCCGCTACGGGGCGAAAAGCTGGAAATGCCAGCGCCGTGTCGTCGCCCGGATCGAGGCCAGCACGCTCGGCATGGATATCCGCTACGTCGTCACCTCGCTCGAGCAGGGCTCGGCCGAGCACATCTACGACACACTCTACTGCGCCCGCGGCCAGGCCGAAAACCTCATCAAGTTGCACAAGGCCCAGCTCGCCAGCGATCGCACGTCATGCCGATCAGCCAACGCCAATCAGATGCGGCTGATCCTGCACACCGCCGCATTCTGGCTGATGTGGCGCATCCAGCAGGCCATCCCCAAGGCAGCCGCGCTTGCCAACGCTGAGTTCGCGACCCTGCGCCTGCGGCTCCTCAAAGTCGCCGCACGCGTCATCGAGACCGCCTCCCGCATCCGGGTCGCCTTCGCTTCCGCCTGTCCCGACGCCGCCCTGTTCCGGATCATCGCCGCCGCCCTCAGGCCCGCCCCGACATAGCCAGTGCGGCCGTGCCGCTGAACGTCCGAGCCCCTCCATCAAACCCGCAAGCCTCTCGATCCCACGCGATGAAATAGACGCAGCGGAGGCACTCGGCCTGCTCAAACGCCCGCTGCCGCCAACGATTGATCTTCCCCAAGAACAACATCGTCACGAATAAGAGCGGTTAGTGTCATCAATGCTTCATAGTTCGCGGGGCATCTTCTGAAAGGTACCAGCTTTGTCCCGCATCCTTCCGCGTCTCGCTGTTCCAGCTCTTGCTACCGCCACGGCGCTCGCCCTTCCCGGAACCGTCCATGCGCGCGATGATGCGCAAGCCTGGGCCACCGCCAACGTCAATGTCGATCTCGGCGGCGGCTTTCGTGCCAGCAACGAAGTCGAGATGCGGGTCAGCGACAGCCGGGGACTGTACGAAATCGAGAACCACCTGATGATCGGCTACAAGCCGACCAAGCAGGTGACGCTGTGGCTGGGCTACACGCACAATCCGCAGTACGACCACGGCGACTTCACCCGCATGGAGCAC
>DAIDBD010000054.1 GCA_027310305.1 Herminiimonas sp.
GAGGGCGATGCGGCGCCGCCGGCCGCACCGCAAGAAACGATCGAAGTCGAATAATTCGATAGCGTTCTTAAAAGCCCGAATTCACGAAAGTGGTTCGGGCTTTTTTATCGGCATGCTGGAACAGAGAGCGTAAAAAATGTGATCCGGCAGGCGGATTGCCGTGATTCTGCTCTCGGCACAATCCGCTTCATGCAGGTCTTATGGGAATAGCGGCTTCTTGCCGGCCTGCTTCGCTTTTACATCCGCCACGGTTTTTGCCATGACGGATAAACGATAGGCTGTGGAAGGATGAATCGTAGTGTAGCCATTCAACACGGTCGCCGGAACCTGGCTTGCCAGGCGCTCCCAGAAACGCATTGCATTGTCGATGCCGTAGCCCGCACGGGCAAGCATGTAAAGCGACAGCGTATCGGCAGCGGCATCCATTTCCTGTGGAGTGGGCCTGACGCCCGAAGTCCCGGCCAATGCGGTCGTGTCCGGATGAATGCGGATCAGGTTGTCGACGATGCCGCCGACGGTGGCGCTCATGTTTTGCTTATTGGTATGTCCCAGGGAGTTGTGCGCCATTTCCTTGGCCAGCACGTAGGCCAATTCTTCATCCGTACGCGCAAAGTCCATCATGCCGCGCGTGATCATGACACGTCGGCCGTCATCGTATGCATTAACGTTATCGGCATTGCCGAGTTCTATGCTGTAGGCGCAGGCACGTGTCAGCGGAACATTCAATGCGATATTTGCGCCGTCCCGCAGCACGTTGAGCTTGATATTCGAACGGTGGGTGACTAACGGTATCAAAATGATGGCAACCTGACGCTCGGCATTCGGTCCTTCCGGCACCGGCTTGCCTTCTACCGTCAGCAGTTTATCGCCACGGCGCACACCGACGCGCGCGGCACCGCTGCCGGCAAGCACGCCCGTCACCTGCAGCCGTTCATCCATGCCGAACAGGGTTTGCGCCGTTTCGGCCAGATCAGCCGAATAGGAATATTTGTTTTTTGCCGTGAAGCCGAGCAAATTGCGTGCATTGCCCTTGCATAATGCCGAATTGCTGACGAGGAGGGGCGCTGCAACGCGATACAGGCGATCCTGTTGCGATATCAGGGAACTCAAGGTTGTCTGTTCCGCCGTATCGACTTGCTGCGGCGTGGCGATCGACGGTAGCGGCTCCGGCGGCAGCGGCAGCGGCGATTGCGTTGTGCAAGCAGTGAGCAGCAATGCAACAGGCAATAACACGGTGTGTAATAGTGCGGCCCGGCGCTTCAATCGGCTTGGGACGAATTGAACCATGCGATGCATAAATGCCTCCATCAATGTTTTCCGGTACTGCCGAAACCGCCGGCACCGCGCTCGCTCGTATCGAACTCTTCGACGACATTGAAGCCGACTTGCAGCACAGGGACGATGACCAGTTGCGCCAGGCGTTCCATCGGGTTCAGCGTAAATGCGGTCTGGCTGCGATTCCAGGTAGAGACCATCAATTGACCCTGGTAATCGGAGTCGATCAGTCCTATCAAGTTCCCCAGGACAACGCCATGTTTGTGGCCCAGACCGCTGCGCGGCAGAATCATTGCCGCATAACCCGGATCGGCGATGTTGATTGCCAGGCCGGTCGGTATCAGATGGGTCGCACCGGGTTCGATAAGGAGAGGCGAGTCGATGCACGCGCGCAAATCCAGTCCTGCACTGCCTGCGGTGGCGTAAGTCGGCAGTTGATCTTGCATGCGCGGGTCGAGAATTTTAACGTCGATGGTTTTCATGGGCATGAGTAATGAAGCGTGTTGAAGACGCCGGATTTTCGGGCGCGGAGAATCGATGTGGAATCAGGCTTCGATCCGGCGAGCGATTTCGGCGACCAGTTGCCGTGCGAGCTGTTGCTTGTCCGCGCGCGGGAAACTAATGTGGCCCTTGTCGTCGAACAGCAGCAGTTCATTCTGATCCTGCCCGAAAGTCTGCGGGCCGATGTTGCCGACCAATAGAGGAATGCCTTTTTTCTCGCGCTTGGCCTTGCCGTGTTTGACGAGATTTTCGGATTCGGCGGCGAAGCCGACGCAATACGGCGTGTTCGGCAATGCCGCGACCGACGCCAGAATGTCCGGGTTTTGTTCGAATACCAACTGCGGCGCATCGCTGCCGGCATTTTTCTTGATCTTCTGTTCGCTTGCATTGGCCACCCGCCAATCCGCCACCGCAGCGACGGCGATGAATATGTTCTGCCCGCCGACATGCGACATCACGACATCATGCATTTGCTGCGCCGTGTGCACGTTGATGCGATGCACGCCATAAGGCGTCGACAGCGCGGTCGGGCCGGACACCAGCGTGACGTCGGCGCCTGCCTCGCGTGCCGCGCGCGCGATCGCGTAACCCATCTTGCCGGAAGACAGATTCGTGATGCCGCGTATCGGGTCGATCGGTTCAAAAGTCGGGCCGGCGGTAATCAGCACGCGTTTTCCGCCCAGCAGTTTGGGCTGGAATGCAGCGACCACTTCTTCCAGCAATTGCTCCGGTTCCAGCATGCGCCCCATGCCGGTTTCGCCGCATGCCTGCTCGCCTGCATCCGGGCCAAGCAGGTTGATGCCGTCTGCCTTGAGTTGCGCGATATTGCGCTGCGTCGCAGCGTTTTGCCACATTTCGACGTTCATCGCGGGGGCGAGCAGCAACGGCAGCATCATCGGCCGCGCCACGCACAATGTCGACAGCAGATCATCGCATGCGCCGTGGGCCAGCTTGAAAATGAAGTCGGCCGAACAGGGCGCGATCACGATCGCATCGGCGTCGCGCGTCAGATCGATATGCGGCATGTTATTGCCGACGCGGGCATCCCACTGGTTGGTGTAGACCGGCTGGTTGGACAGCGCCTGCATCGTCACCGGCGTGATGAAATGCGTTGCCGCGTGCGTCATCACGACTTGCACCGATGCGCCGGCTTTAATCAGTGCACGGGTAAGTTCGGCCGCCTTGTAGCAGGCGATGCCGCCGGTCAGGCCTAAAACAATTTTTTTGCCAGCGAGGTCCATGAATGCTCCTGATATGACGCCGCGAGATAGTGTAGCAGCCTGAAAATATGAATTCTATCTATTCACGCGCCGCAATTCATCGACGACGAACAATACGGCACCGACGCAGATCGCGCTATCGGCCAGATTGAAGGCAGGCCAGTGCCAATTGCGGACATGGAAATCCAGGAAGTCGATTACATGGCCGTACATCATGCGGTCGATGACATTGCCGAGCGCGCCGCCCAGGATCAACGCCAGGGCCCAGCAAAACATCCTTTGGCCGGCATGTTTTTTCAGAAGATAAACAATGAACAGCGATGCGGCGACACCGATGCCGGTGAAAAGATAGCGTTGCCAGCCGGTTTCGCTGGCGAGGAAGCTGAACGCGGCCCCCTTGTTATAGACCAGCACCAGATTGAAAAACGACGTGACCGGATGCGATTCGCCGTATTTGAATAACTGGGTAATCGTGATCTTGGTAAGCTGATCGAGCAGCAGCACGATGGCGGCAACGCCGAGCCACGGTACCAGACGGGTGCTGTTGTTGGAAGAAAAGCGGTTTTTAGTGGCCATATGGTTTTCGCTGCACGAGGTTGATCGTCGTCACACCGGTTTTTACCGGCATGACGGGTAGGGTAGTGCGATGATCAGGCAAATTTCCGAGCTTCGCCGCTGCCGAACAGATTCGATATGCAGCGCGTGCAGATGCCCGGATGTTCCGCATCCGTACCGACATCGGCCCGGTAATGCCAGCAGCGCTCGCATTTTTGATAGGCGGATGGCGTCACCAGGATGGCTTCTTCTGCCGCATTTGCGACCCGAGCCACCTTCGCCTGCGAGGTAATCAGGATGAATTTCAAGTCGTCACCCAGACTGTCGAGCAATGCATATTTATCGCCGCTGGCCTTGATTTCGACTTCCGCCTGCAACGACGAGCCGATTGCGCCGGACACGCGCACCTCTTCCAGCTGCCTGGTGACGTCGGCGCGAATGTCGCGCAACGACGTGAATTTATCCAGCAGGGCCGCCGCATCGGGAACGTCAGGCAGCGTGTGATAAGTTTGCGTGAAGATCGTTTCGCCGCTTGCCGCGTAAACATCGTTGCCCGCGAATACCGACCACGCTTCTTCCGACGTAAACGACAGTATCGGCGCCATCACGCGCAACAGCGATTGCGTGATGTGCCAGATGGCCGTCTGCGCGGAGCGGCGTGCCTGCGAGTTCATGCCGCCGGTATAGAGGCGGTCCTTCAAGATGTCGAGATAAAACCCGCCCAGATCTTCGGAGCAGTACATCTGCAGCTTCGACACGACCGGATGAAATTCGTAGAGCGCATAGTGCTGCAGGATTTCTGCCTGGATCTGCGCGATGCGCGCGATTGCGTAGCGATCGATTTCAAGCAGCTCGGCGGCCGGCACCGCATCTTTTACCGGATCGAAATCGGATGTATTCGCCAGCAAGAAGCGCAGCGTATTGCGGATGCGGCGATACGATTCCGTGACGCGTTTAAGGATCTCGTCGGAGATCGTCAACTCGCCGGAATAATCGGTCGAGGCGACCCACAGACGCAGGATTTCCGCGCCGAGCGAATCCGACACTTTTTGCGGCGCGACCACGTTGCCCTTCGACTTGGACATTTTCTTGCCCTCGCCATCGACCACGAAGCCGTGCGTCAACAGCGCCTTGTATGGCGCGCGGCCATTCAGCATCGACGACGTCAGCAGCGACGAATGGAACCAGCCGCGATGCTGGTCGGAGCCTTCCAGGTAAAGATCCGCCGGGAAGTGCGATTCCGCCGCGTGCGAGCCGCGCAGCACGGTTTGATGCGTGGTGCCGGAATCGAACCAGACATCGAGCGTATCCTTGTTCTTCACGTAGGCCGCCGCATCGTCGCCGATCAGATCTTTCGGATCGAGCGCCTGCCACGCTTCGATGCCGCTTTGCTCGACGCGCCTGGCGACTGCTTCCAGCAGCTCGGGCGTGCGCGGATGCAGTTCGCCGGTTTCCTTGTGGATGAAGAAGGCCATCGGCACGCCCCACTGGCGCTGGCGCGACAGTGTCCAGTCCGGACGATTCGCGATCATGCCATGCAGCCGCGCCTTGCCCCAGTTCGGGAAAAATTCGGTTTCTTCGATTCCCTTGAGCGCAGTCTCGCGCAGGGTCGGGCCGCCGTCTTTCGGCGCCACATCCATGCCGGCGAACCACTGCGATGTCGCGCGATAGATGATCGGCGTCTTGTGGCGCCAGCAATGCATGTAACTATGGTCGAACATCACCAGATTGAACAGCGCGCCGACTTCTTCCAGCTTCGCGCTGATCGGCTTGGACGCTTCCCAGATCGTCAGGCCGCCGAAGAACGGCAGCCACGATGCGTATCGGCCGTCGCCCATGACCGGTTTCAGGATTTCATCGTCGGTCATCCCATGCGCCTTGCAGGAGATGAAGTCATCGAGGCCGTAAGCGGGCGCCGAGTGCACGATGCCGGTACCGGTATCCAATGTCACGTAATCGCCGACATAGACCGGAGAATAGCGGTCGTAGCCTCGGTCGGCGGCGGCGAACGGATGCCTGAACTTCAGCATCGACAATGCTTCGCCGCCGGCGGTCGCAATGATTCTGCCTTCCAGGCCATAGCGTTGCAGGCAAGAGCCGACCAGTTCCACGGCAAGGATCAGGAGCAGCGTTTCGCCGTTGCGCTCGGTCTGCACCAGCGCATAGCGATGGTCCGGATGCACGTTCAATGCCTGGTTGGCCGGGATGGTCCATGGCGTGGTGGTCCAGATGACGGCGTAACCCTTGTCGGTTGGCAGCTTGTCGAGCCCGAAAGCATGGGCGATCTTGTCCGGTTCGGCAAACGGAAAACCGACATCGATCGCCGGATCGCGCTTGTCCTGATACTCGACTTCCGCTTCGGCCAGCGCAGAGCCGCAGTCGAAGCACCAGTTGACCGGTTTCAGGCCGCGATACACGTAGCCTTTTTCCATGATCGCGCCGAGCGCGCGGATCTCATCGGCCTCGTTGCCGAAATTCATGGTCGTGTACGGACGATCCCATTCGCCCAGCACGCCGAGTCGGATGAAATCTTTCTTCTGCCGCTCGATCTGCTCGGTTGCATATGCGCGCGACTTGGCGAGCACTTCGGCGGTCGGCAAGCCTTTGCCGTATTGTTTTTCGATCTGGATTTCGATCGGCATGCCATGGCAATCCCAGCCCGGCACATATTGCGCATCGAACCCGTCAAGCTGGCGGGTTTTGACGATCATGTCCTTCAGTATCTTGTTGACTGCATGGCCGATATGGATATCGCCGTTCGCATACGGCGGGCCGTCATGCAAGATGAATTTTTTACGGTCTTTCGATGCATTGCGGATGCGCTGATAGATTTTCTTTGCCTGCCATTCCTTGACCCATTGCGGTTCGCGCCTGGCGAGATCGCCGCGCATCGGGAACGGCGTTTCCGTCATGTTGACCGGATATTTGCCTTGCGGCTTGTTCGCGGATTTGCTGGATTTGTTGTCGGACATGTGTTTTCTTCAATGATATCTGGTAGATCAAACGGGTATTTGCAATTGACGGGGTTCGCTTGATCGTCAAATTCGGTCGGTTGCGGAAGTGGCGAAATCGTCCCGCTGCTTGAAATACATGCGTGCCTGCTTGGCGTCGCGTGCGATCGCATCGGTCAGCGTCGGCAGATCGACATATTTTTCTTCGTCGCGCAATTTTTTCAGAAATTCCACCCGGACCAGCTTGCCGTAGCACTGCTCCGCATAGTCGAACACATGGGTTTCCAGCAATACTCTTCCGCTGTCATCGACCGTCGGGCGTATGCCCAGACTTGCCACTCCAGGCAGCGGCTGCGCGGCCAAACCATGTACCTGCACCACGAAAATGCCGGAAAGAGCAGGGCGCTTGTGCGTGATCCGCAGGTTCAATGTCGGAAACCCGATGGTCCGCCCGAGCTTTTGTCCGTGAACCACATGGCCCGATATCGCATAAGGATGGCCCAGCAACTGTTTTGCATGGATCAGATCGCCTTGCGCCAACGCAGCGCGCACCGACGACGACGAAATGCGGGCGCCGTCATTCACCACCGCCGGTAGCGCTTCGACGTGAAAGCCGTATTGCCTGCCGGCCTCGATCAGCATCGCGACATCGCCGGCGCGCCGGGCGCCGTAACGGAAATCTTCGCCGACGATCAGCCACTTCACATGCAAGCCTTGCACCAGCACTTTTTCAATGAAATCCTGCGGCGACAGCGCGGCAAAACCGGCATTGAACGATTCGACGATGACGCGATCGATGCCCGCATCCGACAGCGATTGCAATTTATCGCGCAAATTGGCGATGCGCGTGGGCGCCTTGCCTGCATCCCCCGACAACTGCGCAAAAAATTCGCGCGGATGCGGTTCGAACGTCATGACCGCGGTACTGATCTGCAGACGTGAAGCGGCCTCGCGCACGCGGGCCAGCAAAGCCTGATGCCCGCGATGCACGCCGTCGAAGTTGCCGATCGTCAGCGCACATGGCATGCGCGCTTCGGCATTGGGGAGTCCGCGAAATACCTTCATGGAGGAAGTCGAGTGGGGAAACTGTCGCAAAACGTTTGATTATAAAGGCTTTCGCAAGGTTTTCCGTACCTCAAATGCAGGCCGGGAACCGGTTCAGGCCCGCGCCAACGGATCTTGCCGGTAATAGCGTGCCAGCAACCGGTAGACTTGCGGGTAATCGCACGCCAGCGGCTGCGGCAGTACGAAAAACACTTCGGATGCGACCGCGAAGAACTCAGCCGGATGTATTGATGCATACGGGTCCATCGGCAGTGCCGCGAACAAGGCATCGTAATGCGCCGCATCCGCAGGGTTGTCAGGATTGAAATCGTCGGGCAAGCGCTGCTCCAATGCCTGGACGCGCGATGTGAAATCGGCATACGCCGCCGAAAACGCCTGCTGCCAGTCCGCTACCTGCATGTCCCGATGACAGGCCGCCAGAAACGGCGGCAAGCCATTTGCGGCGCCCCGGCCCATGTCGATTTTATGGGCAAATTCATGGATCACGACGTTGTGTCCGGCGGCGAATGACGGTATCCCTTCAACGTCTTCCCAGGACAGCACGACCGCACCGCCCGCAGACAGCGCTTCGCCGGAAAGCGGCTCGCGCCATTCATGTACCACGCCGGCTTCATCCATTTCGCTGTGCGGCACGATAAACGCGGACGGATAAACGATGATGCCGGCCATGTCATCATATAAATCGAGGGTTAGATTCAACACCGGCAAACAGGCTTGCACGGCAATCAAGACCGCAATGTCATCGGTCAGTTCAAGGCCGCCCGCGCCGGTAATGGTTTTTGTTGCAAGCAGCGTTTCCGACAAAACCTTGAGGCGTGTTCGGTCGCTTGCCGGCAGATTATTCAAAAAAGCCAGGCGAGCGAGGCAATCCCGCCAAAGCGCATCGGGTATGCGCAGTTTGTTGCGATGGAAAAGCTGTCGCAGCCATTGCATGATGGTTATTGCTTTGAAGCTGTATTCACATTTCCCCCCAGATTGCATTCAGCGCTGCAAGCGCCGCGAGTCCGGCGGTTTCGGTGCGCAGCACGCGCGGTCCTATCGACAAGGCCAGCACGCCTTGCGCATGCGCGATGTTTTCCTCGGCATCGGTGAAACCGCCTTCCGGGCCCACCATCAGCGCGACCGATTGCGGCGGATGGTGGCGCGCCCAGCCGGACAGCGATTGCTCGGCGCGCGGCGTCAGCAGAATACGCAGATGCAGATTCTGTTGTCCGATCCAGTCATTGAAATGCGCAGGTTCGGTCAAATGCGGCAAGCGATTGCGGCCGCTTTGCTCGGCTGCGGAAATGATGATTCCTTGCCAATGCGCCAATTTTTTTTCGGCGCGTTCCGCCGACAATCTGACAACGCAACGCTGCGCGGCCAGCGGCTGGATCGCGGTCACGCCGAGCTCGACGGCTTTTTCGACGATCCAATCCATCTTGGACGTTTCCGGCAACGCTTGCGCCAGCGTGACGGCGTAGGGCAATTCCGCTTCGCGCGGCGAAAAGAGCTTGATTTCGGCGTTCGCGCGCTTTTTTTCGATCATCGCGAGCGTCGCGGTATATTCGCCGCCGTTACCGTTGAACAGCGTGATGCGGTCGCCCGCCGTCAGGCGCAATACCTGCACATGATGGGCGACATGGTCGGGCAGCGCGACAATCTCGCCGATAACCAGGGTTTGCGGGCAATAAAAACGGGGCATCGGAAATCCGTTATCAGTGACCATGGAGGAGCGCGGCATCGGCTTTTGATAAAAGAAGCGGCCGGTTTTCAATTTTAATCTCTGTGCGTCACTCTGGTAAAATATGCGGCTTCGCAGCAATCCGTCCCGATCCGCTTTCCGGCCTTCGTCCTCTATCCTAAATCAACATGACTTCCATGCTCCCGACCAACAAGATGGCCAATGCAATCCGTGCACTGGCGATGGATGCAGTACAACAGGCCAACTCCGGGCATCCCGGCATGCCGATGGGAATGGCAGAAATTGCCGTCGCATTGTGGGCCAGGCATTATCGCCATAATCCGGCCGATCCGCGCTGGATCAACCGCGACCGCTTCGTATTGTCGAACGGGCATGGCTCGATGCTGCATTATGCGTTGCTGCATTTGACGGGACATGACCTGCCGATGGACGAGATCAGACATTTCCGCCAACTGCATTCGAAGACGCCCGGCCATCCGGAAGTGGAAGTAACGCCCGGCATCGAAACTACGACCGGTCCGCTCGGACAAGGCTTGACCAATGCGGTCGGCATGGCGCTGGCCGAGAAATTGCTGGCCGCGGAATTCAACCGGCCCGGCTTTGCTGTCGTCGATCACCACACTTACGTGTTCGTCGGTGACGGTTGCCTGATGGAAGGCATTTCGCATGAAGCCTGTTCGCTGGCCGGTACGCTGCGCCTGTCCAAGCTGATCGTGCTGTATGACGATAACGGCATTTCGATTGATGGGCACGTCGAGGGCTGGTTTCAGGACGACACGCCGAAACGGTTCGAAGCATATGGCTGGAACGTGATTCGCAGCGTCGATGGCCACGATGTCGATGCGGTCGATGCCGCAATCGCGGCGGCGAAAAAATCCGATAGGCCGACGCTGATCTGCTGCAAGACGGTAATCGGCAAAGGCAGCCCGAACAAGGCCGGCACCCATGACGTACACGGCGCCGCATTGGGCGACAAGGAAATTGCCGCCACCCGCGAAGCGCTGAACTGGAGTTCCGCGCCGTTCGAGATTCCCGCCGATGTATATGCCGCATGGGATGCGAAAGCGCAAGGTCAGCGCATGCAAGGCGAGTGGGATGCATTGCTGAATGCCTACAGCGAACGTTATCCGCAGCAAGCGGGTGAACTGCTGCGCCGCATGCAAGGCGAACTGCCGGGCAATTTCAATGAAACGGTCGCAACCTATATCGCTGCCTGCGTCGAGAAAAAAGAAACCGTTGCGACCCGCAAGGCCAGTCAAAACGCGATCCAGGCATTGGCGCCGGTGCTGCCGGAATTCCTAGGCGGTTCGGCCGACCTGACCGGTTCCAATCTGACCAACTGGAAAGAATGCGTCGCGGTGCGGGCCGATCAACCAGGCAACCATATCAATTACGGCGTGCGCGAATTCGGCATGAGCGCGATGATGAACGGTATCGCGCTGCATGGCGGCTACATTCCGTTCGGCGCCACGTTCCTGACATTCTCCGATTACAGCCGCAATGCGTTGCGCATGGCGGCGCTGATGAAAATCCGTTCGATCTTCGTGTTCACGCACGACTCGATCGGTCTCGGCGAAGACGGCCCGACCCATCAATCGGTCGAGCATGTGTCGAGCCTGCGCCTGATTCCGAATCTGGATAACTGGCGTCCATGCGATACGGTTGAATCCGCGGTGGCGTGGGAGCAGGCGGTCAAACGCCGGAATGGCCCGACCACGCTGATTTTTTCGCGCCAGAATCTGCCGTACCAGGAGCGCACGAAAGAACAGATCGCCGACATCCAGCGTGGCGGCTATGTGCTGAGAGACACCGCCGATGCCAAGGCGATCCTGATGGCAACCGGTTCGGAAGTCGATCTCGCCGTCAAGGCCGCGGACGAACTTGCGAAGCTGGGCGTGCCGGTGCGCGTGGTATCGATGCCATCGACCGATGTGTTCGATCGCCAGGATGCCGCGTACAAGGCCCGCGTATTGCAAAAAGGTGTACCGCGGGTGGCGGTGGAAGCCGGCGTTACCGGTCTTTGGTACAAGTACGTCGGACTTGATGGCGCCGTCGTCGGGATCGATGCGTTTGGCGAATCCGCGCCGGCGGGTGTGCTGTTCAAGCACTTCGGGTTTACCACGGAAAAGGTGGTGGCTGCCGTGCAATCGGTGATTGCCTGAATATTCACTGAAATTGAAAGCAGCATTTGTCTATCGTCTAGATCGATGACCGGCTTTCCGACTAAATTAATCAATTTCCTTATTGGATTTTCCGGTTTTATGCCTTTTCTTTGGAGCTCACCATGACTATCAAGGTTGCAATCAACGGTTACGGCCGCATCGGCCGCAATATCCTTCGCGCGCATTACGAAGGCGGCAAGAAAAACGACATCCAGATCGTTGCGATCAACGATCTCGGCGATGCCAAATCCAATGCGCACCTGACCCGTTACGACACCGCGCACGGCAAGTTTCCCGGCACGGTCGAAGTCGATGGCGACAGCATGATCGTCAATGGCGACAAGATCCGTGTGTTCGCGCAGCGCAACCCGGCTGAAATTCCCTGGGGCGAACTGGGCGTCGATGTGGTGCTCGAATGCACCGGTTTTTTCACGACCAAGGAAAAGGCTTCCGCGCATCTGAAAGGCGGCGCCAGGAAAGTCATTATTTCCGCTCCGGGCGGCAAGGATGTCGATGCGACGATCGTCTACGGCGTCAACCACGGCGTGTTGAAAGCGTCCGACACCGTCATTTCCAATGCATCGTGCACCACCAACTGCCTGGCGCCGCTGGCGAAACCATTGAACGACAAGATCGGCCTGCTAAATGGCCTGATGACCACCGTTCATTCGTATACCAACGATCAGGTATTGACCGACGTGATGCATGAAGATTTGCGGCGCGCCCGTTCGGCGACGATGAGCATGATCCCGACCAAGACCGGCGCTGCCGCCGCAGTCGGCCTGGTATTGCCGGAACTGAACGGCAAGCTCGACGGTTATGCGATCCGCGTGCCGACCATCAATGTGTCGATCGTCGACCTGTCGTTCATCGCGGCACGCGACACGACTGTGGATGAAGTCAATGCGATCATGAAGGAAGCTTCCGAAGGCGCGTTGAAAGGGATACTGACGTATCAGACCGAACCGCTGGTGTCGGTCGATTTCAACCACAATCCGGCATCGAGCAATTTCGATGCGACGCTGACCAAGGTATCCGGCCGCCTGGTGAAGGTATCGTCGTGGTACGACAATGAGTGGGGTTTCTCGAACCGGATGCTCGATACCACGGTCGCGCTGATGTCGGCCAAGTAATCAGTCAACAAGCAGTATCCAAAACGCCCCGCAAGTCGGGGCGTTTTGTTAACCAAAAATGTCTGACCAAAGCTGCTTTACCGCCGCCGCTTCCTTTGTTACCCGGCCCGCTTCAACCCGCGCCCGTTCTTCACCCTGCAATCTGATCTGATGCTGAAGTTTGCGAAAGGTGCGATACGCATCGGCAACATCTGCCGCTGACTGCTGATCGATCAGTCCCAGTTCGCCGCTCAATTTCAGTAATGCGATATTGCCGATATCCGCAGTGAGCCGCGGATAGTGCGCTGCATTGCGCAGTACCAGAAACTGCACGATGAATTCAATATCGATCATGCCGCCCGCATCGTGCTTGAGGTCGAACAGCGGCGAGCGGTTCGGATGCGCATCATGCATTTTTTTGCGCATCGATAGCACTTCCTGCTTCAGGTTCGCTTCATCGCGCGGTTGCCGCAGCACGGTTTCCCGCAGCGCTTCGAAACGCGTGCCGATGGCCGCATCGCCCGCGCAGAATCTGGCGCGCGTCAGCGCCTGGTGTTCCCATAGCCACGCCGATTTGGCCTGGTATTTTTCGAACGAAGCAAACGGCGACACCATCAAGCCGCTCGCGCCATCCGGGCGCAGCGCGATATCGATATCGAACAGGATGCCGGCCGGGGTGTGCGCAGTCATCCAGGAGATGAAGCGCTGCGCCAGCTTTGCGTACAGCGGCGGCGCGTCGGGATGGTCGTCGTCGTACAAAAAGATCACGTCGAGATCGGATGCATAACCGAGTTCCTTGCCGCCGAGCTTGCCGTAAGCGATCACGGCGAATTTCGGTGCATCGCGATGCCGGTTCTGGATGGCGCACCACGCGGCTTGCAACGTTGCGCCAACCAGTATGTCGGCTAGCGACGACAAATGATCGGCCAGCCGCTCCACGCTCAATTCGCCTTCGATATCCTGTGCCAGCAGCCGCAGCAATTGCGCATGATGCAACTCCCGCAACGTATCCATCTGACGTTCCGTATCGCCCGGTGCGGCATCCAGTTGCCGTTTGCATTCCTGTGCGAACGCGGCCCAGTCGGGTGCGGACTTCAGCGTCCTGTCGTCCAGCAGCTCGTCCAGCAAAAGCGGGTGGCGCGTCAGGTATTTCGCGGCCCAGTCGCTGGCGTTCATCATGCGGATTACCCGTTCCAGCGCCTGCGGATACTCGGTCAGCAGCGCGAGATAAGCAGCGCGGCGGGCGACCGCTTCCAGGAAATCCAGCAGCCGGCCCAGCGTTGCCGAACGTTCTTCCGTGATGGCCGCAACGAGCGGCAACGCGGTGTTGACCAATCCGATCAACCGGTTGCGGCTGACTTCCGGCAGTGCCTGCAGACGAGGGGACTGCCATGTCGCAAGCAGGCGTTGCGCCGCCGCCGGCGCGTCATCGAATGCCAGCGCGGTCAGCCGGGTTTCGATGGTTTCCCGGCTATCCGTATCGGATAGCGCCGCGGAAATTTCCGCGGCGGCGGATGCATCGGAACCTGCGGCATCCTTTTTCTTGTCGCTGAAAATGGCATCGAATTGCGCCGCAACGATTGCGCGATGCGATTCCAGCGCCTGCAGCAGCGATGCCAGATCCGGAAACCCCATCATCTGCGCAATCGCCAGGCGGTCGGTTTCGCTGGCCGGCAGCGTGTGGATTTGCGCA
Source organism: Herminiimonas sp. (assembly GCA_027310305.1). Taxonomy (GTDB): domain Bacteria; phylum Pseudomonadota; class Gammaproteobacteria; order Burkholderiales; family Burkholderiaceae_D; genus DAIDBD01. The sequence goes on from DAIDBD010000054.1 coordinate 14,219, forward strand.
TCGTCCAGGTATTGCAGCCGGTGTTCGAGGTTGCGCAGGAACGTGTAGGCTTGCAGCAGTTGCTCGACCACTTCGGCGCTCAGCAGCCGTTTTTCGGCGAGCGTGCGTAACGTCGCGCGCGTGGACCGGTCGCGCAGATCGGCATCGCGTCCGCCGCGGATCAATTGAAAAACCTGCGCGAGAAATTCTATTTCGCGAATTCCGCCGCGGCCCAGTTTCACGTTGTTGCTGCGATCGGGATGGCGCGTTTCCTGGCGCGTTACTTCGGCACGGATCTGCGCGTGCATGCTGCGCATCGCATCGATCGAACCGAAATCCAGATAGCGCCGATAGACGAATGGCCTGACGATGGCTTCCAGCGCATCGATGTCGGCCTGGCGTCCGGTCAGCGCGCGGGCCTTGACCCACGCATAGCGTTCCCATTCGCGGCCTTGGACGATCAGATATCGTTCCAGCATGCCGAAACTTGCCGCCAGCGGACCGGAGACGCCGTTCGGACGCAATGCCATGTCCACGCGAAAAGTGAATCCGTCTTCCGCGATGGCCGACAAATCGGCGATCAGTTTTTTGCCGAGCCGCGTGAAGAATTCATGGTTCGACAACTGGCGCTGATCCGGCGACGCCGGCTGCGTTTCACCCTCTTCCGGATAGACGAAGATCAGATCGATATCCGAAGACACATTGAGTTCGCCGCCGCCGAGCTTGCCCATGCCCAATACGATCAGTTGTTGCGGATCGCCGGATTCCGCACCGATCGGCGTGCCGTGTAGGGCGCTCATTTCATCGGTAACGGCGGCAACATGGGTTTTCACAGCGAAGTCGGCGAACGCCGACATAGTGTCAACCACTTCGGCCAGATCGGCGCTGCCGCCCAGGTCGCGCGCAATCAGCGTTGCGACGATCAGATTGCGCACGCGGCGCATCGCACGCGGCAACGGCATCCCGGCCGCTGTTTCATTTTGTAATACTCGAGCGAAAACAGCCGGGCTCAGCGATAATCCGGCAAGCCCGGCCACCATGGCGGTGCGCGTGATATCGGCGCTTATCCAGCGCTGGTAGAACCGTGAGGTGGAAAGTCTGGTCAAATGGAAATTGAGGCAAATGGAGGAAGCGATATTTTAGGCTTTTTTAAAACACCCCGGCGCCGGGATGTCGGTATCCATGCGAACATGGCATTTTTGATTGCCGTTCAAGTCATTTTTTTCCACGCCGGATCATTCATTTCCCTTTCCGATTGATGTCCACCGATCAAAACAGTTCAAGCCGGACCAGGAGCCGCTTCGCCATCGGCAGGCTTGCGCTACGGGATGGCTATCGTGCCGTCAACGACGCAACGCACCATGCGCTTGGCGCATTGCTGACGCTTACGGTAGTCGCCTATTTTATTTTCTGCGCGCTGTTCCTGACATTGCGCTATGCGGTGTTGCCCAACATCGACCGTTACAAAACCGATGTCGAGCAAATGGCGACGCGGGTCATCGGAAAACCGGTTGCCATTTCCACGATCCATGCCTCGTGGCGCGGGCTGAGGCCGCATTTGACGCTGAACAATGTCGTAGTGCGTGAAAAGGACGGCGGCCAGGCGCTAAATCTGCCGAAAGTGTCGGCAACCGTATCGTGGTGGTCGATTCCGGCTTTCGATTTGCGTCTGGATACGCTGGAAATCAGCCGTCCGGACGTGGACATCGGACGAGACGCCCAAGGCAATTTTTTTGTTGCCGGCATTTTGGTGGATCCGCGCAAAAGCAGCGATGGAAAAGGGGCCGACTGGATGCTGTCGCAACGGGAGATCGTGATCCGCGACGGATGGGTGCGCTGGAACGACGCGATGCGCGGTGCGCCGGAACTTGTGCTGGATCGCGTGAGTTTCGTATTGCACAATCAAGGCAGGCATCACCGGTTTGCCTTCAAGGCAACGCCGCCGGCGGCGTTGGCGGCACCGATCGACGTGCGCGCCGATTTCGCGCATCCATACTTTGCGCAAAAAATTTCCGATGTCAAGCTATGGACGGGAACGTTATATGCCGATTGGCGCGATACCGATCTGGCGGCGTGGAAGGCGTATTTCGATTATCCGGTCGAAGTACTGAAAGGCAAGGGCTCGGTTCGCGCATGGCTGAATTTCGATCGTGCAAAAGTGGCCGACTTCACTGCGGATCTGACGCTGACCGATGCATCGGTCCGCTTGCGCAAGGATTTGCAGCTGTTGGAACTGGCGCAGGTCAACGGACGGGTGTCGGCGCGCGAAGAATCCGGCCCGGAACCGGGAGATGGCGTATTTTCGTTCGGCGAGCAAGGCCATGCGATTGCATTGACGAATTTTTCGATGCAGACGAATGACGGGCTGACATTGCCGCCGACAACGATCAGCGAAACATTCGTCGCACGCACCGGGGACCAGCCTGAAAAAACCGAAATTGCGGCCACTGCGCTCGATTTGCACACGCTCGCGCATTTCGCCGAACATCTTCCGCTGCCGGCGGTACAGCGCCGGATGCTGACCGATTTTTCTCCGCGCGGCCAGTTGAAGGATTTTTCGGCCAGGTGGCAGGGAACCTATCCCGATATCTCGTCCTACAGCGTCAAAGGGAAATTCATCGGGCTGACGATGAATGCCCAGCCGCCGCGCCCGGCGCGGCCGAAAAGCGGCAATATGCCGGCCCAGGCGGCAGTGCCGGGCATACCGGGCTTCGATAATCTGACCGGACAACTGGATGCGAGCGATCAGGGCGGCACATTCAACCTCGCTTCCGACAAGATGGTGCTGCGCTTGCCGGGTTACTATGCCGACCCTGACATGCCTTTCGACCGGTTGGCCTTGCAGGCAAAATGGCAACGGCAAGACAGGAACCAGCTTCTGTTCCAGATCGACGGCATGCAATTCGTGCAGGACGGCGTGACCGGATCGTTAGCCGGCAAATATCTGATGCCGCTGGCAGAACCGCAAGGCAAGGCGCTGGGAACGATCGATCTGTCCGCAAAGATCTCCGCATTCGATTTCAGGAAAATCGGGCGTTATCTGCCGCTGCATACGCCTGAAAAACTGCGCGACTGGCTGACCGGCGCGCTGGGAGGCGGCCGCGCGCAGGATGTCGCCGTCGCCATCAGGGGCGACCTGGCGAATTTCCCTTTCCGCACCGCGAAGCCGACGGACAAGCCGACGGGCCGATTCTCGATTGCCGGCAAAATCGACCATGGCAAATTGAACTACACGCCCGGTCAATTCGGCAAGGATGGCAAGTCGCCGCTATGGCCATTGCTGGAAGATATCAAGGGCACGTTCGCGCTGGATCGGACCCGCCTTGAAATCAAGGCGGAAAGCGCCAGGACCCGAAATGTCGCCTTATCGAACGTGGCGGCGATTGTCCCGGACGTATTGTCGGACGACCGGGTGCTCGACATCGACGGCAGCGCTGAAGGAAAGCTGCAGGATTTTGTCGGCTTCGCCAACGACAGTCCGGTTGCCGGATGGATCGCTCACTTTACCGAGGAAACGAAAGCCGGCGGCAATGCGAAATTATTGCTGAAGCTGCAGTTGCCGCTGGCACGGCTGCTCGAATCCAAAGTGCAGGGATTGCTGCGGTTCGCCGATAATGACGTCACGCTGCAAAACATGATGCCGCCGATGACGAACGCAAACGGAGAACTGAAATTCCATGAAAAGGGATTCGATCTGAAGGGGATCAAGGCAAATTTTCTGGGCGGTGCGGTGGCCGTATCCGGCGGTACGCAGCGCGACGGCAATATCGCGATCAAGGCCGACGGCATGCTGTCTTCCGACGGATTGCGCAAAACCTATCCGGCGCCGGCGATGCAGCGCTTGTTTCGGCAGATCACAGGCGGCGCTCGCTACAGTGCAATGATCAATGTGAAGAAAAAACGTCCCGAGATCGTGGTGGAATCGACGCTGCAAGGCATCGGGCTTGATTTTCCGGCGCCGTTGCGCAAGGCGGCCAATGAAAGCCTGCCGCTCAGATTCGAATTGGCCGCCTTGCCGTCGGCAGATGCCTCGATGGCTCGCGATGAAATCAAATTGTCGTTGGGATCGGCGATCGCCGCGCGTTATTCCCGTGAAAAATCGGCTGACAGGAATACGGTCTGGCGTGTCGTGCGCGGCGGCATCGGCGTCAATGTACCCGCACCGCAACCGGATAGCGGCGTGATCGCCAACGTCAGCCTTGAATCGCTCAACATCGATGCATGGCGCAATATCGTGACATCGATTGCAGGGGCCGATACGGAGTCCGACAAGCAGCCCGACTCCGGCGCGCAGTCCAACTCGCTGGGCATTACGCAATATATCGAGCCGGAAGTGCTGGCCGCGCGTGCAAAGGAATTGGTTGTGATGGGAAAGAAGCTGGACAACGTGGTGGTCGGCGCGTCGCATCAGCAACACGTGTGGCAGGCCAACATCGATTCCGAACAGGCATCCGGCTATGTGACCTGGAATGAGTCGCGCTCGGGACGCGGCTTGGGCAAGGTGACGGCGCGCCTGGCATCGCTGATCATTCCCAAATCAGCCGCATCGGACGTGACCGAACTGCTGGAAGGAAAAAACACGTCAGTGCAAATGCCGACACTCGACATCGTGGCCGAAAACTTCCAGCTTTTCGGCAAGCGGTTCGGTCAGCTCGAACTGGTCGCCAACAATGCATCGGCTGCTACCGGGCGCGAATGGCGGATACGGAAGCTATCCATATTGAATGAGGACGGCGAATTCAAAGCCGCCGGCAAATGGTCGACCGGGGACGGCGACAGCACCACGAATCTGACCTATGCGCTCGATATCGCGGACGCGGGTAAATTGCTCGACCGGTTCGGTTTTGCCAATGTGCTGCGCGGCGGCAAGGGCAAAATGGATGGCGATATAAACTGGAAAGGATTGCCTTTTTCAATCGATATTCCGACATTGTCGGGGCAACTGCATCTTGACATGTCGGCCGGGCAGTTCCTGAAAGTGGATCCGGGCGCTGCCAAATTGCTGGGCGTGTTGAGCCTGCAATCATTGCCGCGGCGGCTGACACTCGATTTCCGCGATTTGTTTTCCGAGGGGTTTGCGTTCGATGGCGTCGTCGGCACGGCGAATATCGCGAAGGGAATCATGAAAACCGATAACTTCAAGATGCGCAGCGTGAGCGCGGTAGTGCTGATGGATGGCGCGATCGATATCGCCAAGGAATCGCAAAACCTGCATGTGGCCGTGATTCCCGAAATCAATGTCGGCGCGGCGTCGGTCGTGTATGGGCTGGTGGTCAACCCGGTAATCGGGCTGGGTTCGTTTCTGGCACAATTGTTCCTGCGCGATCCGTTGATGCGGGCCTTCACTGTCGAATACCAGATCGCCGGTCCGTGGAAAGAGCCGGTCATTACCAAGCTTGCGCGCAAATCCGGCAATGAAGCTGCCGCGCCGGGCACGCCATCGAGTACCGGATCCGGAGGGTGAAATGATGAATGGAAAAACCAGAATCGCTGCCGTGCAAATGGTTTCCGCTCCGGCGCCTGAACAGAATTTCGCTGCCGCCGGCCGGTTGATTCGGGAAGCTGCGCAGCAGGGCGCGCAACTTGTCTTGCTGCCGGAATACTGGCCCGTCATGGGCATGCATGAATCCGACAAAATCGGTTACGCGGAACAACTCGATGCGGGGCCGATTCAGGCTTTCATGTCCGCTATCGCGCGCGAGCATCAGATCTGGCTGCTCGGCGGCACGCTGCCGATGATCGCGCCGGAAGCGGACAAGGTGCTGAACACGATGTTGGTGTACGGCCCCACCGGTGAGCGGGTGACGCGTTACGACAAGATTCATTTGTTCGGCTTCACCAAAGGCGATGAAAATTACAACGAGGCGCGCACTATCGTGCCCGGCAATACCGTCACGACGTTCGATGCGCCGTTTGGGAAAGTCGGGTTGTCGATCTGTTACGACCTGCGCTTTCCGGAACTCTACCGTGCCATGGGCGATTGCACATTGATCGTGGTGCCGGCCGCTTTCACTTATACGACCGGCAACGCGCATTGGGAAATCTTGTTACGTGCGCGCGCAATCGAAAATCAGTGCTATGTCCTTGCCGCCGCGCAAGGCGGCCGCCATCTTAACGGCCGTCGTACCTGGGGGCATAGCATGCTGATCGATCCATGGGGCGAGATCAAGGCGGTGCTGGCGGAAGGCGAAGGGGTTGTAATCGGCGACATCGAGCCCCATCATTTATACGGCATACGCGAGAGCTTGCCTGCGCTGAAGCATCGGCAACTATGAGCGCTTGCAACCGGCAGCATGCAAGTCGCAGCATGCAAGTACAATAATCGAAATGCCGAATGTCACTGTGTTGCCGAATATAAAGAACAAGCGGGCTTTTCCGCGGAACGTTCTGTCGGCCGGATGTTCTACAATCCAGTAATCTCCTGAATAAACTATTATTCGCGACGTTGACTCGCGAGCGCCCATACCATGAAACTATTTGAACCGAATCTCCAGACACTGGCCATTGCACGAGACGTATTGCTGACGCCGTTCGGTCTGGATGAGTCCAGGCTGATGAAAGCCTTGGGCACCATGTTTACCCACCGGGTCGATTACGCCGATCTGTATTTCCAGTTTACCAAGAGCGAAGGCTGGAGTTTGGAAGAGGGCATCGTCAAGACCGGCAGTTTCTCGATCGATCAGGGGGTCGGGGTACGCGCCGTTTCGGGCGAAAAGACCGCCTTTTCCTATTCCGATGAAATCTCCGAGCGCGCATTGCTGGAAGCCGCTGCGGCTACCCGCACCATTGCACGCCAGGGCGCGGGCAAGGTGAAGGTCGCTTCATCGGCGCAGGCGGCCGGCGGCCGCGCGCTTTACTTGCAGAACGACCCGCTCGCTTCGCTGGATGCAACCGAAAAAGTCAAGTTGCTGGAGCGCGTCGAGCGCATTGCGCGCGCCAAGGATCCGCGTGTGGTGCAAGTCATGGCCGGGCTGGCCGGAGAATACGACGTGGTGCTGGTGGTGCGTAGCGACGGCGTGATTGCTGCCGATATCCGGCCGCTGGTGCGCGTGTCGGTGACGGTCATCGCAGAGCAGGACGGACGGCGCGAGATGGGTTCCAGCGGCGGCGGCGGCCGCTACAGCTATGCTTATTTTACCGATGAACTGCTGGAACAATATGCCAGCGAAGCAGTCGCATCGGCGCTGGTCAATCTCGATGCACGTCCGGCGCCCGCAGGCCCGATGACGGTGGTGCTGGGATCGGGCTGGCCCGGTATCCTGCTGCACGAAGCGATCGGCCACGGTCTGGAAGGCGATTTCAATCGCAAGGGTTCCAGCACGTTCTCGGGCCGCATCGGCGAACGCGTTGCGGCAAAGGGCGTGACGGTAGTCGATGACGGCACCCTCGCCGATCGCCGCGGCTCGCTGAACATGGACGACGAAGGCAATCCGACCCAATGCACGACGCTGATCGAAGACGGCATCCTGAAAGGGTATATCCAGGACACGATGAATGCGCGCCTGATGAACATGCCGGTCACCGGCAATGCGCGCCGCGAATCGTTCGCCCATTTGCCGATGCCGCGCATGACCAATACCTACATGCTGGGCGGCGACAAGGATCCGGCAGAGATTATCGCGTCGGTGAAAAATGGTTTGTATGCCGTTAATTTCGGCGGCGGCCAGGTCGATATCACCAACGGCAAGTTCGTGTTTTCGGCCAGCGAGGCATACATGATCGAGAACGGCAAAGTCACTTATCCGGTCAAGGGTGCGACGCTGATCGGCAATGGCCCCGACGTGCTGAATCGGGTATCGATGATCGGTAACGACATGCGGCTCGATTCCGGTGTCGGTGTTTGCGGCAAGGAAGGACAGAGCGTGCCGGTCGGCGTCGGGCAACCGACCTTGCGCATCGATGGCGTGACCGTGGGCGGAACCGCGTAGTTGCCGTTTCAGCCACAATGCTTCAATGGCCGTGTGATCTCATTGGATTTCTCCTCGCAGCGCTGCTGACCCCAATGCCAGCCCCATCTCGCTCGCGTAGGCGCGCAGCCCGCCGGCCCCGCAACAGGTCGACATCGATCCTCTGGCACTCTTGCCATCGATTGCAATGACCCCGTCCGGCATTGGGCACACATGCCCGATCGTATCGTGACGCGGTATCGCGTTGCGCAATTCCAGGTACTGGCATGACTTACGCGAAACGACAAAGAAGTAGGGTGCCCCGGGGCGAACGGCAATCACGGTTAACCTCAATCAATATGCGCATCTTCATGCAATCGCCCAGGGTGCGCATGGCGCACCCTGTACATTCTCTACTTGCCGGACATATCGATGGCAATTATCTGAAGACGGCCAAACGTTCCTTGGCGGTTTGGGCCGCCGATGAATCGGGATACTGCGCAACGAGCGCTTCCAGCGCTTTTCTTGCCGCGGCTTTGTCTTTCAGTTCGGTATAACAGCTGGCGATGTTCAACATTGCATCAGGCGCTTTCGGATTGTCCGGATAGTTATTCACGACGGTCTGTTGCGACGCAATCGCGTTGCGGTAGTCGCGTTGCGCATAATACGTGTTGCCAAGCCAGTAGTGCGCCGAAGCGGCGAATCCCGATTGCGGATAGAGCCGCAGGAAATTGAAGAACGTCGAGCCGGCATTCTTGTAATCGCCGGCCTTGAAGTAGGCCAGCGCCGCGTCATAGGCCTTTTGCTCGGCAGGCTCGATGCTCACTTCCCTGCCGTCCACCGTGGCCTTCTGCGGTTCCATTTTGCGCAAGCGCGTATCTAGGTCGGTATAAAAATCCTTTTGCCGCCGCTGCTCGTTGGCCAGCTCGTTGGCCAGTACTTCGACTTGACCGCGCAGTTTGGCGATCTCCGCGCGCAACTGTTCGCTTTGACCGGCCAAATCCAGGTTCGTGGATTTGTCCGCCTTGTTTTCAAGGCGGTTATTGAACGAGTCGAGCCGGGCGCGCAAGTCGATAATTGCCCGGCGTGCTTCATCGTCATCGAACAGAGCAGCCCGGGCCTGCAATGGAGCAATGCAGAAACCGGCTATCACGGCTGCAACAAGCACGGATTTCTTAATGAAGGTTTTCATGATCATCAATAGACGATATCCGTGCGGCGGTTTTCAGCCCACGCAGCTTCGTCGCTGCCGAGCGCCTTCGGTTTTTCCTTGCCGAACGAGACCGCTTCCATTTGCGAATCCGACACGCCTAACAATGCCAGCGATTTGCGCACGGCTTCGGCGCGCTTCTGACCTAATGCCAGATTATATTCGCGGCCGCCGCGATCATCGGTATTGCCCTGAATGATGATTTTACGGTTCTTGTTGGCCGTCAGATAGCGGGCATGTGCTTCGATCACAGGCTTGAATTCGTCCTTCACGGTATAGCTGTCGAGGTCGAAATAAATGCTGCGCTTGGCGAGGATGCCTTGCGGATCGTTCAGCGGATCAGACGATTGCGTACTCACTGTGGAAACGGTGCGCGGGTCCGCGCCGCTGTTCGGTGCGGTGCCGGCACGTTCTTCAACCGGCACTTTTTCATCCAGCTTGACTGATGAACATCCGCTGAACAGCAAGGCGCTCGATAAGATAATGGTGAAAGTGGTCAAAATGCGCATGTAATTCTCCTTGTTGTATAACCTGCATGAATTCATGAATTATTTCATGAACGGGCCCCAGGTCGGCTCCCTGATATCGCCTGCCTGGACTGTCAAACGGTGCCTGACGCGGCCATCCACTGAAACAACCGCAAGCGACCCGCGGCGTCCGGATTCGGTCGCGTACATGATGTATTTGCCGTTGGGTGAAAAGCTGGGCGACTCGTCTTTGACGGTGTCGGACAGCCGTTGTTCCTGGGCATTTGTCAAATCGAGCACATACAACTGGAATTTACCTTCCCTGCGGGAGATATAAGCCAGCGTTTTGCCGTCCGGTGAAATGCGCGGGCTGATGTTGTAGCTGCCGTTGAACGTCACGCGCTGCGCGCCGTCCCCGGTTGCACTCATCCGGTAAATCTGCGGGCCGCCGCTGCGGTCGCTGGTAAAGTAAATCTGCCGGCCATCGGCTGAAAACTGCGGTTCGGTATCGATGCCGTTGGTGTTGGTGAGCCGCTGCAGACCGGTACCGTTCGCATTGACTACATACACCTGCGTCAAGCCGCCGCGCGACAGCGCTACCGCCAACTTTGAGCCGTCCGGCGACCATGACGGCGCCGAGTTGCTGCCTTTGTAGTTGGCAACCGCGATGCGCTGCTTGGTCACCAGATCCTGCACATAGACTACCGGTTTCTTGTTTTCGAAAGAGACATAGGCCACCTTGGTGCCGTCCGGCGACCATGCCGGGGAAATGATCGGTTCATTCGAGCGCAATGCGACGTGGGTATCTTCGCCATCGGAATCGGCGATCTCCAGCCGGTATTCATTGCCGGATTTGGTGACATAGGCAATGCGCGTGGCGAATGCGCCGCGCACGCCGATCAGCTTCTCGTAAATATCGTCGGCGATCTTGTGCGCCGTGACGCGGGTGAACTGGGCCGGCGCCGCAAGCGCCAACGCGGACAACTGCGTCGATTTGACGGTATCGAGCAGCTTGTATCGGACATCGAAACGGCCATCCGCCAAACGCTGCACGCTGCCGACGACGAGCGCATCGGCGCCGCGCGATTTCCAGTCGTTCAAATTGATCGGCGACGTCTCCGACATCACGTTGCCGGTGTCGATGATCTTGAAGAAGCCGCTGCGCGCCAGATCGGCCTTGATGATCGCGGTGACTTGCTGCGGCGCGATCGATTCGTCGGCGAAGCCGGCGACCGCAATCGGAATCTGGGTGGCGCCGACGCCGGTGATTTCAAAGCGCAATTGCGCCTGTGCCGTGACGCATACGGTCAGCAGGGCGAGGACGATCAAGCGGAAACGATTCATGTTATGGATGCCTTATTGGTTGTCTTTAGGCTTGTGCAAAAAAGTGAAGCTGGAAGGTACGGAGCCGGATTTATCGGCCGGATAAGGCTCCGAGCGCCGAATCGCGCGCTCGACGGCTTCATCGAAGCCGGGCAGCCCGCTCGGACGTAATTTTTTGATGCTTCTGACCGATCCGTCGGGCAATAGTTCGACGGTATATTCGACCGCCGGATTATTTGCCAGATCAGGCGGCACGATATAGGTTGTGTTGCTCTTGATTTTGGCGCTCAGGCGTGACACATAACCGGAGTCGGCGCGGCCGCCTTGCGCTTTCGGCGCATCGCCCGTGCCACCGGCGCCAGCCACGCCGCTAGTGATGCGGCGCATCTCTTCGTCACGTATTTTTGCCATCATTTGCGCATCGGCCGCATCCTGCTTGCGCTTCTTTTCCGCGGCGATTTTTTTGGCTTCCGCCGCAACTTTTGCTTCCTCGGCCGCTTTCCTTGCTTTTTCCGCCGCGATTTTTTTCTTCGCCGCTTCAGCCTCGTCTTTCTCTTTTGCGAGTCGCTGTTCCAGCGCCTTTTCTTCCTGCTTCGCTTGCAGTTCTTCCAGCCGCTTTTTTTCTTCCCGCAGCTTGCGCTTCTTTTCCTGCTCCAGCGCGATATCGGGCTTGGCAACCGGAGGTTCGATCACGCGCGGTTTCGGCGTTTCCTTGACGGCCGGTTTCGGCTCGGGCTTGGGTTCCGGCTTTACTTCGGGCTTCGGTTCGGGTTGCGGGCGCGGCGCGGCTTCGCGCGGCTGCAGGCTCCACACTTCGGCTTCGACCGCGACCGGCGTTTCATTTTGCCAGCGCACGCCGATCCAGAGGAGGGCGATCAATGCCGCATGCACGATTGCCGCCAGCGTGATCGCACGCCAGCGGCCTGGTTCTTTCGGTACGTGATAAGGCGTTGTGTCAGTCATGAAGCATCATCATCTGGTGGCGAGTCCGACGCGATCGAAGCCCAGCTTTTTCGCTTCCGAAACAACCTGGATCACTTCGTCGTACTTGATATCCTTGTCGGCTGAAATCATTACCGCCATGTCCGGATTGTTCCGATGCAGCGCGCCAAGCTTTTGTACCAGATCGGCCCGGCCGCTGATGACATCGGCTTTGCCTGCGTCGCTTTTCGGTCGATTGATGGCAATCGTCGCGGTCGTGTCGGGTTTCAACGTGATCCGGATGTATTCGGGCGGCGGCAGCGATGATTTGCCGGCGGTGGGCAGATTGATCACGCCGGGATTGGTGATCGGCGCGGCGACCATGAAAATGACGAGCAGCACCAGCATCACATCGATATACGGCACGACGTTGATTTCGGATTTGAACTTGCGGGTGCGGCCGCCACGCAAAGAGGAAGATGAATTCGCCATCAGTGCGCCTGCCGTTGCAAGATATTGGAAAATTCTTCGATGAAGCTTTCGAAGCGAATCGCCAGACGGTCGATGTCGTGCGAATAGCGGTTGTAGGCGACCACCGCCGGAATCGCCGCAAACAGGCCGATTGCTGTCGCAATCAATGCTTCCGCGATGCCGGGGGCAACCGCTGCCAGCGTCGCCTGCTGCACATTGGCCAAGCCGCGAAACGCATTCATGATGCCCCACACGGTGCCGAACAAGCCAACATAAGGGGAAACCGAGCCGACCGATGCCAGGAACGCCAGGTGCGATTCGAGCGCATCCATCTCGCGCTGATACGCCGCGCGCATTGCGCGCCGCGCGCCGTCCAGCATCGCGCTGTTGTCGATCGGCCCCTTGTTCGCAAACGATGCCTTCGCCTTGTTGAATTCGCCCATGCCCGCTTCGAAGATGCGTTCCAGCGCGCCGTTTTTTCCGGTGCGCTGGCGGCGCGTCGAGGCGGCGTCTTCGTACAGGTTATTCAGATTGCCGCCGGACCAGAAAATGCGCTCGAATTCTTCGGTCTGCGCCTGCGCGCTTCTGATGGCGAACATCTTGCGGAAAATATAAGTCCAGCTCATCACCGAGACAATCAGCAAAAGCGCCATGACGAGCTGCACAAGCAGCGAGGCATGGGTAATGAGGGAGAGGAAGGATAGGTCTTGGGTGACTGTCATGGAGGTTGTGGACTAAATCGGTTCTGGTCAATTGTATTCGGAAAACAGACGGATTCCGGTTGTCCGGGCTGCGTTTTCAAGTGGAACCCGGCAGGAATACGGCAATTTTTCAGTGTGTGATCGGCTATTTTATTTTTTCCAATACGTCGCCCGGAATGGCGGCGGGCCGGAACGTCGCCGTGTCGACACAGCCCACTTTTATGTGCCCGGCAGCGAGCAATTCCCGCTGCGTCCCATTGATGCGCCATGCCTCTTGCACGAATTGCACCGATGCGCGGCCCAGGCGTTCGACCACGACAGTTAGTTTCAGTTCATCATCAAGTTTCGCAGGAGCATGATAATCGACCGCGGTATTTTTAACGACAAACATTACACCATGCAATTCTGTCAAGGCTTGCTGGCTTACTCCGGCGGCACGCAGCCATTCGGTACGCGCGCGTTCAAAAAATTTCAGGTAATTTGCATAAAACACCACGCCGCCGGTATCGGTGTCTTCATAATAAACGCGGATGGTCCAGGTGAAATTGTGGGGCATGTTCCGAATTCTTATTTGTTCCAAAGGATGAGCCACGCATTTCGCTTGGCATGGCGAACCTATCCTGCTGGGGGAGTGCTGTTGGAAACGGCTTCCGGTTTCAACAGGCGCGGCCGCATCCAGCCTCGTCCAGCGTTAATTCCGCTTGATCGTCAAAGGTGAAAATCCCTGACAGGCCGGCATTATTTCAATGTAATTGATATTCACATGCGCCGGCAGCGTCGCGATCCAGTAGGCTGTCTCGGCGATGTCGCCGGCAGTCAGCGGCACGGTGCCTTCGTACACTTTCGCCGCGGCGTCATCGTTGCCCTTGAATCGAACGTTCGAGAATTCGGTGCCGCCGCACAGGCCCGGCGCGATGTTGGTGGCGCGCACGCCGGTGCCGAACAGGTCGGCGCGCAGATTCAGCGTGAACTGGTCGACGAATGCCTTGGTCGCGCCATATACATTGCCGCCCGGGTAAGGATAGGCGCCGGCGACGGAACCGATATTGATCACCAGACCGCGACCGCGCGCAACCATGTCGGGCAGGATTTTCCGGGTCATCGTGACCAGGCCCTTGCAGTTTGTCTCGATCATGGTTTCCCAGTCGTCCAGCGATGCCTTGTGCGCCGGTTCGATGCCCAGCGCGAGTCCGGCATTGTTGACCAGCACATCGATTTCCTGCCATTCGTCGGGCAGCGCGGCGATCGCACTGTCGATCGAAGCCTTGTCGGTGACGTCCATGACGATCGGCAGTACCGACGCGCCGAGTTCGGCGGCAAGCGCATCAAGCCGATCCTTGCGGCGGCCCGTGGCAATGACCTGATGGCCATGCCGTGCAAATTTGCGCGCGATTTCAGCACCGAAGCCGGCCGTTGCGCCGGTAATCAAGACGACCATGGGAAATTTCCTTGTTGTGATTGGCTGCGTGAGAGGAATTTTATTATTCAAATTGTAGCTGAAAGGATTTGCTGCCGTGATTTGCCGGACCGTCAGCTATCGTCCAACAAAGCCGCAATATTTTCAAAGCAGCGCGGCAGTCAAGGTCACAATCCGGTTGCCGTCCGTTCGGCATCCCATTCGACTATCGCGGGCACCGCACCGCGCAGCGCATTGCAAATCATTATTTCGTCGGCCCTGCGCAGATCGTCCAGCGTCAGCCGCTGCTCACATGCATTCCATTCCGCGTCGGCCAGCAGGACGGCACGCATCACGCCGGGCAGCACGCCGGCGTTCAGCGGCGGCGTGTACCAGCGGTCGTCCAATTTGATGAACACGTTGCTGCGAGCGCCTTCAGTGAGCTCGCCGCGTGTATTGCAAAATAGCATATCGAACGCATCCCGCGCTTCGGCCGCGCGCCATGCGGCGTCGTAGCGATCGCGCACGCTGGTCTTGTGACGCAAGAATAAATCGTCCGCAACGGTCGGCTGCGGTGCGAGCAGCAGCCGCACCGGTCCCGCCAAAGGCATCAATGGCGCAGCATGCACATTGCAGATGCCGGCCTGATTCAACGTCAGGCGCATCCGATGCGCACCGGCTGACGGCAAACCGGCGCACGCGTTCGACAGCGCCGTACGCACCGACTCTTCGTCGTACGCAAAACCGAAATATGCGGCAGACGAACCAAGCCGCCGCAAATGCAGATCGAGATGACGGCATCCTGCTTCATGGGTCGCATGAATGGTTTCGAACAATTCGAAATCGCTAGGCATGTCGATTAAAAAACCCGCCTTGAGCCGGCATTCCGCGTATTCGTCAGCCGCTTCGCTGTCATGCACGATGCCGGCGCCGACGCCCATTTCGCCGCCACGCACGCCATCGCCTCCGGGCGCCTGCAGCGTCAGAGTACGGATCGGCACCGACAGGCAGAAATCGCCGATCCGATGTTCGGCATCGGGCGCATCGAACCAGCCGATTGCGCCGGTGTAGAAACCGCGCGCCGTCGTTTCAAGTTCGCGAATGATCTGCAGCGTCCTGCGCTTGGGCGCGCCGGTAACCGAGCCGCAGGGGTACAGCGCGGCGAACAGATCGGCCAGCGTCGCGTCGTCGCGCAAGCGCGCCTGCACGGTCGATGTCATCTGCAACACGTCGCCGTAGCGGCTTACTTCAAACAGCTGCGGCACCTGTACCGAGCCCAGCGCGGCAATGCGCCCGAGGTCGTTGCGCAGCAGGTCGACGATCATCAGATTTTCGGCGCGGTTTTTCGGATCGGCGGCCAGCGCCGCTGTCCGCGCCGCATCCTGCCGCGCTTCGCCGCTTGCCGCTGCCGTGCCTTTCATCGGCCGTGCGGTCAATTCTCCGCGCGCATGGCGCACGAACAACTCGGGTGACAACGACAGTACGGCGCGGCCGTCTGGCAGCGCGATCAGCGCGCCGTAAGGCACCGGCTGGCGGGTGCGCAGCTTCATGTAAAGCGCATGCAGCGGACCATAGGCGTCGAAACGCACGCGGTAGGTATAGTTGGCCTGATAGGTGTCGCCCGCTTCGATGTAAGCATGGATCGACGCCATCGCCGCATTGAACTCGGCCTCGCTGACGCTGGCGCGCACCTGCGCGATGCCGGCGGGCCGCTGATCGGCATTGATAGCCGCTTCACGCATCGCCTGATCGCGCCGGTTGAGCCAGATGAGGACTTGTGCCGCGGACAGCCGTTCACATCGCTCGAACAGCAGTATTTGCGTCAATGCCTGTTCATCGCTGCGCGGCGTGATCCCGTGCAGTTGCGCACCCAGCTCGTAGGAAAACAATCCAACCGCATGCCGACCCTGCCGCAATGCCTGCTGCATCCGATCCAGCAATGCAGGCAGTTCGGATGGATTCATGCATGACAGGGTGCCGGCATGGCCGGTGTACAGGCGCGACCCCGGCGCGGCGGCGCTCGCGTTGCAGTCATCGAGCAGCGCGAAGCAGTCATCGATTGCGTTATGAGAAAATTTCAGGGGCGGCATCGGATAGAAGGGTGTAATTCATTGTGAGCAAGCGGAATTTTGTTTCACGCCGCTGCATGCGGACACCGGAATGATAGTGGTTTTCGGCCCTTTGTGCGGGTAGGGGTGCTTCACTCCGGTGCCAAAAGCGTGCCGAAATCAAGTACAATACAGGACCATTTCGTCTCACGTAACTGGCGAAAAACCGGAACGGAAAACGTCCGGCCAAAGGTGGATATCCACCGGGAAGCGTGAGATTTCAATAGCCGTACGCCTGGGCAGCCAAGATGGAAAGTACGTTTGAGGCTGCCGTCATTCCCTTTTTTGGCCCTCATTCGATTAGCTGGCTCCCAGCTTGTTAAGTTGTCGGAAACAGAATTTTCCCCAAACGGGAAACCCTGCTCTGCAATTTTTAAAATCGATTGGAGTATTCCATGTTTGCAAAAGATCTTACGCTCGCCAAAGTCGACCCCGAACTCTGGTCTGCCGTTCAACTTGAAAATAACCGTCAGCAAGAACATATCGAGCTGATCGCGTCCGAAAATTACACATCGCCTGCTGTGATGGAAGCGCAAGGCACGCAACTGACCAACAAGTATGCGGAAGGCTATCCCGGCAAGCGCTATTACGGCGGCTGCGAATTCGTCGATCTGGCCGAAACGCTGGCAATCAATCGCATCAAGGAACTGTTCGGCGCGGAAGCCGCCAACGTGCAGCCGAACTCCGGTTCGCAAGCCAACCAGGGCGTATTTTTCGCGATGCTGAAACCGGGCGACACCATCATGGGCATGTCGCTGGCCGAAGGCGGCCATCTGACGCACGGCATGGCGCTCAACATGTCCGGCAAGTGGTTCAACGTCGTGTCCTACGGCTTGAACGACAAGGAAGAAATCGACTATGACGAGATGGAACGCCTGGCGCATGAAAAAAAACCGAAGCTGATCATCGCCGGCGCTTCCGCTTATGCATTGCGCATCGATTTCGAGCGTTTCGCGAAAGTCGCCAAAGCGGTGGGCGCCTATTTCATGGTGGACATGGCGCACTATGCCGGCCTGATTGCAGCGGGTGTTTATCCGAACCCGGTGCCGCATGCCGACTTCGTCACGTCTACCACGCACAAATCGCTGCGCGGTCCGCGCGGCGGCATCATCCTGATGAAAGCGGAACACGAAAAAGCCATCAATTCCGCAATTTTCCCTGGCATTCAGGGCGGTCCGCTGATGCATGTGATCGCTGCGAAAGCCGTCGCTTTCAAAGAGGCACTGGCGCCGGAATTCAAGACGTATCAGGAGCAGGTGGTCAAGAATGCGGATGCGTTGGCGAAGGCACTGATCGCGCGCGGCCTGCGGATCGTGTCGGGCCGCACCGAATCGCACGTGATGCTGGTCGATTTGCGCGCCAAGAAAATCACCGGCAAGGAAGCTGAAGCGATACTCGGATCCGCGCACATCACCTGCAACAAAAACGCGATTCCGAACGATCCGGAAAAACCGTTCGTGACATCCGGCATTCGCCTCGGCAGCCCGGCCATGACGACGCGCGGTTTCAAGGAAGCGGAAGCGATCAAGGTCGGCAACCTGATTGCCGATGTGCTGGAGCATCCGCATGATGCCGCCACCATCGAACGCGTGAAGGCGGAAGTCAAAACGCTGACTACGGCATTTCCGGTTTACGCTCGATAATTCCTGTTTGCATAACGCGCCACGGGCGAATCGGCTGAAAAACTCCATGGTTTTCCCATATCTATGGGAAAACCATGGACAAGATGTTGTAACGGATAAAATAATATCTTGTGCTTTTAGTTGCGAAATTAATTCATTGGCAACTATACTTGGCAAAAAATTAATTACCAACTCCATTAAACCGGTCTGCACAGGTTGCCGCCAGCGCCATGAAATGTCCTTTTTGCCAGCACGAAGACACCCAAGTTCTGGATACTCGCGTATCGGAAGAAGGCGATAGTATTCGCCGCCGCCGCCGCTGCACGGATTGCGAAAAGCGCTTTACGACGTATGAGCGCATCGAGCTGGCAATGCCGGTCATCGTCAAGAAAAACGGCAGCCGTACCGAGTTCGATTCCGCAAAATTGCGCGCGAGCTTGATGCTCGCGCTGCGCAAACGTCCGGTATCCGCCGAAGCGGTGGATGCCGCGATTCATCGCATCGAAGAAAAATTGCTGTCCAGCGGCGAGCGTGAAGTCGTCTCAGGCCAAATCGGTGAATTGGTCATGCGTGAATTGAAGCGTCTCGACAAGATTGCCTATATCCGCTTTGCATCCGTCTACAAGAGTTTTGAAGACGTCGCGGAATTTCAGGATGCCATTGCCGAAGTCGGCCGCCAACGCAAATCCCCAGAAAAGTAAAAACTGTCCTGTTGGTCGGAAGGTTTTTTTGCGGCTAAATTGTTGTAATTAAAGCAATATTATTTAAACGGAAAATGCTCTTGCAAAATGTATCCATTCCAATTGAAAAACGATGCCGACTTGCCATGTCCGAACTAAAACAATGCGGTTTTACGCTGATCGAAGTACTGATATCGGTATTCGTGTTGGCGATCGGCGTGATCGGTTCCGCCGGCATGCAATTAACGGCGCTGCGCACTTCCCAGCAATCGGCTTTCCAATCTGCTGCCATTGCGCTTGCGTCCGAGATCGCAGACAAAATGCGGATTAACGATCGCCAATTGAAACTGGCCGATAACGTCAATCCATTTCTGGACATCGATTACCAGGCCGCTAAGGATCCAATCGCAACCTCTGCAGTGAACTGCTATGCGGCCAATTGCAGTGCGGAAGAATTGGCAAAATTCGATATTGACGAATGGACGGCCCGCGTCAAAACGGCATTGCCCGGTGCGCGGGTGCGGATTTGCCGCGATTCCCGGCCATGGGACAGTACTGCCGGCGCATTAACCTGGACATGTACCGCTGCTGCGGCAAATCCGCTCGTCGTCAAGATCGGCTGGCAAGGAAAAGGACGCAATCCGGACGGCAATGCGGCAAGGGATCCAAAAAATCCTTTCCCTCCCAGCATGGCCATCACGGTTGCGCCCTATACGCAATGACCGGTCAGCGTACCGCAGACGGTCGATGCAATTGCCGTGTTGCCGCGGGCAGCAGACAAGCCGGCATGACAATCGTCGAACTGATGGTATCGCTCACGCTCGGCATGCTGGTCACACTGGCGGCGACCGCACTGCTGTTGTCGAGCAAAGCCGGTTATATCGCGCAGGACGAAGGCGTGCTTCTGCAGGAAACCGGGCGCTATGCAATCGAGGCAGTCACGCGCGCCGTGCGGCAGGCAGCATATGAAAATTGGGATCGGGAAGCAACGGCGCTTGTCCACAATTCAGTCATTACCGCAAACATTGCAGGACTGGATGCCGGCAGTTTGAAGGAAGCGGAAACCGGCATCGATGCTCCGCTGGCGAAATCAATCAATGGCAGCGATGTGCTTGCCGTCCGGTTTATCGGTGCAGGCAGCGGCGCCAACGGCGATGGAACCATGCTCAACTGCGCCGGCTTCGGCGTGTCCGAGCCGGTCAACATCGAAACCGATCGCGGCTGGAGTATTTTTTACGTTGCAGCCGATAAAACCGGGGAACCGGAATTGCGCTGCAAGTACTACGGCAAAACCAGCTGGAACACCGAAGTGATCGCGCGTGGAATCGAATCGTTTCAAGTGTTGTATGGCATCGATAGTGATGCAGACGGCTTGCCGGACCGGTTTTTAAGCGCAACCAAAATCGATGACATGGACGATACCCTCGTTTTGGACGGCGTCAATGCCGCCGCAAGAGCCATCGATAAAAACAGGAAAACGCACTGGAAGAAAGTGGTGGTCGTCAAGGTGGCTTTGCTGGTGCGCAGCGCTGAGAGCGCGCGAACCGGCATACAGCCGAATCAATACGATTTGTTCGGCAAGAGTTATTCCGATATTCATTCCGTTACCGACATCGGGACCCGTATCAATGAAGCGAATCTGCCCGCGGCGACGCGCAATCGGATCCGGAAAGTGTTTTCAACGACGATCCAGTTGCGCAACCAACCGGCCGGCAGCGGCGCATGAAACCGCGCACTTCGCATTGCCGCGCAAAAGGCAACGCCAGTATCCGGCGCAAAACATTCCACAGCAAGCAGCAGGGTGTCTCGCTGATTATTGCATTGCTGATGCTGATTGCGGTGGTATTGCTGGGAATTGCAGCGGCTCGGATAGCACTGCAAGGCGAAAAGGCATCGCGCAATGATCGCGACCGTCAGATCGCTTTCCAGGCAGCGGAAGCGGCGCTGATGGATGCCGAAATGGATATCGAGCATTCGCCGGATGCAGCCAGAACGCGCAGCACAATTTTTTCGCGAAACAAGACCGACGGTTTCATCGATGGCTGCGGCGAGGGTGATGCAAATATTTTTTTAGGATTGTGCATGCATGCAGCGGAAGGCGCCATGCCCGTGTGGCTGACGGTTGATTTCAATAACGCCGCATCGTCGACTGCGAAGTCCGTCCCCTATGGAAAATTCACGGGCCGGGCTTTTCAAACCGGTCAGGGTTCGCTGCCCGGAAAACTGCCGCGTTACATCATCGAACTGATGATCTACAACAAGGCCGGCGAAAGCGCGGACATGGCAGGACGCACATATTTTTATCGTGTCACCGCGGTTGGATTCGGCGTGCGGGAGACGACGCGCGTGGTATTGCAAACTTTTTATCGCAAGGAAGATTAGCAATGCCGATCATCAAGATACGAAGTTTACGCGGTGCCGGACGGCTTGCAATCGGCATCATGCTTTTCACACTCTCGATCGGGAACCCATCGCAGGCCATGGCGGCAGTGCCGGAAGTGAAAATCGCCAGCGGGCCGCTATTCAACGGCAGCGGCAATGTGCATCCGAACATGCTGTTGAGCTTGTCGGTTGAATTTCCGACAGCCGGCATTGCCTATCGCGGCGATGAGGGAACGTATAACAGAACCCTTGAGTATGCCGGTTATTTCAATCCGCTCAAGTGCTATCGCTATGCAGGCGGCAACCGCAACGTCACCGACGGCTATTTTTCCATATCCAAAAATGCCGATGCAGTGCATGAGTGCGGCGGCGATTCGTTCAGCGGCAATTTCATGAACTGGGCCGCATCGTCGGCGATCGACATGCTGCGCTATGCGTTGACCGGCGGCGACCGGATTGTCGATACGGCCAGTACAACCATCCTGCAGCGCGCCGTACTGAAGGAAGATTTCTATGCCAGCGAAACTTATTTTCCGCGCAGGTCGGTAAGAGCGGGCGGCAACGTCAGTGCGCCGAATCGGGTGACGCCATTCAACCCCGACACGCTGTACATCGTATCCTGCCGCAATCGGATTCTTTTCAGCGATAGTGCCAATAGCGGCAACGATTGCGATACGCCCGCATTCGACAGGAATGGCGCGCTTGCGAAAACGGACAGGAAACTCGGCGAATATCTGGCCAGGGTCGAGGTATGCGACCGCAACGAAGGCCGCGACAGGATCGACCTGTGCATGAAATACGGGAATCATTACAAGCCGGTGGGAGAGATGCAGCGGCACGCCGAAAAAATTCGCTTCGCCGCAATGGGATATTTACTGGACGATTCGGCCACCCGTTACGGCGGCGTGCTACGCGCGCCGATGAAGTATGTCGGCGCAAAAAAATTCACCGATCCCGGCTTCAGCGAAGCCGCCAATGACTATCCGGAGTGGGATGCGGCAACCGGCGTGTTCTACAACAATCCGGATGATCGATACAACCGCGCCGGCGCCGGATTGCAGAGCGGGGTGATCAATTACCTGAACCGGTTCGGACGTTCCGGAACCTATAAAACGTTCGACCCTGTGGGCGAACTGTATTACGAAGGCATTCGCTATCTGCAGGGAAAGCAGCCGACACCGGACGCGACGGCGGGCATGAGCGTTGCGATGAAAGATAGTTTTCCCGTCATCGAAACATGGAAAGATCCGGTGACCGCTTCCTGTCAGAAAAATTACATTGTGTCGATCGCGGACGTCAATACGCATTGGGACCGTTATTTGCCGGGCAATAACCGTACGGTCTTTAATCGCACAGAAAATGCGCACGATCCGGCGCGCGCAATCGAAACTGCCGTCGCCGGCAAGACACCGGAACTCGATGTCAAATTGTGGACCGCGAAAGTCGCAGGCATGGAAGCAGATGCCGACGGCATCTACACCAATCCGGCGCCGCGCGCGCATCTGGGTGACCTGCATGACAGGGATACCGGATCAGGCGGACACGGCAGTTACTACATGGCGGGCCTGGCGTACTGGGCAAATACCAATGACATTCGCGTGGATAAACCGGTTCGCGTGAAGACTTTCGCGATTGATGTTGATGAAGGCGGAAATGGCCTGATTGACGGTAACAACCGCGCAATAAAACCCAGGGATAGCCAGCTTTATCTGGCGGCCAAATACGGCGGCTTCGAAGATGGGAATAACGACGGCAATCCTTTCATTACGGATGCTGTCGACGGCAAGACCGCGCTGAAATACAGCAATGCGGAATGGCATCGCAACGGCAACGCGATACCTGCCAATTACTTCCTGGCAAGCCAGCCCGAAGCGTTGGTTCAATCGATCCGAAAAATATTTTCGGCGATTGTCAATCCAAGCGGCACCATGTCGGGCATTTCGGCTTCCGCGACGAAGATTTCGTCTGACGGCGCGTTTGTTTATCAATCCGGTTTCAATACATCAAGATGGAGCGGCAGCTTGAAAAAGATGGCGGTGACATTGGATGAAACCGGCGCGGTCCAGATTGCAACGGCCGCCGGTTGGGATGCCGCCGTCATCTTGACCGGAACCAGCGGACAGGCGCCCAGCCCGGCTCCCGGCGACCGAAAAATTTACACCGCAAGAATCGATGCCGCCAAGGTGCTGAATACGGTGTCGTTCGAATGGAGTGAACTGGCAACGGACCAGCAGACGCTGCTCGACAGTTCGCCCGGCAGCCGTACCCGTGACAAGCTCGGAGAAAAGCGGCTGGACTATTTGCGCGGTGTGCGCAGTCTTGAAATAGGCCGGCCAGGCGGAATGTTCCGCGCACGCGATTCGCTGCTGGGCGACATCATCAACAGCAGCCCGGTCTATGTGGGCGCACCGGCAGCATCGGTGCAGGGCAATGGTTACCAGGAATTTTTCGAAGCCAACAAGGATCGTGCCAAAACCGTTTATGTCGGCGCCAACGACGGCATGCTGCATGCGTTTGGCGCGGCAGAGGGAAACGAGTTGTTTGCCTACATGCCCAATGCGCTGATAAAAGAGGTTAACCAGTTGACAGCGACCGACTATGTGCATCGACCGTATGTGGATGGCGCATTGACGGTAAGCGATGCATTGATTGCCGGTAAATGGAAAACCATTCTCGCCTCCGGCATGGGCGGCGGCGCGCAAGGCGTTTTCGCACTCGATGTAACCGATCCGGCCCGTTTCGGCGATGGCGCCGGCGTCATTTTCGAATTTACCGATAGCGACGATGCCGATATGGGCAATATTGTCGGTGCGCCGACTATCGCAAAATTCAAAACGAAAATCACGAAAGGCATTCCCGAATATCGATACTTCGTGGCCGTTCCCAGCGGACTCAATAATTACAGGAACGACGGTGCCGGCAGGTTCAACGATACCGGACAAGGCGCGTTGTTCCTGTTGGCGCTCGATAAGCGTCCATCGGAAAAGTGGCAATCAGGCATCAACTATTACAAGTTCAAGATGCCGGTCGGTGATGCCGGCTTGCAGAGCGGTGTTGCTGCGCCGATGCTGGCAGCCGGCAGCGACGGCGCTGTGCGCTATGCGTATGCCGGAGATCTGCAGGGGAATGTATGGCGTTTCGATTTCACGGGGATCGCCCCATGGTCTGGAGCGCTCGGCAGTTCCCCGTACAAGCCCTTGTTCACCGCGCGGGATGCAGACGGGAATCGTCAGCCGATCACGACGCAACTGAAGCTGGTGTTCGCACCGGGCGGCGGATACCTGGTGCTGTTCGGTACCGGCAAGTTCATCGAGGAGGCCGATGCGGCGCCCGGCAATTTCAAGACACAGTCTTTTTATGCGATTGCCGATACCACCAATCCATCGCACAGGATAGCCGGCCGCAGCGAACTGATGCCGCGGTCGCTCGCAAAAATTCCGGGAAAGAGCAGTGGTGCGATTCAGATAACCGGCGATGCCTTTACGTATGGCACGACATCGGGACACAAAAAAGGTTGGTATTTCGATTTTACGGCATCCGATAAAACCGGCGAGCGAAGCGTCACCAATCCGCTGATCGCTTATGGACAGTTATTTTTCAACAGCCTGATCCCGGGCGGCGACCCTTGCGCCGCCGGAGGAGGGCGTTCTTATTTTCTCGATACGTTGACCGGTTTGCCGTCAGGCGGCAAGGCAACCGGATTCCTGTCCGAAGTCGGATTGCCGGGGTCGCCAGTGCTATTCGAGACAGGCGTGGAGACCGGCGGCAGAAATGCGATTGGCAAAAGAAGCGTCAAGAAGAAGGCCGCCATTTTCAATGCCGGCACCGGCGGCGTGAAAGGGAGGATAGCGCCGGCATCGAACGGCGCCGGCGATTTCAGCGTGCCGGCCGGCCGCTTCAGCTGGCGCGAAATATTCAACTGGCAGGAGATGCGCGATGCATTCGGCAAAAAATAACATGCGCAAAACGATCGGCAACCATCACGGTTTCAGTTTGATCGAGTTGATGGTCGTTGTCGTCATCGTTGCGGTGCTGGCGGCAATCGAATATC
Source organism: Herminiimonas sp. (assembly GCA_027310305.1). Taxonomy (GTDB): domain Bacteria; phylum Pseudomonadota; class Gammaproteobacteria; order Burkholderiales; family Burkholderiaceae_D; genus DAIDBD01. Next base: position 39,416 of record DAIDBD010000054.1, read on the forward strand.
CGTCGTATCGGGAATCGGTACGCAAGACAAAGCGTGCGGAAGGACGCGCCGCGCTGATGGAATCAATGCAGCAGCAGGAGCGCTATTATTCGCAGAACGGCAGCTACCTCGTCTTTTCCGCATCAACTGCGAACGGCTTCAAATGGTATTCATCAAATAGCGCCGCAGCCAGCTCATATGAACTCAGCGCAACCGCCTGCGGCGGCGAGTCGATCCGGAATTGCGTTCTGCTGACGGCCAAACCAGGCACGCAAAACGTCAATGCGAATTACAAGGATGATTCGTGCGGCAATCTGACGCTGGCCAGCACAGGGGAACAAGCGGCCACCGGCAGTGATGCAAATTGCTGGTGATAACGTGAAAACCACCTTGCCGGTCAGCGGATACTCGATGGTCGAACTGATGGCCGTATTGTCGATTGCCTCCATCCTGCTCGCGATCGGTGTGCCGAGCTTTGGCGCATTGATCCGGAATCAGAAAATGACAACGACGGTGAACGATTTTTTTACCGCCGTCAACCTGACGCGTTCGGAAGCAATCCAGCGCGGTACGCGCGTCGATCTGGTGCCGGCGGGCGACGGCACAGACTGGGCCAAAGGGTGGATTGTGCTGATCGATCGGAACGGCAATCAAAAGGCGGACGCCGGCGAAAGAATCGTTTTCTCGCACGGACCGGTGCCGAAAGGAATGACAATCGAGGCCGCCTTTACCGATTCGAAGGCGCACTATCTCGCTTACAACGGATCCGGGCGCACCCGCACCAATGCCAATAGCCAAACGCCGCAACTGGGCTCATGGTTGTTTACGCTGGATAACCAGGCCAGGCGGATCGTTATCAATTTTCTCGGTCGTCCAAGGGTGTGCAATCCGAACAGTCACCCCGCGACTTGCTAGAATGGCGGTTCATCACATTGCTTGAAAAATTCCGTGGAAACGTTCAACGATTTGCAAGGCATGGCGCACGCGTTGCAGTGGGCCGCCAAAGGGCTCTTCATCACGGCGCCCAATCCCAGGGTCGGGTGCGTCATCGTCAAGGACAACCGGATTATCGGCGAAGGCCATACCCAGCCCGCCGGACAGCCGCATGCGGAAGTGCAGGCGCTGAATGATGCGGCACATCGCGGCTTCGATGTTCGAGGTGCAACAGTGTACGTGACGCTGGAACCGTGCAGCCACCATGGCCGTACGCCGCCTTGCGCCGATGCATTGATCGCGGCCGGCGTGGCGAAGGTGGTCGCTGCCGTAGCGGACCCTAATCCGCTGGTTGCAGGGCAAGGGTTCGCCGCGTTACAGGCCGCCGGCATCGAAGTGGCATGCGGCCTGATGGAACAGGAAGCACGCGAACTGAATATCGGTTTTTTCTCGCGCATGCAGCGCGGCAAGCCTTGGGTGCGGATGAAGGCGGCAGCCAGCGTGGACGGCAAGACGGCGCTGCATAGCGGCCAGAGCCAATGGATTACTTCGCAGGCGGCGCGCGATGACGGACACGCGTGGCGCGCACGCGCATGCGCGATCCTGACCGGCATCGGCACCGTCAAGGAAGACGATCCGCTACTGAATGTGCGGGCAGTTGATACGCCGCGCCAACCGCGCCGCATCGTCATCGATAGCCATCTGCAGATCAGCCCGGATGCGCGCGTGCTGGCAGGCGGCGGCACATGGATCGTCGCGGCGCATTCCGACCCGGACAAGCAAGCGCGATTGCGCGAGCAGGGCGCCGAAATCATCATGTTGCCCAATGCGCACGGCAAGGTCGATTTGCCGGCGCTGATGCTGGAACTGGGCCGGCGGCACATCAATGAATTGCACATCGAGGCAGGTTTCAAGCTCAACGGCTCGCTGATCCGGGAAAACTGCGTCGATGAACTGTTGCTCTACCTTGCGCCACATTTGATCGGCGACGCGCAAGGTCTGTTCGATTTGCCCGCACTGGATACGCTGGATGCCAAGCGCACATTAACTTTTCAAGAGATCAAGCAAATCGGACCGGATTTGCGCATCCTTGCCCGCTTCATTTGATCGATCGGAATCTGGTATCGTCATCGATGCTTGACTCCGCCTCGCAATATTCAGGATATTTATTCATCATGTTCACCGGAATCGTCGCCGCCGTCGGCAAAATTACTTCGCTCTCTCCTTTGGGCAACCAATCCGGTGCCGGCGTTCGGCTGACGGTCGACGCCGGCGGTTTGCCGCTGTCGGATGTCGCAATCGGCGACTCGATCGCATTGAACGGCGCCTGCATGACGGTGATTGCCAAGACCGATATCAGCTTCATGGTCGATGTGTCGCGTGAAAGCCTGAACCGCACCGCGGGGCTCGACGTCACCGGTGAAGTCAATCTCGAAAAAGCATTGACTCTGGCCGACCGGTTGGGCGGGCATCTGGTATCAGGCCATGTCGATGGCTTGGGGCTCGTGCGTAAATTCGCACCGGTCGGGGAGTCGTGGGAACTGGTAATCGAAGCGCCGAAAGAATTGGGAAAATACCTCGCTTACAAGGGATCAATCGTGGTCAACGGCGTATCGCTGACTGTCAATCGAGTCACTGATGCCGCGGCCGGATGTGAATTCTCGATCAATTTGATACCGCACACGATTGAAGCCACAACGCTCAAGCATTTGAAAGAGGGTGGCAAGGTCAATCTTGAAATCGACTTGATCGCGCGTTATGTCGAGCGGATGTTGTCCATTTCTAACAGTGTCGCGGAATAACGCGGCGAGAGGTTTCTTTAATATATTTGCACCATGATATATTTTCTTGCCATGCCATCTTGATGGCAGCGGGATGCCTTCCAGGTTCTTTAACCAGTCAAGGGGCCGTTTGACTGAACTGCCTGAAAAGCTCGCCAGGTAACGATAAGAGCGGAAGATAGTATGGAACGCAAAAGTTAAAAGGCAATTAAATCCATTAAAATAGCGGACTACTCAGGATTCAAGTCATGTCTATTTCAACTACACAAGAAATCGTTGCCGAACTGCGGGCTGGCCGCATGGTCATTCTGGTCGATGAAGAGGATCGCGAAAACGAAGGCGATCTGGTATTGGCGGCTGAATTCGTCACTGCCGAAGCAATCAATTTCATGGCCAAGTTCGGCCGCGGCCTGATTTGCCTTACCCTGACCGAAGAACGCTGCGATCAGTTGAATCTTTCGATGATGACGTCGCGCAACAGCACTTCGTACGGCACCAATTTCACCGTATCGATCGAAGCGGCGGAGGGCGTGACTACCGGCATTTCCGCGGCGGATCGCGCCAAAACGGTTCAGGCGGCGGTCGCCAGGCACGCCAGGCCATCCGACATCGTTCAGCCCGGACATATCTTCCCATTGAAAGCGCAGAAGGGCGGCGTACTGATGCGCGCCGGCCATACCGAAGCCGGTTGCGATTTTGCCGAGCTCGCGGGCCTCACGCCAGCGGCGGTCATTTGTGAAATCATGAAGGACGACGGCACGATGGCGCGCTTGCCGGATCTGGTCGAGTTCGCGCGGGAACACCAGCTTAAAATCGGCACGATCGCCGATCTGATCCATTATCGCAGCCAGAATGAAAGCATAGTCGAGCGGATTGCCGAGCGCACGATGCATACCGTTCATGGCGCGTTCAAGGCCATCGCCTATCGTGACAAGCCGAGCGGCGGCGCGCATCTGGCGTTGTTGCACGGCGATGTCACGCCGGACAGCGAAACCCTGGTGCGGGTTCATCAGCCGGTATCGATCCTGGATTTGCTCGAAACGCAGGCGACCACGCATTCATGGAACATGGCGTCGGCAATGGCCGCCATCAAGGCGTCCGACCGCGGCGTCGTGGTGCTGCTCAATTGCGAAGAATCGGCTGAGCAAATGTTTGCGCAGTTCGCCGCATTGAACACGCCGGATGCGCGCCCCCAGCCGCGCGGCGCGCGCATGGATCTGCGTACCTACGGTATTGGCGCGCAGATATTGAAGGACCTGGGCGTTGGTAAAATGAAGTTGCTGGCCAGCCCGAGGAAAATGCCGTCGATGACGGGTTTCGATCTGGAAGTCGTCGGTTATCAAGCCAAACCCGACAATTGATATGCATTGCGTAAACCGGAAAGTTACTGGATGCTGTTTTGGAATATTGTTCAGTGATGTTCGTTGCAACAGTTGACAGAATCGCGCGCAATTGCGCATAAAGGAAAGCCATGACGGTAGGAATGTACGAAACCAATCTCGACGGCCAAGGCTCGCGCATCGGTATTGTCCAGGCGCGCTTTAACGAAGACGTGTGTCATGGACTGCTGTCGGCGTGTCTGGCGGAACTCAAGCGGCTGGGCGTCGAAGACGAGGACGTACTGCATGTGACTGTGCCGGGCGCACTGGAAATTCCGCTTGCGTTGCAAAAAATGGCGGAAACCCAGCAGTTCGATGCGCTGATCGCAATCGGCGCGGTGATTCGCGGCGAGACCTATCATTTCGAACTGGTATCGAACGAGTCCGGCGCCGGAATCACCCGGGTCGGACTGGATTTCGGCATCCCGATTGCCAATGCGGTGCTGACGACCGACACCGATGAGCAGGCGGAAGCGCGGATGGCGGAGAAGGGAGCGGAAGCCGCCCGCGTGGCAATTGAAATGGCCAATCTCGCCATCGCACTGGAAGAACTCGCGGAAGCAACCGACGAGGAATAGTCGCCTGAAGTACGTGCCGCATACGTTTTAACCATTCCTGCCGCGCACGTTTTTAACCCTTTTTGCCGGCCTTGAAATATTCAGGCGCCGACGTTGCGAACCATGACCCAAAAATCTCTGCACGCCAATCCCAGCAAGAGCCGTACGCCGCGCCATCGCGCGCGCGAATTTGCGCTGCAAGGCCTTTACCAGTGGCTGCTGAACAATGAGGATGCGGGCGCAATCGAAGCGCACATCCGTGAAGCGCACGGCTTTGACAAGGCCGATGCGATCCACTTCGATGCGTTGTTGCACGGCATCATCAGGCAGGTTGCCGAACTGCGCGCCGCCTTGTCGCCGCTGATCGACCGCCCGATCACGCAGTTGTCGCCGGTAGAGCATGCGGCGCTGCTGATCGGTGCCTACGAGCTGAAAAACCACATCGAAATTCCCTACAAGGTGGTCATCAACGAGGCGGTGGAGCTGACCAAATCGTTTGGCGGCATCGACGGCCACAAGTACGTCAACGGCGTGCTCGACAAGCTCGCAGCCAAGGTGCGCACTATCGAAGTGGATGCCGCCAAGGGATCATAAAAGCCGCATCACGATGTTGATTCGTTAAATTTAGAGTTCGATGAATTTTACCCGCCTCGCTTCCCGCCTCGACAATATCGCGCCGTTCCATGTAATGGAATTGGCGAAAATGGCGGCCGAACTGGAAAAGCAGGGCCGCCACATCATCCACATGGGAATCGGCGAGCCGGATTTCACCGCCGCGCCGCCCGTCATCGCCGCCGCGACCCGTGCGATGGCGGACGGCAAGATGCAATACACTTCGGCCACCGGTATTCCCGCCCTGCGACGAGCAATTTCAACGCACTATCAGCGGGTCTATGGACTCGATGTTGCGCCATCGCGCATTATCGTGACGGCAGGCGCATCGGCAGCGCTGCTGCTGGCATGCGCTGCGCTGGTCGAAAAGGGTGCTGAAGTGCTGATGCCCGATCCGTCCTATCCATGCAATCGCCACTTCGTCGCCGCTTTCGAAGGCGTGGCAACGATGATTGCGAGCGGCCCGGCGCAACGGTTCCAGTTGTCCGAAACCATGGTGCGCGAGCACTGGAGCGCCGCCACGCGCGGGATACTGCTGGCATCGCCGTCCAATCCGACCGGCACGTCGATTGCCGACGACGAATTGCGCAGGATCGTCGCGGCGGTCCGGGAAAAACAGGGCTTCACGATTGTCGATGAAATTTATCAGGGACTGACGTATGACGCGCCGCCGTTTTCGGCGCTGTCGCTGGGCGACGATGTCATCGTGATCAATAGCTTCTCCAAGTATTTCAACATGACCGGCTGGCGTCTCGGCTGGCTGGTGGTGCCTGAAACCCTGGTGCCGCAGATTGAAAAGCTGGCGCAGAACCTGTTTATCTGTGCGTCGAGCATCGCGCAGCATGCCGGCGTGGCGTGCTTTTCACCCGAATCGATCGAGATTTACGAGGCGCGCAAGGCTGAATTCAAGCGTCGCCGCGATTACATCGTTCCTGCGTTGCGCGAACTGGGTTTCAAGGTGCCGGTGACGCCTGACGGCGCGTTTTACGTCTATGCCGATTGCACCGCGTTATCGGATGATGCGGACCGGCTGACAATCGACATGCTGAACCAAGCCGGCGTCGTGCTGGTGCCGGGGCTTGATTTCGGCCCGCATACCGCGCATCAATATATTCGCGTGTCATATGCGACATCGATGGAAAACCTGCGGGAAGCAATCGGTCGTTTGCAGCGATTTTTTGCGGCCCGGACGGACTGACAGGTTTGGCAGCCGATAACAAAAAGGAGCCGATCGGCTCCTTTTTGTTATCGGTTCGAGACAGATTGTTTCATGCGGCTGGTCATACCGGCTTGTCGGTTGAAGCGGATTCGGCTTCGGTCAGCGCATCGGCATTCACGGTTGGGCGTTCCTCGCGGACCTTCACGGTTGCCCGACTCGCTACTGTTGAAAAAGCCGGTACGCGCTTGCCGCTTGCGACGTCTTTCAGCCGACGGTACTCGGCCAGCACTTTGGAGCCATAGCCTGAATCGCTTTCGAAAGCGGATGCGCCGACATACATTTTCAAGCCTGCTTCGACCGAACCGCCACGCCTGACGTACTCTTTCAGGATCAGCGAACCTACCTTGATATTGGCTACCGGATTCAGTGCCGCTTTAACGCCGCCCAAATGCTGAAATTTTTCATGGTGCACTTTTGACATGACTTGCATCAGGCCTTGTGCGCCTACCGGGCTTTCGGCAAAAGGGTTGAAACGGGATTCTATTGCCATGACGGCGAGAATCAGCAGCGGATCGAGCTTGATTTCTTTCGCATTCAGATAAGCGGCCGACACCAGCATGTTGGTCGCATCGCCGGCGACCCGGTAGCGCTTGGCGATCCAGGACGTGACGCGCTGCTGCTCAGAGGACGTGGCGATGATTTTTCTTTCGTCTTCGGTAATCACTGGCTTCGTCTGGCTTGCAGCCGGCTGTAGCGCATCCTCATGGCGGCCGGTATTGTTCGACGGCGCGACAGGCTGGGCGGACGCCGTCATCAAATTTCCCGGTTGAGGCGCGGCATCGGCTGCTTGCGGCATTGCAGCCGAGAAAGGGGAAAACGCCTTGATGTGATCGGTCAGATGCGGATTGACGAACATGATGCCGAGTGCGCCGATGGCGGCTATCCCTGTAATCATCAATGCGTAATGCGCGGTTTTTCTGAAGCCGTTGAGTGTGTCGCGAACAAATATTGTCCATGGACTGGATCGAGCGGGGGTCTGCCGCACAGAGCCGAGCGTCGTCCTTGTGGAGCGATTGAACATTAGATCTCCTGAATCATCGCGGCACATGCAAGAACCCAGTATCGGCCGCTATAGGCGCAATCTTGTAGATGCTTGTACATACCGTGAACCAGAACATCGTCTGTCGCCGCATGTTGCGAACGGCAGACGCCGGAGTTGCCTGTAACCGACCGTCGCTTTCAAAGGAGGTGGTTGCAAACAACTTTTTTCGGGGAGAAGGCAGTCGCCTTTTGAAAACAATCCTTAAAATGTCATGTGGAGCCCCGGCTCCGTGTGTTGATTTGGTTTGCTGCTTTCAGTGTTCCGAAAGCGGCTCCCTCTTCAAGTTGCGCGAATTGTAGGAGGCCGTTTATATCAAGTCAACACTATTGAATTGCAATTCAATTACTTTTATGTCTTATGTTTTGCGCTGCATTGCAACAAAAATCAATAAAATCAAACACTTGTCATCATTACCTAAGTAACAATGACTACATTTGAAAAATATCAAAAACTATGAAATATTCCGATTTACGGGACTTTATTTCTCAATTGCAACTATTGGGCGAACTTAAGCACATAACAATACCCGTTTCCCCTTACTTGGAAATGACGGAAATATGCGATCGCACATTGCGCAGCGGCGGACCGGCGCTTCTTTTTGACAAACCGACAGCACAAAATATCCCGGTCCTGGCAAATCTTTTCGGCACGCCGCGCCGCGTCGCATTGGGAATGGGGGCCGACGATGTCAGCGAATTGCGCAAGATCGGTCATGTTCTGGCCTTGCTCAAGGAGCCGGAGCCGCCCAAGGGTTTCAAGGATGTGCTCGGCTTGGGATCGCTGGTGAAGTCGCTGTGGGACATGGCGCCGAAGGAGCGGCGTTCGGCGCCGTGCCAGGATATCGTCTGGGAAGGCAATGATGTCGATTTGGCGCGGCTGCCGATCCAGCATTGCTGGCCGGGTGATATTGCGCCCCTTATTACATGGGGGCTGGTCATTACCAAAGGCCCGCACAAGAAGCGCCAGAATCTGGGCATCTATCGCCAGCAAGTCATCGGCCGCAACAAGGTCATCATGCGCTGGCTGGCGCAGCGAGGAGGCGCGCTTGATTTCAGGGAGCATTGCATCGCCAATCCCGGCCAGCCGTATCCGATAGCTGTCGCTCTCGGCGCCGATCCCGCCACGATATTAGGTGCGGTCACGCCGGTGCCGGACAGCTTGTCGGAATATCAGTTCGCAGGTCTGCTGCGCGGCAGCCGCACCGAACTGGTCAAGGCAATGGGCAGCGAATTGCGCGTCCCGGCTTCGGCCGAGATCGTGCTGGAAGGGCATATTTATCCGGATGAATCGCACCGGACCGGCTATGAGCATGCATTGGAAGGACGTGAGAGCGCTAAAGTGCCCCCCCGTCCGAGCAATGGTTACGAAATGGCCCTTGAAGGGCCATTCGGCGACCATACCGGTTATTACAACGAGCAGGATTGGTTTCCGGTGTTTACCATCGACCGGATCACGATGCGGCGCGACCCGATCTATCACTCTACTTATACAGGCAAGCCGCCCGACGAACCGGCGGTTCTGGGCGTGGCGCTGAACGAGGTGTTCATCCCGTTGCTGCAAAAGCAGTTTGCCGAAATCATCGATTTCTACCTGCCGCCCGAGGGTTGCAGCTATCGCATGGCGGTGGTGCAAATGAAGAAAGCCTATCCGGGCCATGCCAAGCGCGTGATGTTCGGCGTTTGGAGTTTCCTGCGGCAGTTCATGTATACCAAGTTCATCGTCGTGGTCGATGAAGACGTCAATATTCGCGACTGGAAGGAAGTGATCTGGGCGATTACCACCCGCGTCGATCCAATCCGCGACACCATGCTGGTGGACAACACGCCGATCGATTATCTCGACTTTGCGTCGCCGGTCAGCGGCTTGGGCAGCAAGATGGGTATCGACGCCACCAACAAATGGCCGGGCGAAACCAGCCGCGAATGGGGCCGGACCATCGCGATGACCGATGAGGTGAAAGCAAAAGTGGATCGGATCTGGCAAGAACTCGGACTGTGACGGATCATTAGCGATTTATCAAATCCAACGCAATTTTGTGTCGGCGGTCGCATGAACAGATTGTAGATCGCAATTTAGTCTTCTATTAACTTCATGACGAATAGAGGAGCAATCTGATGAAATTATTTTATGCGCTGCTCGGCACGATTGCGTTGATCGGTTGCCAATCCAATCCTTCCCAATCGACCGGCTAGCAGGCGCGCGCCAATCTGGAAGCGCGCAGCGGATCGACCGTCACCGGCAATGCAACATTTACCGAACGCGCGGATAAAGTATTGGTGTCCGTCAAGGTCAGCGGGCTCAAGCCGGATTCGGCGCATGGTTTTCATGTCCATGAAAAAGGGGATTGCTCTTCCGCCGATGCGATGAGCGCGGGCGGTCACTTCAATCCGGACGGTCATCCGCACGGCGATCCGGCACAGCAAAAACGGCATGCCGGCGCAATGATGAATCTCGTGGCCGATGCCAAAGGGGAAGCGGCGGTGACGTTTGCAGTCGACACGATCCGGGTCGACGACGGCAAATACGGCATCCTGAACCGTGCGCTGGTCATTCACACCAATCCGGATGATTACGTATCGCAACCGGTAGGTAATGCGGGCGGACGCATCGCCTGCGGCATTATCAGGAAAGCATGATTGCCGGATCGGCTCGGCAGTGTCGCCGATCCGCATCCGGCTTGAATATTCAATGGCCGCATGCGGGGCTTTGCTGGTAAAATCCGTACTGGCGGGCCCCTGCGCATTGTGGCATGGCCAATCTGGTCAGGTCGGGAACGAAGCAGCCACAGCCATTTCCCATGAGTGCCGTAGACAAGGCTCGCCTCTTTCTTCCATTCGCCATCAAACCGGCACCGAAATTCAACCGGCTTTCCGTATCCGTTACCCCGGACTCAAAGTCGCGGCAGATTATTTCGAATTCTGCTCCGCCGCTTTCGGTATCGGCACGGAGTATTTGCGTCGCTTGTCGTCCGGTTTATCGCACGCAAAATATCAATCTAGTCAAGCGCGGTTGTTTTGCTGCATGATACGGCAAGCGTTTCCGCCAATCATTTCATTCCTCCTTATGCGCGCAACACGTAAACAGCTTCTGATTGCAGCGGCAATACTCATAGCCGGCGCCGGCGCTTATTTCGGTTTGAGAGGCAGGCCGGATACGAATGCCAAGCTGCCGCGCCATCCGGTACAAGTCATCAGGAGCGGGCTCGCCGAACAAAAATCGGTTTCGATCAGGGTGCACGCGAACGGCAATGTCACCGCACTCAATACCGTGGATGTCCGTCCGCAAGTCCAGAATATCGTGCGTGCCGTGCATGTCGTCGAGGGACAGGAAGTGCGTGCCGGACAGTTGCTGTTTACGCTTGACCCGCGCAGCGATGCATCCAGCGTGGATAAGGCGCAGGCCCAAGTCGCGCGCGACCGCGCCGATCTGGCCGATGCGGAAAATGTGCTGAAACGGAATCAGGAGTTGCTGGCCAAGAATTTCGTGTCGCAGGCAGTGGTCGATACCGCGCGCAGCAAGGTCGATGCATTGCGCAGCACATTGAAGGCGGATCAAGCGGCAGTGCAGTCCGGCAATGTCGCGCTTGGCTACAACCGGATCGCAGCGAGCATCAGCGGGCGCATCGGCGCGATCAGTGTGCATCCGGGAAGCCTGGCGCAGCCGTCGGGCGCGCCGATGGTCACGATTTCGCAAATTGATCCGGTCACCGTTACTTTCGCCGTGCCGGAACGGGAGCTTGCAAATATCCTGGCGACCTATCCGAAAGGCGATGCGCCGGTGATTGGGCAACCGGCGGGCAGCAAGGAAGCGGAAGGCACGCTGGTTTTCATCGACAACACATCCGATCCGCAAAGCGGCACGATACGGATGAAAGCCAGATTTTCAAACAAGGACCGCAAGATGTGGCCGGGCATGTTCGTCAATGTGCGCCTGGTATCGCGCACGCTGCCCGATGCGGTCGTTATTCCGGCGCAGGCAATCGTCACGGGTCCGGTCGATAAGGTCGTCTACGTGGTGCAGTCGGACGGCACGGTAAAGCTGCAAAAGATCGAGGTGGTGGCGATCGATGCAGGACAGGCAGCGGTTTCCGGCCTTCGCGCCGGTGCGCGCATCGTGATCGAAGGCGCGCAGAATCTGCGCCCCGGCATCAAGGTAAAGGAAGCGCAGGCTGCGCCGCCGGATACCGGGAGCAATGCAAAAAGCGTCCCTGAATAATCCTGTTCAAACAAAGCATACCGTGAATATTTCGGAACTCTGCATTCGTCGCCCGGTGATGACCGTGCTGCTGTCAATCGCGGTCGTCATTGTCGGGATGTTTGCTTATGCCAAACTTCCGATCGCCGCGCTCCCCAGCTACAACACGCCGGTCATCAACGTCACCGCGATACTGCCGGGCGGCAGCCCCGAGATCATGGCGGCATCGGTCGCCACGCCGCTGGAAAAACAGTTTTCGACGATCGCCGGGCTGGCCACGATCAGTTCAACCAATACGCTGGGCACGACCTCGATCACGCTGGAATTCAATTCGGATCGGGATATCGACGCCGCCGCGGTCGATGTGCAGGCTGCGCTGCTGCGCGCCCAGCGCAGCCTGCCGGCTGAAATGACTTCGTTGCCGGCGTATCGCAAGGTCAATCCGGCGGATTTGTCCGTGCTGCTGATCGTGCTGACGTCGCCTTCGATGTCGCTGGCCGAGCTGGACGATTATGCGGAGAACCTGATTTCCCCTTCGCTGTCCACCATCGACGGCGTGGCGCAGGTCGCCGTGTTCGGTCAGCGCCGCTACGCGGTGCGCATCAAGGCGAAATCGGCTGAATTGGCAGCGCACAACATGACGCTGGACGAACTGGCGACGGCGATTCGCGCAGCCAATGCCAACAGCCCGGTCGGCGTGCTCGACGGCCCGCGGCAGAGCCTGACGATCGAAGCAAACAAGCAGTTGCCGAATGCGGAGGCGTTCCGCAATCTGATCATCAGCAGCCGCGATGGCATTACGACCCGCCTGAAGGACGTCGCCGAGACTGAAGACAGCGTCGAGTCCACCAAGAATGCAAGCTGGGCCAATGGCGAACCGTCGATCATATTGGGCGTGCAGCGCCAGCCCAATGCCAATACGGTCGCGGTGGTGGACGCAGTCAAGGCGACATTGCCGCAATTCAAGGCGCAGATGCCGGCCTCGATCAACGTCGGCGTCCTGAACGACCGCTCGGTGTCGATCCGCGATGCGATCCACGACGTCAAATTCACGCTGCTGTTGACGATCGTGCTGGTGGTGATGGTGATCTTCCTGTTCCTGAAGCGGCTTTCGGCGACGGCGATTCCGGCGATGTCGCTGCCGATTTCATTGATCGGCTGTTTCGCCTTGATGTACTGGTTCGGCTACAGCCTCGATAACATTTCGCTGCTCGGCATCACGATCGCGGTCGGACTGGTGGTCGACGATGCGATCGTGATGCTCGAAAATATCGTGCGCCACATCGAAGACGGCATGGAGCCTTTGGCCGCCGCGCTGAAAGGATCGCGCGAGGTCGGATTCACCATCATGTCGATTTCGATTTCGCTGGTTGCCGTGTTCATTCCGATTTTTTTCATGCCCGGCGTGATCGGCCTGATGTTCCATGAATTCGCCGCTGTGGTGTCGCTCTCCGTCCTGGTTTCAGCGGTTGTTTCGCTGACTCTGGTGCCGATGCTGTGCAGCCGCTATCTGCGGCATGAAACGCATGAAAATGAAAGCCGGCTGCACCGTTCTTTCGAGAATGGTTTCAATGCGGTATTGCGTCTCTATACGCGTATTCTCGACTGGTGCCTGCTACGAAATAAAACGATATTGTTGCTCGCATTATCGACATTCCTGCTTACCGTCCTGTTGTTCGTCACGATCCCGAAAGGTTTTTTCCCGAGCGAAGACATCGGGCAGATCAGCGCGACAGTCGAGGGGCCGCAGGATGCGTCTTATCCGACGATGGCCGCATTGGTAAAGAGCGCCGCCGATATCGTTCAGCGCGACTCGAATGTCTACAGCGTCGCTTCCAGGGTCACCAGCGGCAATACCGGTACCTTGTTCATCGGCCTGAAGCCGCGCGGCGAACGCAAATCGATGGATGCGGTGCTCGAGCAGTTGCGCCGCAAGGCAAACGGCATTCCCGGTTTATCCGTCTATTTTTCGCCGGTCCAGAACCTGCGGCTGGGCGGCAAGCCGAGCAAAAGCCGTTACCAGTATGTATTGCAAAGCGTGCGTGCGGACGAGTTGACCGATTGGTCCGAAAAATTGCAGGCCAAGATGCGCGCCGATCCGATCTTTCGCGATGTGACCAGCGATTCGCAGATAAAGGGCCTGCAGGCAAAGATCGATATCGATCGCGATCGCGCCAATGCGGCCGGCGTGCAGATCGACAGCATTCGCACCGCGCTGTACAGCGCCTATGGTGATCGCCAGGTGTCGACGATTTTCACGAGCAGCAACAGTTATCAGGTCATTCTGCAGGACGCGAATACAAACCGGCAGGACGAAACCGATTTGAGCAAGATATACGTCCGCAGTAAATCCGGCGTCCTGGTGCCGCTGATGAGCGTAGCCACCGTGCGCCGCACCGCAGGACCGATCTCCGTGAATCACCAAGGACAATTGCAGGCCATCACCGTGTCATTCAACCTGGCGCCCGATGCTGCGCTGGGCGATGCCAGCGCCAGGATTGAACAGATCAAGCAATCGTTGAATATGCCCGCCAGCGTCATCACTTCTTATTCGGGCGATGCCGCGGTATTCCAGTCGTCGCAGGGAAGCCAGATCGCATTGCTGCTGCTGGCGGTGACGGTCATTTATATTCTGCTGGGCGTGCTGTATGAAAGCTATATCCATCCGATCACGATTCTGGCGGGGCTGCCGTCCGCCGTCGTCGGCGCGTTGCTGGCATTGCGCATTTTTAATTTCGAGCTGACGTTGATCGCCACCATCGGCATCCTGATGCTGATCGGCATCGTGAAGAAAAACGCGATCATGATGATCGATTTCGCGCTCGACGCGCAGCGTGCGCAGGGAATGAAACCGGTGGAAGCGATCCGCACCGCCTGCCTGCTGCGCTTCAGGCCGATCATGATGACCACGTTCGCCGCGCTGATGGGCGCCGTGCCGATTGCGCTCGGCCTGGGCGCCGGTTCCGAACTGCGCCAGCCGCTTGGCGTGGCGATCGTCGGCGGGCTGCTGGTATCGCAGGTCATCACGCTATTCATCACGCCGGTGATTTATCTTTTCCTGGATCGGTTCAGCGGCGCAGGTCCGTTGCAATTCGAGTCGGATCCGGTGGTTGAACCGGCAAAAACTTAGAGCGGCCAGGCGCGATCAAGGATGTTCTGCTGCAAGGCCGGCGCGGCGAGGGTGCCGTACACGCGGCCGCATTCGGCATCGGTCCGGCTGGCGATGAAGGCGTCGGCCACGGCCGCCGGCGCATGTTGCAGCATCAGGCTGCCTTGCACCGCAAGCACCAGCCGTTGCACGAAACGACGCGCCAGCATCTCGCGTTGTTCCGGCGGGGTGGCGAGGTCGTTGCGCAACGCCGTCACCAGACCATGCAAGCCCGGATGAGCGGCGGCGACACTGCCTAATTCATCCAGCAGCAGCGAAAATCCCTCGGCTTCGCGCTCGATCGCGCGCAGCACATCGAGGCACATCACATTGCCGGAGCCTTCCCAGATCGAATTGACCGGCGCTTCCCGGTACATCCGAGCCATCGGCGCGTTTTCGACATAGCCGTTGCCGCCCCATATTTCCATGCATTCGCCGGTGAATTCAAGCGCGCGCTTGCAGATCCAGAATTTCGCGGCGGGCGTCGCGATGCGGCGCCATGCGCGTTCCAGCGGATCGTGCGGCGCTTCGAATGCGCGCGCCAGCCGCAGCATCAGCAAGGTCGCCGCTTCACTTTCCAGCGCCAGATCGGACAGCACGTTGCGCATCAGCGGCTGGTCGGCCAGATGCCGTCCGAATGCGCTGCGGTGCCGCGCATGGTGCGCCGCCTGCACGAAGGCTTGGCGCATCAGCGCCGCGCTGCCGATCACGCAATCGAGCCGGGTGTGATTCGCCATTTCGATGATGGTCGGAATGCCGCGTCCTTCGTCGCCGACCATGACGCCGTACGCATCCTGAAATTCGACTTCGCTGCTGGAGTTGGACCGGTTGCCGAGCTTGTCCTTCAGGCGCTGCACCAGCACCGCATTCTTGCTGCCGTCGGGCCGCCAGCGCGGCACGAAAAAACACGACAGGCCGGCGTCGGTGCGTGCCAGCACCAGATGCGCATCGCACATCGGCGCCGAGAAAAACCATTTGTGGCCGGTCAGTGCGTAAGCCGCGCCGCGCCCCTCGCCATTCAGCGGCCGCGCCGCCGTGGTATTGGCGCGCACATCGGAGCCGCCCTGTTTTTCCGTCATGCCCATGCCGATCAGCATCGAATGCTTTTGCGCGATCGGCAAGTCGCGCGGATCGTGTACGCATGAAAACAATTTGGGTTGCAGTTCCGCAAATAATGCCAGTTCGTTCTGCAATACCGGGATTGCGGCAAATGTCATCGTGGTCGGACAGAGTGAGCCGGCTTCGACTTGCGACTGCATGAAATAGCCGGCTGCGCGGGCGACGTGAGCTCCGGCCCGCGGCTGCATCCACGGCAACGCATGCAATCCTTCGCGCCGCAGCAGACGAAGCAGTTCATGCCAGCTCGGATGAAATTCGACGCGATCGATCCGATTTCCCAGGCGGTCATGCGTGTTGAGTTCCGGCACATGGCGATTGGCCAAATCGCCCAGCCGCAATACTTCCTCGCTGCCCAATTCGGCGCCGAAACGGATCAGGTTTTCCCGATGCCAATCCGCCTGCTCGCGGCGAACGCCGTCCGCCAATGCGATATCGGTCGTGAAAATATTGTAGTCATGAAGTTCGGGAACCTGGTTGGTGACTTCGTGCGTGGGCCATTGCATGAACGTTATCCTTGCCTGATCTTATTGAAAATAAATACTGTTTTTCCAAGTCTATAACTTACCACAGGTCAGGTAAAATGCAATTTGCATCTTTCATCCGGCCTCTCTATGTCCTACCAAGTTCTCGCCCGCAAATACCGCCCCAAAAGCTTTGACGCGCTGGTCGGGCAAGAACATGTCGTGCGAGCGCTGACGCATGCGCTGGAGCAAAAACGACTGCATCACGCTTACTTGTTTACCGGCACGCGCGGCGTCGGCAAGACCACGCTGTCGCGCATATTGGCGAAATCATTCAATTGCCAAGGGCCGGACGGCAACGGCGGCATTACCGCACAACCCTGCGGCGTATGCGATGCATGCACGGCGATCGATGCCGGGCGTTTCGTTGACTATATTGAAATGGATGCGGCGTCCAATCGCGGCGTCGATGAAATGGCGCAATTGCTGGAACAGGCGGTGTATGCGCCATCCAACGCGCGCTTCAAGGTCTACATGATCGATGAAGTGCACATGCTGACCAACCATGCGTTCAACTCGATGCTGAAAACGCTGGAAGAGCCGCCCGAGCATGTCAAATTCATTCTGGCGACTACCGATCCGCAGAAAATTCCGGTCACGGTATTGTCGCGCTGCCTGCAATTCAATCTGAAGCAAATGCCGCCGGGACATATCGTCGCGCATCTGGAAAATATTCTCGGGCAGGAAGAAATTACGTTCGAGACAACGGCGCTGCGTCTGCTGGCGCAAGGCGCGCACGGTTCGATGCGCGATGCACTGTCGCTGACCGATCAGGCGATCGCCTATGCCGCCGGCAAGGTGACGCTGGAAGCCGTGCAAGGCATGCTCGGCGCGCTCGATCAGTCGTATCTGATCCGGCTGCTCGATGCGCTGGTCGTCAAGGATGGGGCCGGCTTATTGGCGGTGGCGGACGAGATGGCTGAACGCAGTCTTTCCTATAACGCCGCATTGCAGGATATGGGTTCATTGCTGCACCGGATTGCGCTGGCGCAGACGGTACCTTCGGCGGTGCCGGAAGATTTGCCGGAACGCGGCGATGTGATGCGCCTGGCCGCTGTGTTCGATGCGGAAGAAGTGCAACTATTTTACCAGATTGCGGTGCATGGCCGCAATGAATTGGGCTTGGCGCCGGACGAGTACGCGGGGTTTTCAATGACCTTGCTGCGGCTGCTGGCTTTCCGTCCGGGGGTCGATAGCGCCGAAGTCAAACCGGCTGCTGCCGCGGCACGTGCGCCGGTTGCAATGGCCGCTGTGCCGGTGCGGGCAGCTGCCGCACAAGCTGTGGCAGCCGCGCCGGCCGCGCGCACGACCGCAGGCGTCAATCCCGCACGCGCCGCGCTCGATGCTGCGCGCGGCGTGAGCCGGCCGCAGCCGGACGCTTCGGCAACAACTGCACCGCCTTGGGTAGAAGAACAGTCACAAGCGAAAGAACATTCGGCATCCGATTTTTCCGACGCGATTGCTCAAAAAAAAACTGACGTCGAACCGGCTGTAACGCCGGCTCAGCCACCAATCGCATCGCAACCGGCGATCAGCCCGCCACAGCCGGCAGCAATGCATCCGGTGCCGGCGTTGAACTGGGACGGCAACTGGCCGCAACTCGCCGCGGCGTTGCCGGTGCGCGGCGTGGTGCAGCAACTGGCGCAACAAAGCGAACTGATCAAGTGCGACAGTGACGGTGGCCACGTTCAGTTTCATTTGAAAGTGCCGCTGGAAACATTGCGCTCGGCTGGCAGCGTGGACAAGCTTGCCGCCGTATTGTCCGAGCACTTCGGCCAGGCGGTGCGCATCCAGACCGAAATCGGCGCGGTGCAGCAAACGGCCAATGCACAGGCGTTGGCGGACCGCGCGGTGCGCCAGCGCGAAGCGGAACAGGCGATGCAAAGCGATCCGTTCGTCCAGACATTGATGCGCGAATTCGGCGCGACCATCGTGCCCGGCTCGATCAAACCGGTTTAACCGTTACCAAATAAAATCCGATACGGCAGTATTTGTTCCCAACAAATCAAAAGGAGTACGACGATGATGAAAAATCAATTGGCAGGGCTGATGAAGCAGGCGCAGGCGATGCAGGACAACATGAAAAAGATGCAGGATGAACTCGCATTGATCGAAGTCGAAGGACAATCCGGCGCCGGCATGGTGAAGGTCGTGATGACCTGCAAGAACGCGGTGAAGCGTGTATCGATCGATCCGTCATTGCTGGCCGATGACAAGGACATGCTGGAAGATTTGGTCGCTGCCGCATTCAACGATGCGGTCCGCAAGGCGGAAGCGACATCGGCGGAAAAAATGTCGGGCATGACTGCCGGCATGCCGTTGCCGCCCGGCTTCAAAATGCCTTTTTAATTATTGCGGGACAGAGTTTATAAGGCGCCGCAGCGCGCCGAATTACTCTGTCCCCAACATTATAGAAAAATGCGGGACAGAGTTTATAAGGCGCCGCAGCGCGCCGAATTACTCTGTCCCCAACATTATAGAAAAATGCGGGGCAGAGTTTGCAAGGCGCCGCAACGCGCCGGCTATCTCAATCCTCCTTGAGGGGACTCTGTCCCTCAACATAGAAAATCAACATATTTTAAAGCCGCGAACTTAAGTGAAATCACTGTCCAGTCTTGACTTTCTGACCGAAGCGCTGCGCCGGCTGCCGGGCGTCGGGCCGAAGTCGGCGCAGCGCATCGCGTATCACCTGATGCAGCACGATCGCGAGGGTGCCGGACTTTTGGGACGAGCGCTGTCGCAAGCGGTCGAAAAAATCCATCACTGCGCGATGTGCAATACCTTCACCGAAAACGACGTGTGCGAAACCTGCGTGGATGCGGAACGCGACGCCGCTTTGCTGTGCGTGGTCGAGACGCCCAGCGATCAGTTGATGATCGAGCAGACCATGACCTACAAGGGTTTGTACTTTGTATTGATGGGGCGCCTGTCGCCGCTCGACGGCATCGGTCCGAAGGACATTCACCTCGAAAAGCTGATGGCGCGTGCCACCGACGGCACGGTGCAGGAAGTGGTGCTTGCCACCAATTTCACCAATGAAGGCGAGGCGACGGCGCACTACATCAGCGAAACGCTGAAGGCGCGCGGCTTGAAAGTGAGCCGCCTCGCGCGCGGCGTGCCGGTCGGCGGCGAACTGGAATATGTCGATGCGGGCACGATTGCAAGAGCGATGCTGGATCGCCGCTCGACATAGTTACAGCTCATTGCAATGGTTTTCCAGATCTGCACTCCTCAATCGATAATGCGTTAATTTTCCCGTTTACATCATGCAACCTAAAACATCTTCCGGTCCGTTAGCCGGCATCAAGGTACTGGAACTCGGCACCCTGATCGCCGGCCCGTTTTGCTCGCGCATGCTGGCCGAATTCGGCGCCGACGTGATCAAGATCGAGTCGCCCGACGGCGGCGATCCGATTCGGCAGTGGCGCGTATTGAAAGACGGCACGTCGCTGTGGTGGTCGGTCCAGGCGCGCAACAAGAAAAGCGTCACGCTGAACATGAAAGATCCGCGCGGACAGGAAATTGCGAAGAAGCTTGCGCTGGAAGCCGACGTCATCATTGAAAATTACCGGCCGGGCGTGCTGGAGAAATGGAACCTTGGCTACGAGCAGTTGAAAGCGGAAAACCCGGCTGCGATCATGGTGCGCCTGTCCGGCTACGGCCAGACCGGTCCGATGAAGGATTTGCCGGGTTTCGGCGCGATCGGCGAATCGATGGGCGGCATCCGCTACGTATCCGGCCACGCGGACCGGCCGCCGGTGCGGATCGGCATTTCGATCGGCGATTCGGTCGCGGCGCTGCATGGCGTGATCGGCGCGATGATGGCGCTGCGTCATCGCGATGCGACCGGCGGCCGCTGGAACGGCAAGACCGGCGAGCAGTGCGTGGCCGGGCAGGGCCAGATGGTCGATGTCGCGCTGTACGAGGCGGTTTTCAACATGATGGAATCGCTGGTGCCTGAATACGATCACGCCGGCGTCGTGCGCGAACGCACCGGCGGCGCGCTGCCGGGCATCGTGCCTTCCAATACGTACACCACCCAAGACGGGGAGAACATCGTCATCGCCGGCAATGGCGATGCGATCTTCAAGCGCCTGATGCTCGCCATCGGCCGCGACGACATGGCGAACGATCCGCAGCTTGTGCGCAACGATGGCCGGGTGCCGCGCACCGCCGAGATCGACGGCGCGATTCAGGCCTGGTGCGAGTCGCAAGATATCGACAGCGCGCTGGCGGCGTTGAAGGCAGCGGATGTGCCGGTCGGCAAAATTTATTCGGTACGCGACATGATGACCGATCCGCAGTTTCTGGCGCGCCGGATGTTCGAGCAGCATGCGTTCGCGGACGGCACGCCGGTCAAGCTGCCCGCCGTCACGCCGAAGCTGTCGGAGACGCCGGGCGGCACCAAATGGCTGGGCCCCGCGCTGGGCGAGCACAACGATGAAATTCTGCATGCGCTGGGGTATGATGATATGCAAATTACCCAACTGCGGCGTGACGGCGTGATTTAGAGCGCCCAATAAAATGTCCATGGCGTCGTTGCGCCGCCTTGGCATACTGGTGTACTGTCTGCGGCGGCACGCCTAGCCCTGGACATTTTGTTGGGCGTTCTTAAAAATTTGAATGACAAATCAGGAGACAACATGAAATACAACTGGAAACAACTGGCGATCGCATTCGGTCTTTTCTTGCTGGGTTATCTGACGTTCAACAGCAATCTGTTTGCGCAAACGCTGGAAAAACAGAAGGTCTCGATCGCGGTCGGCGGCAAGAATCTTTTTTATTACCTGCCGCTGACCGTCGCCGAGCAGCTCGGCTACTTCAAGGATGAAGGCCTGCAAGTCGAGATTTCCGATTTCGCCGGCGGCGCCAAGGCATTGCAGGCGATGGTCGGCGGCAGCGCCGACGTGGTATCGGGCGCATACGAACACACGATCAACATGCAGGCCAAAGGGCAGCCGATCATCGCGTTCGTCTTGCAGGGACGGGCGCCGCAAATCGTGCTGGCGGTATCGAACAAGACCATGCCCAACTACAAATCCATTGCGGATTTGAAAGGCAAGAAAATCGGCGTCACCGCACCCGGATCGTCCACCAACATGATGACCAATTTCGTGCTGGCAAAAGCGGGCCTGAAGCCGACCGACGTGTCGTTCATCGGCGTCGGCACCTCGTCGGGCGCGCTGTCGGCAATGCGCTCCGGCCAGATCGATGCGATTGCGAATCTCGATCCGGTGATCACGATGCTGGAGCAGAAGAAGGATATCCGGGTCATCGCCGATACGCGCACGCTGAAGGATACCAATGACGTGTTCGGCGGCCCGATGCCGGCGGCGACGTTGTACACGCCCGAATCGTTCGTCAAAAAGTATCCGAACACGACGCAGGCGCTGACCAATGCCATGGTGCGCGCGCTGCACTGGCTGCAAAAAGCCGGCCCGTCGGACATCATCAAGGTGGTGCCGGAGAATTACCTGCTCGGCGACCGTGCGTTATATATCGCCGCCTTCACGAAAGTGCGTCAATCGATCTCGCCGGACGGCATTTTCCCTGAAGCCGGACCGAAAACCGCATTGAAGACATTGCAGGCATTCGAACCTGCATTGGCTGGCAAGAACATCGATTTGTCGAAAACCTACACCAACGAGTTTGCGAAGAAGGCAAACGCGAAATACAAATAAATGCGTCCGGCAATCGCCGGATTGCATTTCCCGCGTATTTCCCGCATTAACGCCCGGCGCGGCAGCAGCTGCGCCGGAATCGACTTGCCACCGAGCGGACAGACTCCGATGACCCCAGCGCTTTGCCTCGACAATATCAGTTGCACCTTCATCTCCAAAAATGACCGTTCGCAGCGTTACACGGCGGTGGCCGACACCACGCTCTCGATCGCGCCCGGCGAATTCGTATCGGTGGTCGGCCCCACCGGCTGCGGAAAATCGACGTTGCTGAACGTCGGCGCCGGGTTGCTGGAACCGTCTTCCGGCTCAGTAAAAGTATTCGGCGTACCGCTCGGCGGCATCAATCGCCGCGCCGGCTACATGTTCCAGTCGGAAGCGCTGATGCCGTGGCGCAGCGCGTTGCAAAACGTGATCGCCGGCCTGCAGTTTCGCGGCATCGATGACACGCAGGCGCGCGAGCAGGGAGAGGCATGGCTTGCGCGCGTCGGCTTGCAGGGTTTCGGCGACCGTTACCCGCACCAGTTATCCGGCGGCATGCGCAAGCGCGTCGCTCTCGCGCAAACGCTGATCCTCGATCCCGACATCATCCTGATGGACGAGCCGTTTTCCGCGCTCGATATCCAGACCCGCCAGTTGATGGAAAACGAAGTGCTGGAATTGTGGAGCGCGAAGAAAAAAGCGGTCCTGTTCATCACGCACGATCTGGATGAGGCGATCGCCATGTCGGATCGCGTGGTGGTTTTATCCGCCGGCCCCGCCACCCGTCCGATCGGCGAATTCGTGATCGACTTGCCGCGTCCGCGCGATGTGGCGGAAGTGCGCATGCATCCGCGCTTCGTCGAATTGCACGCGCAGATATGGAGCGTGCTGCGCGATGAAGTGCTGAAGGGATATCAACAACAAAAGCGGGTGGCGTAACATGTGGAATGCGATCAAGCCGAATCATAAAAACCTGCTCGTCTGGCAGGCGCTCGTTCTGGTCGTTTTCTTCGCCATCTGGCATCTCGCCACGCGCAATCCGCAAACGGCGTTTTTCTTCGGCGAACCGATCAAGGTGCTGGTTCGTATCTGGCAATGGTTTACCGTCGGCAGCGGCAGCCTGGAAATCGGCGTTGGCGATACAACCTGGTTTACGTTGCACTTCCCGGCGGAGATTTATTCGCACTTGCTGGTCACGCTGACCGAAACCGTGCTGGCGTTCGGCATCGGCACGTCGCTCGGGCTGGGCATCGGACTCTGGCTCGCGCTTTCACCGCTGACTTCCGCGATCCTCGATCCTTACATCAAGGCAGCCAACTCGATGCCGCGCGTCATTCTCGCGCCGATATTCGCGATGTGGTTCGGCCTGGGTATCTGGTCGAAAGTCGCGCTGGCCGTCACGCTGGTATTTTTCATCGTGTTTTTCAACGTCTATCAGGGCGTTAGGGAAGTCAGCCCGATCGTGCTGGCGAATGCGAAAATGCTGGGCGCGAACGGACGGCAACTGCTGCGCACGGTCTATCTGCCATCGGCGACATCGTGGGTGTTTTCCAGCCTGCATACATCGGTCGGCTTGGCGTTCGTCGGCGCCATCGTCGGCGAATATCTGGGCTCGGCGCGCGGCGTCGGCTACCTGATCCTGCAAGCTGAAGGTACGTTCGACATCAATACTGTTTTCGCGGGCATTCTGGTGCTGACCGCGTTTGCGCTGGTACTCGATACGGTGGTCGGATTGATCGAAAAGCGGTTGATGAAGTGGCAGCCGAAGTCGGGCGAGACGGAGAAGATGTAAAGTTTTGGTGCTTTATATCAGTCAATGCTGTGTGCGCGCTGCGGACGCTACACTGATTACAGTATTTGTCTCGAATGCAGTATTTCAATTGATCGAGTAATTTTGGTTTACTCATAAGTCAGTAATTTAGACAACATAGTTGAAACTTTCGATTGCCATGCTGGTCAGAGTTTGCATGAAACGAGACGGACGCAAGATGGATCATGGGACGCTGGAAGCAATCCGCAAGATGGCGATCGAGCGGGTTCGGAAAGGCGAACGGCCGAGCGCGGTGATTGCCAGCTACGGCTTTCACCGGTGTGTGATTTATCGCTGGATGAAAGCGGCGGCGGGCCGCGGCAAAGGCCTGCGTGCGCTGACATCGCGCAAGGGGACCGGGCGCCCGAAGAAGC
>DAIDBD010000068.1 GCA_027310305.1 Herminiimonas sp.
TTGCTACAGATTTTGTCGGTCTCGGTTTTCGAGAAAACCCTTATGTCATGCGCCTTACAGCCCGATGCCACCAGAACAATTGCATCACCCGTCGATAACCAATTGATTTTGTTCGATTTTTAACCGGACACTACTGATTGATGATATCGGCGCAATGGCAATCCGGTATCGCGTCAATTGCAATCTGCCGATCCACTTTTACCCAACTATTTTCAACAGAAGCGTTGCCCACCCATTCCCAGACAAGAATTTATTGTGAGTAAACTATTTTCAAGGATTACCGCCTTGGCGGCGCTTGCTGGCGTTTGCCGGCGCAGAGGAGTGATATTGCTCGCCCTGGCCGGCTTCGCGCTGGCCGCTCAAGCTCAGACGATTTCACTTGCGGTCAACGCGGGCAACGGCGATTCGAATACGCTGTACGACACACAGGATACCTATCGTCCTTTCGCCGATCTTCTCGGCAAGGCGCTCAATGCGAAGGTCGAAGCCAAACCGTTGCTTGCATCGCTGGTGAAATCATCGATCAATGGCAATCGGTATCCGCTGCTGCTGGTGCATACCAACGACGCGGCAGAGGCGATCGAATCCAAACGCTATGAAGCGATCGGATTTTCCCAGGATCTCGGCGACAACCATATCCTGTTTTTCGCCCGCAAAGGATCAACCGCGAAGACGCTGGCCGATGTCGCCGGACGCTGCGTGGCTGCAACGGATCCATTTGCAACGGCAACCGCCGAAGCCATCCTGAAGAAGGAAAAGCTGTTCAACAAGCTGCTGTCATTCAAGTATGTGCGCGAAAGCGACGCGCTGGAATTTCACCTGAAGACGAAATTCTGCGAAATCGGCGTGCTCCGCTCCACGGCGATGGCCCAGAAATTGATCGCAGCCGGGCACAAGCAAATTTACCGAAGCGCGGAATTCCCGGTGTTCGTACTGCTGGCGAACAAGAAGCTGGGGGCCTCGGCGATCGAAAAATTGCGCAAGCTGGTCGTGGAGTTTCAGCCGGATGCCGATTCGGCATTCATGAAGGAAACCGGCATCGTCACCTTCAATACCAATGACGACGGCGCGCTGCAACTGATCGGCATGTATTGATCGGGCAAACCGGTATCGAATGCGATGCGTTTTGAATAGGTGATCGAAAATGCCACGAAAATTATGCATCCGCCGCTCCATGGGAGCCGATCGTCGGTTATTCGCGCGCGGTGAAAGCGGGTTCCGCCATTCATGTGTCCGGTACCACGGCTACCGATGGCGCAGGCAAAATCGTCGGCCTCGGCGATCCGTACGCGCAAACCGTGCAGTGCCTGCGCAATATCGCTGCGGCGCTGGCCCAGGCTGGCGCATCGGTGTCGGATGTGGTCAGGACCAGAATCTATGTGGTCAATATCGCGGATTGGGAAAAAATCGGCAAGGCGCATGGCGAGGTATTCGGCAATATTCGCCCCGCTGCCAGCATGGTGGAAGTCAGTCGATTGATTTCTCCCGACATGCTGGTTGAAATCGAGGCGGATGCATTTCTGGAACCGCCGGCTTCCGGCAACTGACGGCGCTGGAATTTCCGCGTCAGGCAGTTTCGTTTCTCGGATCGCGCGACAGCAATTGCGCGACCATGTCGCGCGGCGAATCGCCGTCAAACAGCACGCCGGCCACGGCATTGGTGATCGGCATCTCGATGCCGCATTCGATCGCCAGCGAGCGCACTGCCTGCGCACAGCGCACGCCTTCAGCCACGTGGCCCAATTCGGCCACGATCGCATTCAGCGGCTTGCCTTGCGCCAGGCCGAGGCCGACCCGGCGGTTGCGCGACAGATCGCCGGTGCAAGTCAGGATCAGGTCGCCGATTCCCGTCAGCCCCATGAACGTTTCGGGGCGACCGCCCAACGCACTGCCGAGCCGGGTAATTTCCGCCAGTCCGCGCGTGATCAACGCGGCGCGCGCATTCAGGCCGAGCCCCATGCCGTCCACCACGCCGGTGGCGATTGCCAGAATATTCTTGACCGCGGCGCCGACTTCCACGCCGATCACATCATCGGTCGAATAGATACGGATGTTGCGGCCATGGACAGCATGGACGACGCGCTCGCGCAAAGCGGCGGCAGCGGAAGCCACCGTCAGTGCGCAAGGCAGGCCGCGCGCGACTTCCTGCGCGAAAGACGGGCCGGACAACACGCCGGCGGCAACCCCGTCACCCAGCATCGCATGCACGATTTGATGCGGCAGCAAGCGGGTGTTTTCTTCAAAACCCTTGCACAGCCAGACCAGATGGGAAATCGGATGCGATTGCAGCCGCAGCAGCAGCGGACGCAATCCGGCGACCGATGAAGCGACGATCAACAGGGAATCAGCGGATCCGCCGGCGGAGGCCGAATGCGCAACCGCTTCTTCAAAATCCGACGTGACACCGACTGCGTCGGGCAAGATGAAGCCGGGGAAATAAGCGATATTTTCGCGCCGCGTTGCGGCATCGCGCATTGCCGCTTCATCGCGTCCCCACAACACGACCTGATGACGGCCTGCAAGCGCCATTGCCAGTGCAGTGCCCCAGGCGCCGGCGCCAAGTATCGTGATATTCATTGAAGCGAATCCGGGCAGAGCCGCAGGCGTGCCGCCGCGTTATTCACCCCAGATCTCGGTTGCCCTGACATATCCGACCTGGCCGTCGCGATGCCTGACCTTGACCCAACCCGACGCAACCGGTTCCGCCAGTTCGAATAGCACGCCCTTGTCGGCAGTCAGCACGATCGCGCCGGCGGCGTCGGCCGATGCACGGACTTTGGCACTGGCCACATTC
Organism: Herminiimonas sp.; assembly: GCA_027310305.1. Classification (GTDB taxonomy): domain Bacteria; phylum Pseudomonadota; class Gammaproteobacteria; order Burkholderiales; family Burkholderiaceae_D; genus DAIDBD01. Next base: position 2,795 of record DAIDBD010000068.1, read on the forward strand.
ACGACGACATACCGCTTCGGTGTCAGCCCCTTCGATTCGACCCAGGACAAATCCCCCGAGATATCCCGCACCTTGGCCCATTCGCCATAGGTCAGCACCACTTCGACCGGCATGCTGCGCGGCGCGATGAAAACCTTGCGGCCTCTTTCGGAAGGCGCGTCATAAAGTATGGCGGGCGCCGCTCCCACCGACTTGAATTCGACCGCATGGGCGGCGCCTGCGGCCAGCGACAACACCAATGCGGCAAACACGGCCGGACGGACAATCATCACGACACCTCCATAATTGAACCGGCGATCGGCCTCGTCTTTTTAATGCGTTGCCGCCGAACCATCCGGCATGATCAAGCCCGAACCGCCTTGCTGCTGTTGTTCGGCGATCGCTTGCAGGCGCTGCTGGTAAAACACTTCGAAATTGATTTCCGACAAATGCACCGGCGGGAATCCGGCGCGCGTGATGACGTCGGCGATATTGGCGCGCAGATACGGATAGACGATGTTCGGACAGCCGATGCCGAGCAGCGGATCGAGCTGTTCGCCCGGAATATTGCGCGCCTCGAAAATGCCGGCTTGCTTGCCTTCGACCAGGAAGGCGACCTTGTCATTGATTTTCGCGGTCACGGTAATCGTGACGGTCGATTCATAGATACCCTCGGCCAGCGGTTCGGCGCCGACATCGACTGCCACTTCCATCACGGGCGATTCCTGTTCCAGAAAAATCGCCGGGGAATTCGGCTGCTCGAGCGACATGTCCTTCAGGTACACGCGCTGGATTTGAAATACGGGTTGCTGGTTTTCGTCTGCCATGAAGCACTTTCATCAGGATTAAAAAGGACGGCAAGGGAGTGATCCGTTCGCCAGTTTTTTGTACGCGCCGTCTGGTTCAGGCGCCTTGCAGCAGGCTGTCGAGCTTGCCCTGCCGATCGAGCGCGCTCAGATCGTCGAAGCCGCCGACGTGGGTATCGCCGATATAAATTTGCGGCACGGTGCGGCGGCCGGTTTTTTGCATCATGTCAGCCCGCTGCTGCGGTTCCAGGTCGATCCGGATTTTCTCGATCACATCGACGCCTTTCGACTTCAGCAATCTTTCGGCCATCATGCAATAGGGGCATACGCCGGAGCTATACATTACAACACGTGCAGTCATGCTATCGCTCTCCGTTACTTTGCCGTCGGCAGTCCCTGCGCCTGCCAGGCTGCCAGACCGCCGTTCAAACCATAGACTTCATTGAAACCGGCAGTCCTGAGCTGGGCCGCTGCTTTCGATGATTGCATGCCTGCCGCGCAGACGACGATCACCGCTTTCGATTTGAACTTTTCCAGTTCGCCTACTCTTTTCGGCAACTCCTTGAGCGGAATATTTTTCGCGTCCCGCACATGGCCGGCGGCAAATTCGGCCGGTTCGCGCACATCCAGAATCACGGTTTTTCCCTGATTGATCATCTGGGTCGCCTGCAACAGCGAAACCTTGTTGCCGCGCTGCTGCAACATCGGCCACAGCAGTGCGCCTCCCGATAGAAGTACCAGTCCGAACAGCCAAATGTTGTTAATGATGAATTCCACAAGATTCCAATGGTTTAAAGTAATCCGCACATTATAAAATAGATAGTCAGAATTATTGCGGGACAAAGTTTATAAGGCGCCAGCGCGCCGGATTACTTTGTCCTCAACATTATAGAATTGCGGGAGAGAGTTTATAAGACGTCGCAGTGCGCTGAACTATCCCGGTTCTCCTTTGTGAGGACTTCTCCCTCAACCAGTCAATCAATCACCACATTTCAAACCATGTACAAAATCGTATTGATGCGCCACGGCGAATCCACCTGGAACCTCGACAACCGCTTTACCGGCTGGACCGACGTCGATCTGACGGAAAAAGGCATCGCGGAAGCGCGGCATGCCGGCAAACTGCTGAAGGAAGCCGGCTTCACGTTCGATCTCGCCTATACGTCGGTGCTGAAACGCGCGATCCGCACGCTCTGGATCACGCTCGATGAAATGGATCTGATGTGGCTGCCGATCATCCATAGCTGGCGTTTGAACGAACGCCATTACGGCGCGCTGCAAGGCCTCAACAAGGCGGAAACCGCGGCGCTGTATGGCGACGAGCAAGTGCTCGCATGGCGCCGCAGCTACGATACGCCGCCCAATCCGCTCGAACCGGGCGATCCGCGCGCGGCCGGCGGCGATCCGCGCTATGCAAAACTCAAACCGGAAGACATACCGCTGACCGAATGCCTGAAAGATACGGTCGCCCGCGTGATGCCGATCTGGAACGAGTCGATCGCACCGGCGATCCGCGCCGGCAAACGCATCATCATTTCGGCTCACGGCAACAGCTTGCGCGCATTGGTCAAGATGCTCGACGGCATCAGCGACAAGGATATCGTCGGCCTCAACATTCCGAACGGCCAGCCGCTGGTCTATGAACTGGATGCAGACCTGAAACCGATCAGGAGTTACTATCTGGGCGATCCGGCGGCAATCGAAGCGGCGATGAAAGCCGTCGCCGGCCAGGGTAAAGCGAAATAGCAAGGCCTGGCACCACCGAACATTTTCAGCAAACATACTTCCAATGCAATCCAGACAATGGAGACTATTGACGGCGCTTGGATTGGCAATGCTGCTTCTGGCCGGCCTGTCGGGTGCCGATGCCGCCAAAATCACCGAGCGCAGCAAGCAGAAGCAGATCGCCGAAACCGAGCGTTCCGCCTTGCGCCGGAAGCTGGCCGTCCTCAAGCGCGACATCAACCGGACTGAAGCCGCCAAGGGCAATGCGGCCGATTCGCTGGCCCATTCGGAAGCGGCGATCTCGGACGCCAGCCGCTCATTGCGCGATCTGGCGGAAGAACAGAAACAGACCGCAGACCGGCTGAATGCATTATCGAAAGAACAAAGCGAACTGACGAAGACCGTCAATGCGCAGCACAAGCAACTGGCCAGGCTGCTGCGCGAGCAGTATGTCGGCGGCAACGAGGACCGCATCAAGCTTTTGCTCTCCGGCGACAATCCGAACCGCATCAACCGCGATCTGCGATACATGGGTTATGTATCGCAGGCGCAGGCCAGGCTGCTTGATTCGCTGCGCGCCAATCTGCAGGCAGTCGAAAAAAACCAGGCCGATACGCAAAATGCGAAGGATGAACTGGACGAAATCGCGCGGGAAGCGCTCGCGCAAAAAACCGTATTGGAAAAGGAAAAGGGCAAGCGCGCCACGCTGTTGGCGCAGCTGTCGAGCAAGCTGGCGGTGCAGCGCAAGGAAGCCGGCAATATTGAACGCGATGCGCAGCGGCTCGCAAACCTGGTCGATAACCTGTCTAGGTTGATCGAGCAGCAACGCAAAGCCGAACTCGCGGAAGCAAAGCGGCGTCGGCAACAGGCGGCGCGCGCGAAAGCGCAGCGGCAAAAGCAGTTGGCATCCCGGTCGAAAAGCCATGCGAAAGAATCATCGATTGCCGCATCGGGCAATTCCGACGCGATCGACGCCGATGAAAATCCGTCGAAATTGGTTGCCCGCAGTGAACTCGATCCCGATGCCGATGTCCAAAATGGCGTCTTTCCAAACGCATTCAGTTCGTTGCGCGGCCGGTTGCACTTGCCGCTGCGCGGGGAGTTGATGGCGAAATACGGCAGCAAGCGCGGCGACGGGCCAAACTGGAAAGGCTTGTTCATACGCGCGGCGGAAGGTACGCAGGTGAAAGCCGTCGCAGCCGGACGAGTCGTTTTTGCCGAATGGCTGCGCGGTTTCGGCAACCTGATCATCGTCGATCACGGCAGTCAGTACCTGACTATTTATGGCAATAATCAAGCCGTTCTGAAGCATGCCGGCGATGCCGTCAAAACCGGCGACGTGATTGCCAGCGCAGGCAATAGCGGCGGCAATGAACAATCGGGTTTATACTTTGAAATGCGGCATCGGGGCCGCGCGTTCGATCCATTGGGCTGGATATCAGGCCTTAAGTAACTTCCCAGGTAACTATTAGGTGAACCATGAGCGGTAAATTCAAAAACTTCGGACTGATCACTTTAGGCATGATTGCCGGCATCGCCGGCTCGATGCAATTCGATGCGCTGGCGCAGAAAAATGCCGGGTCGCCGCTGCCGGTCGAAGAACTGAGGCAACTGGCCGACGTATTCGGGCTGATCAAGTCGGATTACGTCGAGTCGGTCGAGGACAAGAAGCTGTTGACCGAAGCGATTTCGGGCATGGTTGCATCGCTCGATCCGCATTCCGCTTACCTGGACAAGAAAGCATTCAAGGAATTGCGCGAAGGCACGCAGGGGAAATTCGTCGGCCTGGGCATTGAAGTCGGCATGGAAGACGGCTACGTCAAGGTCATTTCGCCGATCGAGGATTCGCCTGCGTACAAGGCGGGCCTGAAAGCGGGCGATCTGATCACGCGGCTGGACAGCACGCCGGTCAAGGGCATGACGCTCGATGAAGCGGTCAAGAAAATGCGCGGCGAACCCAATACCAAGATCACGCTGACGGTTGCGCGCAAGGACGAGGACAAGCCGCTCGTCATCACCATCATCCGCCAGGAAATCCGGGTGCAAAGCGTGAAATCGAAAGTCGTCGAACCCGGCTATGCGTGGTTGCGCGTATCGCAGTTCCAGGAACCGACGGTCGACGACATGGCCAAGAAAATCAGTGCGATCTACGCGCAGGACCCGAACCTGAAAGGACTGGTGCTCGATTTGCGCAACGATCCGGGCGGCGTGCTGCCGGGCGCGATCGGCGTCTCCGCCGCATTCCTGCCGAAAGATGCCGTGATCGTTTCGACCAATGGCCAGTTGCCGGACTCGAAACAGACGTTCTATGCGCGCCGCGAATACTACGGTTCGCGCGCGATCGGCGATCCGCTGGCGAAACTGCCGGATAGTATCAAGAAGGTCAAGATGGTCGTGCTGGTCAACGCCGGCTCCGCATCGGCCTCTGAAATTGTCGCCGGCGCACTGCAGGATTACAAACGCGCAGCCATCATGGGCACGCAAACCTTCGGCAAGGGCTCAGTACAGACGATCCGCCAGCTCTCGGCCGATACTGCCATCAAATTGACGACGGCGCGCTATTACACGCCGAACGGCCGTTCGATCCAGGCCAGAGGCATCGTGCCCGATCTGATGGTCGATGAATACGCGGACGGCGATGGCTTGAACGGCATGCGCTTGCACGAAGCCGACCTGACAAAGCACTTGTCCAACGACAAGGACAAGGCCGCGGAAGTAAAAGCCAAAGTCGATGAACTGGAAGAGGCGCAACGACTGGCGGCGCTGGAAAAAAAGCGCAAACCGCTTGAATTCGGCAGCAAGGAAGACTTCCAGCTGGCGCAGGCGCTCAACTATCTGAAAGGTTTGCCGGTGCAATTGTCGAAGGCGAAAGTCGAGAGCAAGAAAGAATCTACGATCAATGACAAGCCGGGAAAGAAAGACGGTGACAAGAAATAATCGGAATTCCGATAGACTAAGGCCGCAGCGATGCGGCCTTTTTTATTTTTAAATCATCCATCGGCAATATTCAATGAACGATCCTCAACTACTGCGCTACTCGCGCCACATTCTGCTCGACGAAATCGGCATCGAAGGCCAGGAAAAACTGCTGGCGGCACATGCGCTCGTGATCGGCGCCGGCGGTCTCGGCTCTCCCGCAGCGTTTTATCTGGCATCGGCCGGCATCGGCCGCATCACGCTGGTCGACAACGACACGGTTGATCTGACCAACCTGCAACGCCAGATACTGCACACGACCGAGCGCATCGGGCAAGCCAAGGCGCAATCGGGCAAGACGACGCTGTCCCGGATCAATCCGGACATTCAAATCGCCGCATTGACCGAACGCGCCGAAGGCGAGCGGCTTGACGAGCTGGTACGGCAGGCCGACGTGGTGCTCGATTGCAGCGACAACTTCGTCACGCGCCATGCAGTCAATCGCGCCTGCGTCGCAAGCGGCGTGCCGCTGGTATCGGGCGCGGCGATCCGGTTCGACGGGCAGATTTCGGTATTCGATCCGCGCAGCGGCGATGCGCCGTGCTATGCATGCCTGTTCCCGCCCGACCAGCAATTCGACGAAGTGCAGTGTGCGACGATGGGCGTGTTCGCGCCGCTGGTCGGCATCATCGGCACGATGCAGGCGGCGGAAGCGTTGAAGCTGGTTGCCGGCATCGGCGAATCGCTGGCCGGCCGCCTGCTGCTGCTCGATGCGCGCAGCATGGAATGGACCAGCATCAAAATTGCGCGCAATGCCGCATGCGCGGTGTGCGGACCTTCAAACTCCTCCGACCAGGCATCGGCGCCGGCATAAAAAAGCCAGATGGAGAAGCGCTTCTCCATCGGGCTTTTGCATTCAGCTACTATTTAATCCGCAACCGTCACGACGTTGTTGGCAAACGTGATCTGGTCGACCGCCGCCGCCACCGCTTTGATCGGCGGCACATTGGCGGCCGTGATCGGATTGGCAATCGCGCCGTTCAAGCCGCGCGGCACGGTGCGCACCACCTGGCTAGGCGGCAATGCTGCGCCGGTTTTCAGGTTGGCGTACACCATGTCCATCGCCTGAATGAAGTAGCGATGCAGCGGAACCAGTCGATCGGCATAGCCGGGAAATCCGAGGAACGCGTCGAAATGCTGGGCATTGGTCACTTCGATGTACGACAGCTTGCTGTTGCCGCCTTCAGTCATCTTGTTCAGGCCGAAATACGGACGCGAGGTAAATGCCACCGGCACCAGCGTATCGGAACGGCCATGCACGATCAGCGTCGGCTTGCCTTGCAAATTACCGGTGCGCAGCACTTCGCTGATGCCTTGCTTTACCCGTACGGCATTCGCGCTGGTTCCCGTTGCCAGCTCGCGCAGGCACAGTGCGCCCGCGATGTTGTAGTCCTGCACATTGCCGGCAGAAAGCGAGACGGCATCGAGCAGCGGACCGCCCACGCTATTGTTGTTGACAATGTTGATGCCGACAGTCGGCGGGACGCCGTTTCCGGTTCCGAACGAGGCGGCCAGCAATGCGGCATTGGCGGCGACGGGCAATCCCGTTCCCCCGGTTGCCGAGTAGCTGAAGCCGCACAGATTGTCCTTGACGCTGAAACGTCCGTACGCATTGGCGTAGGTCAGTGCGACCGGCAGCGTCGCAAAAGAGTAATGCGATGCCTGCAAGTCATTGCTTTCCGGCTGCCATCCTGCCGCCACGAGAGCGGCCATTGCGCTTGCCGCCATTTCGGCGGAGGTGGTTCCGGTTATCAAGCCATTCGCCTTGAGTGCGGCGCAACGGTTGGCGGCAATGGTCGTGCTGACCAGATTGAACGCATTGGTTGCGGTGGAAACCAGCGCTGCGCAAGGCTGCATCAAATTGGCGAGCGTCGTATAGTCGTACAGCGATTTCCCCGTGCCGGCCAGGATTGTCGCGCCTCTCTTCACGCTCAGTCTGGCATCGGGCACAAGCTGTATCTGCGGTTCGCCCACGGCCACGCCGCTGATCAGGCCTTGCGTATCCAGTTCCGCCGCCGCCAGGGCCGCACCGCCGCCGTTGGACACGCTGGAGGCAATCACGATGGTGTTGGCAGGCGTCAGTTTCTTGAGGTGCGACACGCCGTCCTTCGCCAGATCGCCGTACTTTTCATTCAACACGAAGTAAGCGAATTCGACCGACTGCAACGTCCATTTGCCCCAGTCTTTTTCCGGATTCTGTTGCGAGTGCGCATGCTTGACCGCAAACCGGTTCGGCGTTGCCGCATTAAACGCGGTGCGCTCGGCGCTGGTCAGGCCGGCGGTAAAAATCGATGCCTTTCCGGCGGCGGTTGCATCGGTGCGAACGCCATTCTGGACGCTGACAGTATTGTTCTGCAGATCATGGATGCCGTTGCCGGTTCCCTTGTCGGTATAAGCGACGGCGCAGCCGTTTTTCAAGCCCCATTCGCCGGCAGTGCCGATCGCGCCGTAGACGCCGCGCGATCCGCTCGAGGCGCCGGTGACGATGCATGCGCTGGCGGGATTGAAGGTTGCGGGCACCTGCACCATCATCGTGATGTTCTGGTTGCCGGTGCCGTCATCCGAATAGGCGATGTACTCGGTGCCGGCAATCTTGCCTTCGCCGGTTGTCACCACGCCTTTGGCATCGACGTTCGGGCCGTACAAGGTGCCGTAGCCGCCGGCGGCCGAAATGTCGAGGATCGCGCGATAGTTGTTGTAGATTGCGATTTTCCGCAGTTCCGCGGCGGTCGGATTCAATGGATCCGCCGCTGCCGGCGCCGCCCCGCCCAAACCGGTTTTGCCGAGGCCTGCTGTGAGCAAGTCGTCGGTCATACCGTCGTAGCTCGCGGTTACGACAGCGCCCAGATAAGCCGGCTTGCTATTTTTGATTTCACTTGAGCCGCCGCAGCCGCCGAGCGCAAGCACTGCGGCTGCTATCGCGGTTATGTTCAAACTGTTTTTCATTATGGTTCTCATGTCATCCTCTTTGCGTTGATTGATTAATTTTTTGATTCATCAATGCTGCGTTTGTACCCGCCCTCTGCCATCCCAGCTTTTCAACAAGTTTCACTACGCGAACCTGCTGATAATCGGCGGCCCGAAGCCTATGCCGACCCGGCTGGGCCTGGCTGCCGCCATCATGTACGCGAATATCGGGCACTCCAATACCGTACAACTACGATATCGAAGGCTGCCGGGTTGATATCGCCAACCAAGTTGATCCTGCTCAATGGCGAACGCAGGCGCTAGCGCCGCGCCGATCCGATTCGGCATTTATTTTCCCGAGGTACAATCGGCCGACCGTTCTTTTCCCGTCTTCGTCTTCATGTCATTCATTGATCTCGCCAAACTGGTATTCCTTGCTTCGATCTGGGGCGGATCATTCATCTTCATGCGGGTCGCCGTGCCGGAAGTCGGGCCGATGCTCACTGCGCTGCTGCGCATCGCGCTGGCGTCGGCGGCATTGCTCGGCTATGCCGTGCTCACCGGCGTGGCGATGAACTGGCGGCGCAATCTGAAGCCGTATGCGGCGGTCGGATTGTTCGCCGCCGCCATTCCATTCACCGGCTTCTCTTTCGCAGCGCTGCATCTTCCCGCCGCCTATTCCGCGGTGCTGAATGCGACGGCGCCGTTGTTCGGCGCGCTGTTTTCGGTGCTGTGGCTGGCTGAACGGCTGACGCTGCGCAAGCTGGCCGGATTGGCGCTGGGCATAGCCGGGGTGGCGATTCTGGTCGGCGCCGGCACACTACCGCTCAATGCCGATACATTGCTTGCAGCGGCTGCGTGTTTGCTTGCGGCAGCGTCTTACGCGATTTCCGCGATCATCGTGAAAAAAACCGGCCGGCATGGCCGCATCGCCGGCGGCATTCATCCGATTGCGATCGCGACCGGCTCGCTGGTGCTCGGCGGATCGATCATGGCGCCGGCGATACCGTTTTCGATTCCCGCCGCGATGCCGTCGATGCTGGCGCTGTGGTGCGTGGCGGGACTGGCGCTGCTGTCGTCGGGCGTTGCGCAAGCGCTGTTCATTCCGCTGATCGTCAGGATCGGGCCGACGAAAGCGATGTCGGTGTCATTCCTGATTCCGCTTTTCAGCATGCTGTGGGGCTTCATTTTCCTGCATGAGACAGTACGGCCGTCGACGTTGATCGGCGGCGCGATCGTGCTGGCTGCAATGGGACTGGTTTTGTCCGCATCGCATCCGTCGCCCGAAGATGCGCTCGCATCCGAAGCCTGATAACCCGAATCAACCGACCATCATGCCTTCCAGCCTTGAAAACCCCGCCCTCCACCGCCCGTTTCTGACGGCGCTTGCGCTGTCGCTGGGCGCGGCGATATCGCTAGGCATCACGCGCTTTTCCTATGCGCTGCTATTGCCGCCGATGCGCGCCGATCTGCACTGGACCTATCTGCTGGCCGGGGCGATGAATACCGGCAATGCGCTCGGCTATTTTGTCGGCGCATTGATTACGCCGGCACTGATGCGGCGCTTCGGCGCGCAAGCCGCATTGATCGGCGGCTCGGTGCTGGCCGCATTTTTCATGCTGCTGTCGGGTTTCGTGATCGATGCCGACATGCTGCTGTTGCAACGGGTGCTGGCGGGTGCGGCGAGCGCGTTCGTTTTCATCGCCGGCGGCGTGCTGGCGGCACGGTTGGGATCGTTGCATCCGCAACGCGCCGGCTTGCTGATCGGGCTCTACTACGGCGGCACCGGCTTCGGCATCGCGTTGTCGGCGTTGCTGGTGCCGGCCACGCTGTCCGCGGCGGCGGCGCACGGCAGCGTGCATGCATGGCAATGGGCGTGGCTCGCATTGGGCGGCGTTTGCCTGATCGCGACCTGCATGATGGCCATACCGGCCGGTCATATCGACGGTGCGCCGGCGCCGGCCGGCGCGCACGGCCGCTTTCGGATCAAGCCGTTCGCTTACGGGCTGGCCGGCTATTTCATGTTCGGGGTCGGCTATATCGGCTACATGACGTTCGTGATCGCGCTGCTGAAAGAGCAAGGCATGCCGACGCCGGTGATCACCACGTTCTACACGGCGCTCGGGCTGGCGGTGGTGGCATCGTCGCGGATCTGGGCCGGCATGCTGGACCGGTTCAAGGGCGGCGAATCGATCGCGATTCTCAATGCGTTGCTGGGCGTGGCAATCTTGCTGCCGGCGCTGACCGCGGTGCCGGTCATCGTGTTCATTTCGGGCCTGCTGTTCGGCGCGGTATTCTTGTCGGTGGTCGCTTCCACGACCGTGCTGGTGCGGCACAACCTGCCGCCCGCCGCATGGTCCGCCGGCATCAGCGTATTCACCACCGTGTTCGCCTTCGGCCAAATTGTCGGGCCGACCATCGTCGGCTGGATCGCCGACGGCGCCGGTGGATTGCAGCGCGGATTGGTCTTTTCCGCTTGCGCATTATTTGTCGGCGCGGTGCTCGGATCTCGGCAACGGCCGCTGAAATAATCCTGTCCGATTATGGCGAATACGATTCGCCTGTTTCAACTATGCTGTGGCTTTTTCCGCCACAAGAATAATCATGCCCACCGCCGACCTGATTCGCCTCATTATTCTCGCCGCCATCTGGGGCGCGCTGTTCCTGCACGAGACGGTCAACCTCAATACGTTGATCGGTTGCGCGCTGGTGGTACTGGCGACCTGGCTGGTGGTATTTCAGCGCAAGGCCGCAATGCAATAACATCGGTCAGCTGCCGCGCTTCGACAGGTAGATTCCCAACAGCAGCAATGCGCCGCCGGCCATCTGGATCGGACCGATCCTTTCCGAAAAAATGATCCAGGCCGCGATCGTGGCGGTCAGCGGCTGGATCAGCAGGCTGACCGATGACAGCGATGCCGGCAGATGCGCGAACGCATAGGCGATCACGGTCTGGCCGCCGACCTGCGCAATCAATGCCAGGCCGAGCAGCGGCCACCAGCCCGCGGCCTGCGCCGGCCAGAATGCGCCCGACATCCCCAGCGCGAACGGCAACAGGCACAGTGCGGTAACCGTCGTGCTCCACGCCATCAGCCGCGCCGTCGAATACTGATTGCGCGCATCCTTGATCGACAACTGGTAGGCGGCATAAAACACGGCGGTGATCAGCCCCAGCCCGTCGCCCAGCAGCTTGCCGCCGCCCAGCGCGGCATTCGGCCCGATCAGCATGACCGCACCGACCAGCGCCACCGTCATACCGACGATGAAGATGCGCGCAAAGCGGACCTTGTGGAAACCCCACATCCACAGCGCAATGACGATCGGCGCAAAGTTGGACAACAGCGTCGCATTGGACACGGTGGTGTAATGCAGCGACAGATGCCAGATGCCCATGTCGCCGGCAAAATAGATTCCCGCCAACAGCAGCACTTTCGTGAAATCGATCCGCTTGCCCGCCGCCTGGTCCTGTCTGCGAACCGCCCACGCCCATGCCCACAATGCCGGCGCGGCCAATGCCATGCGCCAGAATGCGGACGCGACCGGACTGACGTCGGACAGGCGCATCAGGATACCGGCAAAGCCGATCGCGATGCCGCCGAATAATAGGGCGGCGAAAGCGAGGGCGGGAAATGCTTTGGAGGATGTCATGTCAATGCTGATTTTTGCGCGGGGTTGGATATCGGTAACAGTATCTACGTCATAGACATGATTACGGCTTCTCGATTCAAACCAGCATCAACCCGATTTGCGCCTGCGCGCCGTCCGACGGATTCTGCTTGAACCCGGTCTTCGCAAACCGGTGCCAGCGTCCCACCACCAGGCTGGTGATCATGCCGGCGCGGGTCGCCACTTCGGCCTCGTTCGCCTGGCCTTGCGACACGGCCACGCGCAGCGCCTGCTTGAGCGCCAGTTCGATCCGTTCGACAAACTGATTCATCCTGGCCTGCAGCCGCTCGTCTTCATTGACCAGCGCATCGCCGATGATCACGCGCGTCATGCCGGGATTGCGCTCGGCGAAATTGAGCAGCATGCCGGTGATCGCCTGTACCTGCGCCAAGCCGTTTTCCTGTTTTTCGGTGATCTGGTTGATCAAGCCGAAAACGGTCGCTTCGATGAACTCGATCAACCCCTCGAACATTTGCGCCTTGCTCGCGAAATGCCGGTATAGCGCCGCTTCGGAAACGTCCAGCTTGGCCGCCAGCGCCGCCGTGGTGATTTTCTCGCTCTTGGGCTGCTCCAGCATCGATGCCAGCGTTTGAAGGATTTGCAGTTTGCGTTCGCCCGGTTTGGTGGTTGCCATGATTTTATAAGTTGATAAGCAATCGAAAGGAACACCCTGATCAACGCAGCCGATGAAGATAATCGGTTAGTTGCCGTACGGATTTTACTTTGACATCGACATAAGCGGGGCGCTTTGACAACCTGGACGACGTCAAGGGGCCGGCGCGCTGTTGCAAATCGGGATGCGCAGCCAGGTATTGCGTGACCCAGGCGGTCCGCAGCCCGAGCGCCTTTGCGCCTTTCAATGTGCCGACGGTATCTTCGACCAGAATGCAGCGGCGCGCCGACGTGCGTTCTTTCGCGATCAATTTGCGCAGCATCAGTCTGGACGGTTTGGGCCGCAATTGCCGATGCACGCGCATCGATTCGACCGGAATGTGCTTTGCAAAATGCCGGTGCAAGCCCAGATGGCGGATCACCTCATGCGCATACCGGCGCGGCGCATTGGTCAGCAATATCTTGCGCCCGGGCAGACGCTTCAATAAACGCGCCAGTCCGCGTTCGGCGCGGATCATCGCCGCCAAGTTGTCGAAGCAATGCGCTTCGCGCAGGAAATCCTCTTGCCGCACCTGATGGTGCTTCACCATGCCGAGCAATGTCGCGCCGTAGCGCTGCCAGTACGCGAGCCGCGCCGCATTCACCGCATCGGCATCGGCCGGCAAGCCGGCCTCGCCCAGAACCCGGGCGATGCAGGCATTCATGTTGATATTGATCGCCGGGAAAATCGCATGCGATGCATCGTGCAGCGTATTGTCGAGATCGAAGAACCAGGTAAGCGTGCGCATGCGGCATCTGCTCCGGAAAAATGGCTTGCCGCGGCTATCGCGGCAGCGCGGCTATGCGGTGCAGAAATTGTATCGGCGTGCGGCCGGCGGCGTTCGCGGCGAAGGCCGCCGGGCTGCATCGAATTGCATCAATGCGACCGGATCATCGTGCCGAATGCCTGTTCGGTCAGCACTTCGAGCAGCAGCGAATGCTCGATCCGGCCATCGATGATATGCACCGTATTCACGCCGGATTTCGCGGCATCGAGCGCGGACGAAATCTTCGGCAGCATGCCGCCGGAGATCGTGCCATCCAAAAACATTTCATCGATTTCGCGCGCCGACAGATCGGTCAGCAGATTGCCCTGCTTGTCCTGCACGCCGGCGATATTGGTCATCATGATCAGTTTTTCGGCTTTCAGGATTTCGGCGATTTTGCCGGCGACCAGATCGGCATTGATGTTGTACGCCTGGCCGTCTTCGCCGAAGCCGATCGGCGAAATGATCGGAATGAATGCATCGTCCTGCAGCGCCTTGACGACCGCCGGATTGATCGCGTCGATCTCGCCGACGAAACCGATATCGAGAAATTTGCCGGGATTTTCCTTGTCCGGCATCTGCATCTTGCGGGCGCGGATCAAGCCGCCATCCTTGCCGGTCAAGCCGACGGCCTGGCCGCCGTAGTGGTTGATGAGCATCACGATGTCCTGCTGCACTTCGCCGCCCAGCACCCATTCGACCACTTCCATCGTTTCTTCATCGGTGATGCGCATGCCCTGGATGAAAGTGCCCTGCTTGCCGATTTTTTTCAGCGCGTTGTCGATCTGCGGGCCGCCGCCGTGCACCACGACCGGGTTCATGCCGACCAGCTTGAGCAAAATGACATCGCGCGCGAAGCCGTGTTTCAGGCGCTCTTCGGTCATCGCGTTGCCGCCGTATTTGACGACGATGGTCTTGCCGTGAAACTTGCGGATATAAGGCAATGCCTCCGCCAGGATTTCCGCCTTGATTTGCGGAGAAACTTCAGTAAGATCGGTCAAGTCGGGCATGGCAAGTCCAGAAAAATTTGTTTTGGCGATTTTACAGGGAAAGTTTATTTGTTTCTCGTACGTTTTCTTGTATTTGCCGCGGCAATCCGCTAGTCTTTTGCCCAAATGACAAGGATGAAGCCATGAGCGCAGCACTCCATCAGCAACTTGAAGCCATGCGCCCCGCGCTGCTGCGTTTTGCCATCCTGCAGCTGCGCAACGAGACGCTGGCCGAGGACGTGGTGCAGGATGCATTGATCGCGGTGCTCGAACACCCGGACCGCTTCGCCGGCCAGTCTTCGCTGCGCACTTACGTTACCGGCATCATGAAGCACAAGATCATCGACGCGTTGCGCGCGTCCGTCCGCACGCGCCGGATCGAAACGCAGGACGATCAATCCGAAGACGATGTGATCGATTCGCTGTTCAAGGCCAACGGACATACGCATGACATGCCGCGCCAATGGGGCGATCCGGAGGCGACGCTGGAACAAAAGGATTTCTTCCGCGTCATGGAAATCTGCCTGGAAAAACTGCCCGCCAAAACCGCGCGCATTTTCATGATGCGCGAATGGCTGGAACTGGAAACCGATGAAATCTGTAAGGAATTGAACATTTCCGCGTCTAATGCCTGGGTCATGCTGTATCGCGCGCGGATACGGTTGCGCGAATGCCTGGACCTGAACTGGTTCGGCAACCAGCCGCCAGTCAAGGCATGACAATGGGAAGCGATTAATTCAATGGGACTCAAACCCACCTGCAAGGAAATACATCGGCTGACATCGGAAAGCCTCGATCGCGAACTGACGCTGATCGAGCGCGTGCGCATGAGGCTGCATTTGCTGGTGTGCCATGCCTGCCAGAATTTCGGCGCCCAGATGGAACTGATCCGGCACGCAATGCGCAAGCTGACGGTCCCGGACGATGCTGGCAAGGGCCACGGATCGCAATGAGTATTTGTTCACGATGCGGCACGGCATTTTCCTGCGGCATGGTTGATGGCGTTGCGGTCGGACCATGCTGGTGTACCGAACTGCCGGCGCTGCCGGCGCACGCCTTGCCTGTATCCGGCACCGGGCCGGTTGCCGATACCTGCTTTTGTCCGGACTGCCTGCGCGCGCACATTAACGCGCTGCGAACTGACAAGCGCTGATCCCGGTCAAGCAGCCGGAATGTTCATCCGCAATTTCTTGTTTCCTGACGCGGGAACTCGGCCTTGATTTTATCGATGCCGGCTCTGGTGCCCGCATCCGATTCGCGGATCTGGAATGCGATCCGGTTCAGCGGGACTTTATATTCGATCAGACCCGCACTGCGGATGCCTTTTTGATTCAACGCAGCGAGCCGCGTACGCGCTGCTTCTTCGGTTTTGAAAATGCCGAGCGATATGCCCCAGCGCTGGCTAGAGTTGTCCTGAATCACGTAAAAATCGGTGATGCCCAATTTGCGCAATTCGGCGGATTTCCTGTCCGCGCCGTCCTTGCCTTCCTGCGGCGGGATGAAAATCATGTGGCTGCTGGTTTCCTGAATTTGGCGCCGCGACGATTTATCGGCAAGCGATAAGGCAGCCAGTTGCGCCTCGAACTGCTGAGCTTCTGCAATAGTGAAATTACCGATTTCGGTGCAAGCGATCGCGATCTGTGTTTTTTCGGCAGGCGCCGCCGCCGGATCAGGTTGCGGCGCGGCAGGCGGCTTTACCGCAGCGCCGTTCGCAACGGCCGGGCTGACAAGCTTTATTTTGCTCGCATTGAACTGATTGGCGATGCGCGCCGGCTCCCGCCCGCTCGGCACCAGCGTTTCGAGATAGCCTTGATGGTATGCAAACAGCACGCCGTTGGCGGCGAGCAGACAGCAAAAGAAAAATTTCAGCATGACGTGTTTTGTTTCATGGCAACGGTTTGCAAACCGATCAGCACAAGATTATCGACTTGTTTGCAAGGGATCGAAAGATGCGGCGCCACCATCATTGCAGCGCCGCCCGAAATGATACATTGCACTGTGCCGTACCGCCGCGCGAACGTCGCAACGGCGCGCTCGATGGCGCCCGCTTGCGCCGCGATACAGCCGCTGACGATTGCATCGCCGGTATTGTCGGCGAACGCTGCCGCCGCCTCGACCTTCTGGGCCACTTGCGGCAGTTGCGCCGTATTGTCGGCGAGCGACGCCGCCATCAAGCCCAAGCCCGGCAGGATCATGCCGCCCAGAAAAATGCCGTCGGCAGTGACCGCATCGACCGTGGTGGCGGTGCCGCAAGTCGCGACGATCAGCGGCTGGCCCGGAACCAGCGCATGCGCGCCGATCGCCGCGGCGAAACGATCGCAGCCGAGCTGCCCGGGCGCGCGGTAGCCATTGCGCACGCCCGCCAGCGCCGGCACCGATTTGAACCATTCGATCGATACCGGTCCCGGATCGGAACCTGCGCGCAACAGCACCTGTTCCAGATCGTTGCGCATGGCCGGTCCTGCCACATTCGATAGCAGCGCGCGCGAAATTTTCAAGCCGCGCCAGGCATCGGCCAGCTGTCCGGCCTCGGCGCGCCCGACTGCACCGGAGGCTGTCCAGTTTCCCAATGCGTCCGCTTGGGGCGCGGCGGTTTCAATCAGCGCCCATTTGATTCTGGTATTGCCGGCATCGACTAACAGCAGCATCGCATCATCCCTCCGCCGCACGAAGCGACACATCGCCGGCCACGATTGCGGCCCGGCCTTCGCGCGTATTCAACAGCAGGCGGCCGCCATCGTCCACGCCGACTGCCGTGCCTTCGTACAAAACCTGACCGCGATCCAGTATCGCCACCTGCTTTCCGGCATACGCATGCAGGCGGTTCCAGCGCGCGGCAAAAGCAGCGAATCCCGCGCCGCTGAACTCCACCAGCATTTCCGTCAATCCGTTCAGCAATGCTGCCATCAAATCGCTGCGATCCGTTTCAGGCGCCGGCATATCGGCGACCGGGCGACCGATTTGCGCGACCAGGCTGTCCGGCATTGCGATATTGAGCCCGATGCCGATGACGGCCCAGACGCCGCCGGGCATCGCATTTTTGGCGGATGCGGTTTCGATCAGGATGCCGGCCAGTTTGCTGCCGTCTTTCAGCACATCGTTCGGCCATTTCAGGCGCGCTTCGACGCCGGACAAAGCCAGCGTCTCGGCAATCGCCACCCCGACCGCCAGCGGCAATCCCGCCAGCGCCTGCAACGGCCGATCGAATTTCCACGCCAGCGAAAACGTCAGCGCCGCCCCCGGCGCAGAGTGCCACACCCGGCCCGCCCGGCCGCGCCCGGCGGTTTGCATCCCGGCGATCAGCAGTACCGGTGCCGTCAGGCTGTCGAGCCGGGCCAGCAGATCGGTGTTGGTGGAACCGGTTTCGGCAACGACTTCAATTGCAACCTGGCGGGCGGCCGCACGGCATGACGCAGCGATCCGCTGCGCGGAAATGGAAGGAATCATGCTGCGCATTGTAACGGCAGGCTGATTGGAGCATCAACGGCGCGGCAGTTGGCGTAACACCTTCATCACTTCCTGCGCGGTATGCTCGGAATGCTCCCGTAACAGGCGCCTGAGCGCCTGCCGGTCAGATGCGCGCATGGCCGCAATGATGGCTTCATGTTCTGCCAGCGACTCTTGCCATCTGAGCGAGTCGGCATTGGCAACGCCGCGCGCACGGTGAATTTTCGTCATCAGGCCGGTATAGATTGCCGACAGCGTGGGATTCTTTACCGCATCTATCATCATCTGATGAATTTCCTGGTTCAGCCGGAAATAGGCGGCGCGCTTGCCGTTTGCATGATGCTGCACCATCGCTTGATGCTTGCGCTCTATGGCTGACAAGGCGTCCTGGTCCACTCGCGTACCGAGATAGGTGCCGGCAATGTCTTCCAGGCCGTGCAGTACTTCAAAGATCGATTCGATTTCATCGATATCGATGGCGGCAATGTGATAGCCCTGATGCTGCCGGTGCGTAATCAACCCTTCTGCTACCAGCACCTTCAGCGCTTCGCGTAGCGGCGTTTTGGAAATATCGAAATATTCGCACAGTTCTTTTTCCATGATGCGGCTGCCGGGCGCCAGCTCGCCTTCCTGAATCATTTCCCGCAGCCGATCGGCAATCGTGGTGTAAAGCCCGTTGCGGCGCACGCGTCCGCCGACACGTGCATTGGTCTTCAATTCCGTGGCATTCAACATGGGACTTCACATCATTTCTGGCTAATTTTGATGATAAACCTTAACACATTTTAATTTAAATTAAAAATATCATTATAAATCAAAGATTTAAATTATTTGTAATTATATATTAAGTATTATATGATTGGGCCAGCAGAGAAGATGCCCTGCTTTAAAAAATCACGGTTCATCACAACTGGAGACAAAATGAGCACATCGCTAGAGGCCGCAATCGCAGGAAAAGGAGAGAAAACTTCCGTGCGCTGGAAGATTTTCTTCATGATGTTGTTGTTAATTACGATCAACTACGTCGACCGGGCCTCGCTGTCGGTCGCGATGCCGCTGATCGCGAAAGAGTTTGACCTTGGCCCTGCCATGCAGGGCCTGATCCTGAGTTCGTTTTTCTGGACCTACGCCTTCATGCAAATTCCCGGCGGCATGCTGGCCGACCGCTTCAAACCTCGCATCGTGATCGCCATCGCCACCATTTTCTGGGGCGGCTTCCAGGCTCTTGCCGCGATCTGCACGACTGCAACGGCATTGCTGATGACACGC
>DAIDBD010000077.1 GCA_027310305.1 Herminiimonas sp.
TTGCTACAGATTTTGTCGGTCTCGGTTTTCGAGAAAACCCTTATGTCATGCGCCTTACAGCCCGATGCCACCAGAACAATTGCATCACCCGTCGATAACCAATTGATTTTGTTCGATTTTTAACCGGACACTACTGATTGAAGATCGGGATGTTAAAAAGCGGATGTGGTTGATAAATAGTAAGCGCGGAGTAAGTTACAGGTTGTAAGGTAAAAAATATAAGATTCATCCGGGTTTTCTGTGGGTCACTGGAATCGGATACAGATCAAGACCGCCGCAGCGGAAGTAGACGGCGATCTTGAAGTTGTCCCGATTGCGGAACCCGCAGGCGCGTTTTTGTACAGTTGCAATTTTCGAGTTCAATCCTTCTGCTACGGCGTTGGTGATGCGATGCGTGAAATACGTCAATATGTTGGGCAGGTGGCGGGCGATCAGATGAAATTATTTCATGTGAAGGCAAATTTAATTGGAAGCAGCGCAGCAAAGGTGTTTTTTGCATGCAAATCGTAAAGAATCATGTTATTTTTAGAAATAGAAAATAATAAAAAATTACTTGCGGTCCCAACCGCTAGGAGACAATGATGGCAGAGCAAAACAAGATTGCACGACGAACCTTCTTCGCTGGATTAGGATTGGCCGCAGCTGCCGGTGTCGTCGCAAAAATTTCCCCTCAAGCAATTACTTCAAACGCTGTCACTCCGCCGGAACCGGCGGGAGACAGTTACCGTTTGACTGAACACATCAAAAAATACTACCGCACCACCACAATTTAATGATCGAGGTGACACCATGCTGCTGACTCGCAAAGGCCAAGCCGGCCAGCGTTCGTCTTCACGTTTTTCCTCCAGTCTTGCCGACAGCCTGTCGCGCGCATTGCCTACGATGGACCGCCGGGTGTTTTTGAAGCGCTCCGGAATCGGTGTCGGCGCCGGTATCGCCGCATCGCAGCTCGGCCTGATTCAAAAAGCCAAGGCGGTCGATGGTGCCAGGAACGGAGGCGGCAAAATCGAAGTCAAACGCACGGTTTGCACGCATTGCTCGGTCGGTTGCGCGGTCGATGCAGTCGTTGAAAACGGCGTATGGGTCCGGCAGGAACCGGTGTTCGATTCGCCGATCAACCTCGGCGCGCATTGCGCCAAAGGCGCCGCGCTGCGCGAACACGGTCATGGTGAATATCGTCTGAAATATCCGATGAAGCTGGTGAACGGCAAGTACCAGCGCATCAGCTGGGATCAGGCGCTGAATGAAATTTCCGCCAAGCTGCTCGACGTCAAAAAGACCAGCGGTCCGGACGCCGTATTCTGGGTCGGCTCCTCCAAGCACAACAATGAACAGGCGGCGCTGATGCGCAAGTTCGTGTCGTTCTTCGGCACCAACAACTGCGATCATCAGGCGCGCATTTGCCATTCGACCACGGTCGCAGGCGTTGCGAACACCTGGGGTTATGGCGCAATGACCAACAGCTACAACGACATGCAGAATTCGAAAGCTGCAATGTATATCGGCTCGAATGCGGCAGAGGCGCATCCGGTATCGATGCTGCACATGCTGCACGCGAAGGAAACCGGCTGCAAGATGATCGTGGTCGATCCGCGCTATACACGCACGGCAGCCAAAGCCGACCAGTACGTTCGGATTCGTTCCGGTTCCGACATACCTTATCTGTACGGCATGCTGTACCACATCTTCAAGAACGGCTGGGAAGACAAGAAGTACATCAACGACCGCGTCTACGGCATGGAGAAGGTCAAGGAAGAAGTCATGAAGTGGACGCCGGACAAGGTCGAAGAGGCATGCGGCGTGCCGGAAGCGGAAGTGTTCAAGGCAGCCGAAACGATGGCGAAAAACCGTCCTTCCACGCTGGTCTGGTGCATGGGTCAGACCCAGCACACGATTGGCAATGCGATGGTGCGCGCCTCCTGCATTCTGCAACTGGCATTGGGCAATGTCGGCGTGTCCGGCGGCGGCGCCAACATCTTCCGCGGTCACGACAATGTTCAGGGTGCGACCGACGTCGGACCGAATCCGGACTCGCTCCCCGGTTACTACGGCCTGGCGGCCGGTTCCTGGAAACACTGGGCGGCGGTATGGGGCGTTGATTACGAATGGATCAAGAAGCAGTTCGCATCCGTGGCGATGATGGAAAAATCTGGCACCACGGTATCACGCTGGGTCGATGCGGTGCTTGAAAAACCTGAAATGATCGATCAGGACAACAACGTCAAGGCGATGGTGTTCTGGGGGCATGCGCCCAACTCGCAGACACGCGGGCTGGACATGAAAAAGGCGTTCGACAAGCTTGATCTGCTGGTGGTCATCGATCCGTATCCGTCCGCGACCGCCGCGATGGCGGCGATGAAAGTCGATGGTCAGGAACTCAATCCGAATCGCGCCACTTATCTGCTGCCGGCCGCCACGCAGTTCGAGACATCCGGTTCGGTGACGGCATCGAATCGTTCGCTCCAGTGGCGCGAGAAAGTGATCGATCCGTTGTTCGAGTCGCGCACCGATCACATGATCATGTATCAACTGGCGCAAAAGCTCGGCTTCGGAAAAGAGCTGGTTGCCAAGATCAAGCTGGTGCCGGGCAAGGGCGGCATGATGGAACCGGAACCGGAATCGATGCTCGACGAAATCAATCGCGGCACATGGACCATTGGCTATACCGGTCAATCGCCGATGCGATTGAAAGCGCACATGCGCAACATGAACCTGTTCGACGTCAAGACATTGAAGTGCAAAGGCGGCAAGGACGCGGTGTCGGGTTACGACATGACGGGCGACTATTTCGGATTGCCGTGGCCATGTTACGGCACGCCGGAATTGAAACATCCCGGCTCGCCCAATCTGTACGACACCTCCAAGCATGTGATGGATGGCGGCGGCAATTTCCGCGCCAATTTCGGTGTCGAAAAAGACGGCGTGAACTTGCTGGCGGAAGACGGCTCTTTTTCAAAGGGTTCCGATATCACGACCGGCTATCCGGAATTCGATCATCTGCTGTTGAAAAAACTCGGCTGGTGGAATGATTTGACCGATGCGGAGAAAAAAGCTGCTGAAGGCAAGAACTGGAAAACCGACCTGTCGGGCGGGATTCAGCGCGTCACGATGAAACATGGATGCCATCCGTTCGGCAATGCCAAAGCACGGGCGTCGGTATGGAATTTTCCCGACCCGGTGCCGCTGCATCGCGAACCGCTGTATGGGACGCGGCCTGACCTGGTCGCCAAATATCCGACCCACGATGACAAGAAGGCGTTCTGGCGCATGCCGACGCTGTACAAATCGTTGCAGCAAAAAAATGTCGAAGCCAAGCTGTATGAAAAATTTCCGATCATTCTGACTTCCGGCCGTCTGGTCGAATACGAGGGCGGCGGCGAGGAAACACGTTCGAATCCGTGGCTGGCTGAATTGCAACAGGTCAATTTCGTCGAGATCAATCCCAAGGCCGCATCCGATCGAGGTATTCGCAATGGCGAGTATGTGATTGTGTCGACGCCGACCGGTGCGCGCATCAAGGTCCAGGCCATGGTGACGCCGCGTGTCGGGCCCGATACGGCGTTCATACCATTCCATTTTTCCGGCTGGTGGCAAGGCAAGGATCTGAAAGAGTTTTATCCGGAAGGCGCGGCGCCGATTGTGCGCGGCGAAGCGGTCAATACGGCAACGACCTACGGCTACGACTCCGTAACGATGATGCAGGAAACCAAGACCACGATCTGCAATATTGAAAAAATCATAGCTTGAAGTAATGCTGTATGGGGACAAAGTTGAGCGTAGCGGTACTCTGTCCTCATTTGATTAAAGCATAGGAGACAATAATGGGCCGAATGAAATTTATCATCGATGCGGAGCGTTGTATCGAGTGCAATAGCTGCGTGACCGCATGCAAGAACGAAAATGAAGTGCCGTGGGGCGTCAATCGGCGCCGGGTCGTCACGATCAACGATGGCGTGATAGGCCAGGAAAAGTCGGTGTCCGTCGCCTGCATGCACTGCTCGGATGCGCCGTGCATGGCGGTCTGTCCGGTGGACGTTTTCTACCGCACCGACGACGGCTTGGTGCTGCACAACAAGGACACCTGCATCGGCTGCGGCTACTGCTCCTATGCCTGCCCGTTCGGCGCACCGCAGTTTCCATCCAACGGCACGTTCGGTTTGCGCGGCAAGATGGATAAATGCACGTTCTGCGCCGGCGGTCCTGAAGCAGATGGTTCGCCAGCCGAATTCGAAAAATACGGCCGTAATCGCCTGTCGGAAGGGAAATTGCCGGCCTGCGCCGAAATGTGTTCGACCAAAGCGCTGCTGGGCGGCGACAGCGATGTGATTGCCGACATTTTCCGCAGTCGCGTCGTGCGGCGCGGCAAAGGCAGCGAAGTATGGGGCTGGGGCACCGCATACGGCAAGCCGACCAACCCTGGAGCCAAGGCGCCTGCGGAGCAAAAATCATGATGCGCGTCATGTTGATTCTTTTGTCCGCCATGCTGCTGGCTGCTTGCAGTGAAAAAGATCAGTCGCTAACGGCAACGGTCAATAAATCCGACGGCAAACCGTGGCAGGGCGCTCAAAACGGCTATGTCGTCAAAGGCTGGACGCCCGGCGACAAAACCAGCTGGGAAAGCCAGTTGCGCACGCGTGCACAGACGCAAAACGAGTACGTCAAAGTTAACTGATTACCTCAGCGAGGGGAAGCATCATGAAAAACTGGTTTGCCAATCTCGCATTTGGCCTGTCGCTCGCCGCAGCTTCAGCCGGGTTTGCCGCGGCGCAGAATAGCGGCACGATCACGCCTGCGCCTGCCGCCGAAAAAACCGCGCCGAACCCGAGCGTTCCCGTGGTCGAATCGGTCGATATCCTGAAACAGAATCAGGCCGAACGCACGAGAGACCAGCCGGGCAATTTGGCGCCGACCTGGCGCATCGTCAAGGAAGGCACAAAGAATTATTCGAGTCTGCCGGCGCCTGAGGCGGGCGTGCTGATTCAGCCGAAAGCGCAATTTTTAGGACAGCCGCGTGCGACGACCGCAGGTGAAGCATGGCGCCAGTATCGCAACGGGCCGTTGACCAAAATCGGCGGCTGGCTGCTGCTCATCGCGGTGGCGGGCATTGCCGCGATGTATCTGATCAAGGGACCCATCAAGCTGAAGGAAGGGCGCACGGGGCGGCTGATCGAGCGGTTTACATCGATCGAGCGGTTGGTGCACTGGACGGTGGCGATCAGCTTCGTGATTCTGGCGATTACCGGCCTCACAATGCTGTTCGGTAAATATGTGGTACTGCCGTTGTTTGGCCATACCCTGTTTAGCTGGATCGCATTCGCCAGCAAGAACGTGCACAACTTCGTCGGCCCTGTTTTTGCGGTGTCGTCGATCGTGTTCTTCATCATCTACGTCAAGGATAACTTTCCTGAAAAAGCCGATTTCAAATGGCTGGCCACGGCCGGCGGGGCAATCGGCAAAGGCCATGTCAGCGCCGGCCGCTTCAATGCCGGCGAAAAACTCTGGTTCTGGGGCGGACTGGTTGTTCTTGGGCTGATTGTCAGTGCATCCGGTTTCGTACTCGACATGCTGCTTCCCGGCATTGAATACACGCGGAGCAATATGCAGATCGCCAACGTGATCCATCTTGTCGGCGCTGTCCTAGTCGCAAGCATGTCTCTGGCGCATATTTACATCGGCACGATCGGCATGGAAGGCGCCTACGAAGCAATGCGCACCGGCTATGTCGACGACACATGGGCGAAAGAACACCATGATCTGTGGTACGACGATGTCAAGAGCGGCAAGGTGCCGCGCGTGCGTACCGAGGAAGGCGCCGCCAAGGTTGGCGTGCCGTTAAAGGCACTATAAGGAGACGGGCTCATGAGAAAGTTGATGATTGCGGCGGCATGCATGATGGTGATGGGCGCGGCGAGCGCCAAGTTGCCACCCTTGAGCGACGAAGCGAAAGCCAAAGCGGCTGAAGCGAAAGGTAAGGCTGACTGGGCCGATAAAGTAGCGGCTTATCAGCTCTGCGTGCGGCAAAATCAGGTGGCCGATTACTATCGCAAAACGAAAGGTGCGGAGGCCAAACCGGCGAACGCGATGCCTGCAGCAGTTGCCGCCAATGCCGCGATGCCGGCAGCCGCTGCTGGCGCGCCATCAACTGCAGCACCGGCACCTGCCATACCGCCGTGCCAGGATCCGGGTCCATACGTGGCCACCCACGCAGCCGCCAAGATTGGCGTCGCCGATTCATTGCCGGTTCCTGCTGCCGGCAAACCGCCGGTTGCCGGCGAAGCGAAAAAATAACGAATTCATTGAGACAATGCGAGTGATGCGTCGCAGCCACCGCCAAATGGAATTGATGAAAGCCATCGGATAACATGCCGCATCGTCCTGATTTATCGAGCGCCACCATCCATCTGACACACGATGTCGACGTTCTGGATGAGCGCGGCCGGCTCTCCACCATTGCGATTCCGGCTGAACGGCCGCTGACGATTTATGTCGACAAGCGGGAACTGGTCACGCTGATGACGCTCGGCGGTGCACCGGAGGCATTGACGCTCGGCTATTTGCGCAACCAGCGGCTGGTCAGGGCGATTGAAGATATCGAATCGGTACAAGTCGATTGGACGGTCGATGCGGTCGCGGTCAAGACGACCAACGGCATTGCCGATATCGAGGAGCGCACGTCGAAGAAGGTCGTCACCACCGGTTGCGGCCAGGGCTCCGTGTTCGGCGGATTGATGGACGAGGTCGATTCGATCGTGCTGTCGCCGGATGCGCGGCTGAAACAATCCATGCTTTACAAAATCGTGGACACGATCCGCACGCAACAATCGATTTACAAGCAAGCCGGTTCGGTGCATGGCTGTGCATTGTTTTCGGCGGACGGCGAACTGATTTATTTTATCGAAGACGTCGGCCGCCATAATGCCGTGGATGCGATCGCCGGCAAGATGTGGCTCGACGGCATCGGCGGCGAAGACAAGGTTTTCTACACAACGGGCCGGCTGACTTCCGAAATGGTGATCAAGGGCGCGCAGATGGGCATTCCGTTTTTGCTGTCGCGCTCCGGCACTACCCAGATGGGCCACATGGTCGCCGAGCGCCTCGGCATGTCACTGCTGGCGCGCTGTACCGGCAAGCATTTCCTGCTGCTGACCGGCAAGCACAGACTCATATTCGAGCCGCAACTGACGGATGGCGCGCTGAGGGTTGCGTGAGATTTTATTCTTGATGCTTTTCGTACCGCCGTCAATCCCGTGAACCGTGCATTTCCTGCGGCTTTATACGACAATTCGTTGTCCGTACCGAAATCTTTTCCCTAGTTTTTTGTCTCTCCAACGGTTTTCATGCGCCTGATCGATGCCATCCGCGATGCGTTCGTCCTGCTTTTTTCGGGGGACGCGACGCTATGGCAAATCGTCTGGATATCGCTGAAAACAACCGGCGCCGGGCTGGCGATCGCCACGCCGATCGCTGTGCTGGCCGGATACGCGATTGCAACGCACCACTTTACCGGGCGGCGTATCGCCATCTGGCTGTCGCAGGCGGCGTTGTCTTTGCCTACGGTATTGATCGGTCTGCTGCTGTATCTGATGTTGTCGCGTCAAGGCCCGTGGGGCGGGCTGGAATGGCTGTTTACACAATCGGGCATCATCGCCGGACAGGTGCTGATCGCGCTGCCGGTACTGATCGCATTCACGCTGGCGGCGGTGCAGGCAGCCGATCCGCGGCTGGCCGAAACGGCAATTACACTCGGCGCGTCGCGCTGGCGCGTGATGCTCACGGTGCTGTTCGAGGCGCGTTTCGGCGTGATGGCGGCGATCATCAATGGTTTCGGCCGCGTGATTTCGGAAGTGGGTTGCGCACTGATGGTTGGCGGAAACATAGCCGGCGAAACCCGCACCATCACCACCGCCATTGCTCTCGAAACCAGCAAGGGTGAATTCTCGCAGGGCATCGCGCTCGGCATGGTTCTGGTGGCGTTCGCTTTGGCCATCAATGCGGCGCTGATGCTGGTGCAAGGCGATGCACGCGCAACACGAGGCATGCAATGACGGCCTTGCTGTCGATCGAGCGTCTCCGAAAACGGTTCGGCGAGCGCCTGCTTTTCGATATCGATCGATTCGCTATCGAATCAGCGCACGCTTACGTACTGACCGGCGCCAATGGCGCAGGGAAAAGCACGTTGCTGCGCATCCTGTGCGGACTGGAACCGGCCGACTTGTCGAATGTTTTTTTCCGCGGACAACCGGCGCTGCTGTCTCCGTATTCGCAGGCGATGCGCGACGCGATCGTTTATGTCCATCAGCATCCGGTAATGTTTTCGACCAGTGTGGCGGAAAACATAGGCTATGGGCTGGCCGCGCGCGGCGTTGCCAAAAAGGAGATTGCACAGCGCGTCGAAGAAGCAATGGCATGGGCCGGCGTCGCGCACCTGCATGCGAGCCGCCCCGGTATTTTATCGGGTGGGGAAAAGCAGCGTATTGCACTGGCGCGCGCCAAGGTCTTGTCGCCGAAATTGCTGTTGCTCGATGAACCGACTTCCAACCTGGATGGCGCCGCGCGGGAACAGATCATCGAGTTGATTCCGACGCTGGTCAATGCGGGAAGCAGCGTCGTGATGGCATGCCATGATCGTGATCTGATCGGTTTGCCGGGCGTGCGGCGCTTGAAGTTAAGGGATGGGCGCCTGGAACTGCGCTGAGGAATGCATTGCTTGCAGCGATCTCCAAAGCTCACCAAATCCAGAACATCAGCGCCCAAGCGTAGTCAACCAGTGCCAGCGACAGGCAAAACGCTGCGATACTTTGCAGATGCCGAGGCAGCGAGGCGGCGTAATGCCGACAGATTCCATTGGCGAGCCAGAGCGACCAAACGTTGGCGCCCGTCAGCAGCAGCAGGCGGACATCGTTTGCCCAGAATACGGGAATCCCTTCGTTCTTGAGCAGGTTGATGGTCAGCGCGGATAAACCAAGAAAGACGCCGCAGCCGGCGAGCGGAATCAGCGCCTGGCTGAGGTGATAGAAGCGCTGGCGCTGCCACGGACCGAGGGCACGGTTTGCCAGCGCCAGCAACAGCGTCAGTCCGCCGCCCATCAACAGGCCCATGCCCAGGATGTAGCTGACGACCAGGCCGCCGTCGAGCCAGGAAAACACATCGCGCTGGGCAGGATAATTGGTGAGCAGCCACCACGGTGCATTTTCATCGAACGGCCACATGATATTGCGGTCGATCAGCCATTCGGCAATTTTCTGCTTGGCCTCAATGAAGTGCGGATTGACTGTCCACTGGAATGCGCCGATCGCGATGCCGAGCAGCCCGAACAAGGTCAGCGCGGTTTGCCAGCCGTCCGCCAGATGTGCTCCCAGCTTGACCACTTCGTGATTCGGCGAACGTGCGCTCAATGCAATCGCGTCGCGATGGCCGCTGCAACGGCCGCACATGTGGCAGTCGCTGGTGCCTTCCATGCGGCGTATTGCTACCAGCGGCGCGCAATTGATCGGCTGAATGCGGATAACCTTGCTGTACGAAGCGCGCCAGGCGTTTGCATTCACCTTGAAGTGGAGCGGGGCCAGTTTGCTGAGCAGCCCGAATACGCCATTCACCGGGCACAGATATTTGCACCATACCCGTTTTTCCCGCCCATAAAGATAGCCGACCACGATGGCAGCCAGCGTGGAACCGCCAAGAACAAGCAGTACGGCTTTCGGGTATTGATACACGCTGACCATCTGGCCATAAATCGTCGTGCCGGCGAAAGCTGCGAACGGCCAGCCTTTCCAGCGCATCCAATGCGGGATGGCGCGGCTGCGGCCTTTGCCGCTGACCCATTCCGACAGCGCGCCTTCCGGGCATAGAATCCCGCACCAGGCACGGCCCATGAGAATCATGCTGAGTAACACAAAGGGCCACCAGATGCCCCAGAATACGAATTGCGCAAAAACCGTCAGATGCGTCAGGATGTGTGATTTTTCGTCCGGCAGCGGCAGAAACGTTGGCACGATTACCAGCAAACCGTAAAATAAAACGACAATCCATTGCAGCAGTCGAATCGCGCGGCCGTGCCGTTGCAGCCAGTCGCCGATTGCGGGTAGCAAAAGCGGGTTCATGTTGTTCGGCTCGGTTTTCCGGCCGGGCGCATCATCCAATAAATGGCCAGCCAGTAACCGCAAAACGCCAGCAGGCTCATCAGCGCCGGCCGTGCGCGGTAGCCGGTGAAGGCGGACACGATT
Source organism: Herminiimonas sp. (assembly GCA_027310305.1). Lineage (GTDB taxonomy): Bacteria > Pseudomonadota > Gammaproteobacteria > Burkholderiales > Burkholderiaceae_D > DAIDBD01. Next base: position 10,224 of record DAIDBD010000077.1, read on the forward strand.
CCGCCGAAAATAGAACTATCGTCCAGTATCGCGGAACTGTCCCATGTCTGGGATTTCAGAGTCGGCAGCAGTTGCACGTCGATCAGCTTTTCCACGCCGCCAACCAGCAACGCGCAGCCTAGCAGCAGCAACAGTATTTCGGTCACCCGGAAAAATGTACGCCATGAAATCAGCCTGCCGCCCAGTTGCAGCAGGTAGAACGTGCCGCCGGCAAGCGCCGCGCCCAGCGCGAGTGCCAGCCAGAACCGCCCGGAAGCGAAGCCGTTGCTGCCCATGGCGAGACTCGATAGAAACACGACCGTTTCGCTCCCTTCGCGTGCGACGGCAATTGCGGCAAGGGAAAACACGCCCCACCAATTCTGATGCTGCGTACTGTCGGATAGCGATTGCTCCATATCCTGTTTCAAGCGCCGGCCGTGCCGCCGCATCCAGAACACCATCTGCACGATCAGCACGGCGGCAATCAACAGCATCCCGGCCCGGAAATATTCCTGGCCTTGATCCGATAATACGGAATTCATGGCTTCTATCCCCAGCCCGAGAAAAAATGCGCCTGCCAGACCTGCCAGTACGCCAAGCCATAGATAAGTCAGTCCACGCTTGCCGGATGGATTGTGCGCAAGCCATGCGTGCAAAATGCCGACGACCAGCATGGCCTCGACGGTTTCGCGCCACATTACAAAAAGTATTTGCCCGAGATTTTGCATGGAATTGATCAAGCTGCTAATGGTATGAAATGTTCATTTGGCGATGATGCTGCCTTGTCCTACCCGGATATGAAAATCATCAAAGTATTTGTATTCGCCTGGATCGAGCGGAAAGATGACGACAAAAGAGGATGAGTCGGGATTAAGCGCCTTTTCCTTGCGCAACTGCTTGCTTTCGAATTCAATGGCTTCTGTTCCGATGTTGTAGATCTCGATCTTGAATTTCTTGCCGGCCGGGACTTCCAGTTTTTGAGGAGAAAATACCCCGTTGTTGCAATAGAGTTTGAAGGTCGGCAAATCTTCAGCGGCGGCTGAAAGGGAAGTCGCCAGCATGCTCGCAATCAAGAGAATCAGTAGTTTCTTTAGCATGTTGAACCTTCTGAACAGTGTCGCCGGTTAATAAACAGCCGGAATTAATATCCGCCTTTTTTCCCGGTCCCGGCAAAGGCAAAGTCATAGGTCAAATCAAATGATTTGAACCATGGTCCTACGCCGGTTTCCTTGTCGACGTGACGCCCGAAATGGACGTGAGGATTGGCGGATGGCGGCATTACGGTGAGCTTCAGTTTGTATTTTCCGGGACCTGCCAGCTTGACGTTGTCGCCGTAATGCGGTCCGTCGCTTGCTACCATCGGCATCAGCTCGCCTTCGGACTTGTAGGCGCTGCCTGTCTTCGTAAGCTCGAACTTGATCAGCAGATAGGGCATCCATTCGCCTTCGGCAAAGCCGTTTGGATTGTCCTTTGCCGCATGGATGTCGGCTTCAAGATGAATATCGGATGCCTCCACCTTTTTCATCATGCCTTCCGGATCCATCTTGATCGGCTGCAAATAAACAGCGCCGACTTCCATACCGTTAGCAATCTGATGTTTGCCAATCGGCGTTTCAGCAGCGGTAGCGAATCGACAGGCGAATGAAAGGCCGGCCAACAGGGTGACAACGATTAAATTTTTCATCGGAAATCCATTTTTGTACATGCGTCTGTGTATATGGCTATGATACCAAACATAATAAGAATTATTCTCATTATCGTCTAAATTTTTATGCTGGAAAAGAACGCCATTATTTACGCAGCAAATTTCATTGAATTGCAGGCCTGTCGTTGTACTGAATGGCATTGAATGACGGCGTTTACCACAAGACTGCTTCGGCGATGAAATTTCGATGAATTTTTTTAGTTAACGGTGCTCGCGCTGGCGCCCTTGTGCTGCACTTAACGAAAAGGCGCTATTCACAATATTGAGCGGGGATGCTTGTTATAAGAAATTATCAAAACCGCTTTTTGACGTGCCTGTGATGAACACGATGATGATTGCGGAGATGCTTGCCTATCCACACATGTACGACTAACCCCGTGGTCGCAGCAAATCCGGTTATCCAGTGAATGGTACTGAGCCATGTGCGGAGCGCATCGCTTCCCGCATAATAAAGACCGTAAGCGGTTATCCCCGATAATGCAATAACTATAAGCATCAATACGCCTGTGCGGCGATTGTTTCCCGAGTGCCAGGCACGCAAGACATGGGCTGGCAACAGGGCGCCGAAGATAACCAGGAATCCCATTGCGGCCGCTCCATGAATGCGCAGCCACCAATGTTCCGATACATGATGTGCCTCTCCAAACTCACCCGCTGTGACCAGGAAATAATGCGCGACCAGCCAACCCAGACCAGATGCGAGTAGAAGGCCGCCGATTGCATAGAGCCAGAACACATACCGTCGGGCGGGCCTGACGGCTACGAAACCATGGATATGTTCACTCATACGTTAAGCACTCTTTTTTGCTCATACGCGCCATATGTTATGTTGCCTTGCTGATCGATCTGCACCGCATACGCATCGAAGCGTTCAAGAATTTTTTGCGCGCCTCGCGGTATCAAACGCACCACTTTGGTCAATGCATCGGCCATCATGCAGCTAGAGGCGATCACGCTGATGCTCTGTTCCCAGCGGACGCATGCTTGCGATTTGGGGTCGACCAGTGGATCGATTCCTGAATCAGCCGTGCGAATTTTCGAAAAATAGCCGGCAGATGTCGCAACAGCGCAATCCTTCAGCATGCCAAGAGAAACAAATGCGGTTGGTTTATCGGGATGGCGTATTTTTATGGATTGGGCTTGCCCCAAAAAACGCAGATCGCCACCGGCATTCACGATGGCGCTTTCCACGCCATGCCCCTGAAGTGCGGCAACAGCGCAGTCCACCGCATAGCCCTTTGCGATACCGCCTAAATCAATCCAGACGCGTTTCTTTAACATTACCTGCGACGAGGAGAGCAGCATCAAATCACGATAGCTGGCATCAGCGTCAATATTTCCTGCGTGCGCCGGCCTGGGCAGGAAACCTGCATCAACCAACTTGCCTGCGACCGTCACGTCAAACGCGCCATTCGACAGTGTGCTGATTTGCTGGGCGAATTCGAGTACCTCATAGGTCCGAGGCGAAATAGAGATGGGCGCCGATGCGCCGCTGCGGTTAATGCGGCTCACATCACTCTCCGGTTCATGAAAGCTCATCAAGCGATGAACTTCTTCAATCGCAGAGAATCCGGTTTCGATGGCGGTAGCGGTTTGGCCGCCGGTGGCTTGAACGTCCGCCAGAGTACCTAGCAGTGGTCGCGCACGCCGGATCATGGCGTATTTTTTTTTCAACGCGACCTGCGCGATGGCTGCGATCCGGCGCACCCCATCCGTTACATGCGTGCAGGACAGCGTGGCGCCGCTGATATTGGCAATATCTTCGCCCGGATATATGCCATTCTGCACAGTTTTACCGACGAACTGTCTGCGCCACGCCGTATTCCTAATCTCATGTCCATGGCTTTCCCGATAGTCAAGGATTTCCACTTGCTTCACGCTTGCATCCGGATACAACGCTACTGCATAGGATATGAGTTCGTATTTGCCGATCACATCGTCCATGACGACATGTCCCAATAACGTGTTGTCTTTGTATGCGGCAACGATACGCCAGGCGACTGATCGGGCAGGAAGGCCGGCTAGTTTTTGCACTTCGGCCATTTGTTCTGCGCTCAGCCGCACGCCGCTATCCTTGAATGCCGTCGCCTCCGGGAACATCGCGCGCTGCGCTTCCTCGGGCTTCATGTACTGGACGGCGAAGGCATGCGTGCTGACCGTGATGGCGGTCAGCACGAATAGAGGAAAATAACGATAAGTCATTACGGGATTTAGAAGCTGTAGCCAACGCTCAAGTTTAAGCGATCTTTCGTATTGTCCTGTTTGAATTTTTGGTAATCCGCTTTCAGGACAACCCCTTCGCCGATCGTGAAGTTGGTCCCCAATGTCCATACCTGCTCGTCAGGAGCAACTGCGGCCACGGCTGATGCGCTGTAACTTTTCGCAGTGTTATAGCGCTCATAACGTGCGAACGGCGTGAGGGAGTAGTCTTGCGTTTTCCATAGTTTGTAAGCCGCTTGTGCATACGCGCCGTAAAAAGAAGCGGGGATGGGAGTCGGGTTGCCCGCGACACTGGCGTTATAGGCTTGCGTATTGCTGATAGTCCCTTTGGCATACAAGGCGGACAAATCCCCTTGCCGACTTGATAGCGGCTGTGCAGATCAAACAGTGTGATAGCGGCATCTTCCAGAAAGGAACCGGGCGTCTTGTACCCCACCTTGCCGGAAAACACCGATCCACCGAGCAACAGTCCCGGCACGCCTTGCCAGTTCAAGGCCCCATATACGCTCAAATTTCTGGCTTTTGCAAGTTGTCCTTCCTGATGCGTGCTGCGCAACGGAGAATCCCGCCCACTTTGCGATGTGGAATCCCACTTGGTGAGGTCAAAGCCGGTAGTCAGGCCCGCATCCCACGTAAGGGAGTTTGCAGTGGTTCCGGACAGGCCCAGTCCTGCTTCGCGCCAGGTCGTTGGGATGATTGCGGTTTCAACAAAATTACGTTGTACCCCGTAGTACGCGGTTGGCTCATGATTGGGGTTGATGAAGCTGGCGGGTATCAAAAACAAGCCTCCCTTGGCGCGTAAGCCATTGCCCGTTTCATGTTCGACATATAACTGCTCCACAGCAGCTTCACCTTTGTCGCCTGCTGAGGTGATCGCATGCTCCCACTCGAATTCGCTCACCATTTTGGTCTTGGGATCAAAGCGGTGCGTGATACCGACGACTGCGCGGCCCACGTCGACCTGGGCATCCTTCGCACTCTTGGTCGGTCGGGTATAACCGATCTCGCCATAACTGGAAATCGTGGTTTTTTGCGCGCCGGCGCTTGCCTGCTGCGTTTGTTCAATCGATTGTGATTGTTGCCGTACCTGGACCGCTTGCTTGCCTTGTTCAGCTTTCAATGTGGCTAGTTCATTTTTCAGCGATTACATTTCGGCTGCTTGCTGGAGCAGTTTCTTTTCCAGATCTTCCAGCGTTGGGGCATGGGCAACGGAACCGAGAGAAACGCCGGTTACGATACCCGCTGCGACGAGTGATTTCCAGAGGGCTTTGTTCATGTCAATTCCTGTAATGAATGGTTAAAAATAAGTTGGGGTTTGTTAAAAATAAAATAAAATCAATTGGTTATCGGCGGATAGTGCAATGGTTCTATAGCGACCACATGTACCAGGTGCCGGCGAGCAAGGCACCGATGCTGGTCATTACCGCGACAGTGCATACCGTATGCAATTGCGTCCAAAGCAATAAGCCGGTGATCGATAGCAGAATCAGGCTGCCGGCGACGGTGTCCGACAGCAATATCCAGAATGCGCTGACGCCGACCGACATATGCAAAGGCGTCAAGGTGCCGATCGGCGTGGCATCCACATGATCAAGTTTGACGAAGCGATTGCCGACAAAATATTCGGCAGTCACGCCGCGCTGCGGGCTCTGCATGCTGATATTCCAGCGTTCCGGTTGCATTACTTCCCGGTCAGCCCATACGATTTTTTTCGCGGGCTGAAACTTCGTCTGCGTTATCTGTCCCGGCGTAAACCGCAATTCCTTTTGCAGCCAGCCCGCCATCTGTTCCGGTGATGCGAAGGCTTGTGCCGGCAGGCGCCACTGTGCGGTTTTCTGAACGGTTTTTTCAATCGGGATTTTCATGACGGCCCGATGATTCAGCAGGATGCCGGTGGCGCCGAACAACAGGCCCAGTACTGCTCCCCACAAGCCGACGTACAAATGCGTTTTGCGCAGCCATGTCAGGAAGACGGCGCGCCGGCTGCGGCTGCGTTTTCCGGGTTCGGACGATATTCCCGTCACAGGTTTCACAGGCGCATCGTCCGGCGTGCGGGAAAAGACGTCGGCTTGTAACGTTTTCCTAAAATGCATAGCGAGCGGTCAATTGCAGCGAGCGCGGTGCGCCGGGCAGATTCAAATTGGGCGAGCTGCCGTGCCCGGACACGATGTACTTGCGATCGAATAAATTCATCAGATTCAGTTGCAGGCTAAAATTTTTCATCCGGTAATAAGCCATCGCATCCGCAGTGACATAACCCGGCAAGGTGACGGTGTTGCCGGCGTTGGCATAGCGGTCGCCCACATAATTGACGCCGGCGCCGGCGCCGAACCCGTTACCCAGTGCCTTGGTGAGCCAGAAATTGGCGCTGTGTTCCGGCGTTAATGTCGCGCGCTTGCCTTGCACCGGCTGCCCCGAATCCTGCGCGATCGAAGAAGTCACGCGCGCGTCGAGATAGGAATAGCCGGACCAGATTTGCCAGCCATGCGGCAACTCGCCGCTAAAGGTCAGTTCCAAGCCATCGGTACGTTGCGTGCCGATCGGGATCAGGCGATTGGTGGTCGGGTCGGTCGACTTGATATTGGTACGCTCCAGGCGGAACAGCGATGCGGTGGCGGATGCCTTGCCGTCGAAGAAGTCGAACTTCGCGCCGATTTCCTGATTGATGGTTTCCTCCGGTGCAATCTGCGCATTGTTCGCGGCCAGCGGGAAGCTCTCTGCGGACGGCTGGAACGATTTGCTGAAGGAAGCGTAATAGGACTGCGTTTGCGTCGGCTGGTACACCAGGCCGACACGCGGACTCCATGCGCGGTCGGTGCGGCTCAAATCGGCACGTCCGGCAATGCGCTCCCTGGTTTCCTGCTTGAAGATGTCGTAACGCACGCCGGCCAATGCTTTCCAGCGCGCCGACAAGGTAACCATATCCTGCACGTAACCACTGGCCACCGACAAAATACCGAGATTGTCGGAGGAAGGCGCACTGGTAACGGTGAATGGCACAACCGGCGCGACGGGATTGAACAAGGAAACGGTGGCGACATTGCCTTGCGAACGGAACATCTGATCTTTATTCTGCTTGCCGATCTCCACTCCGTACAACAATTGATGCGCCATCCCGGCCAGACTGGTTTTTTGGATCAATTCAGTTTGGTTGAAATATCCGTCTTCGTCGCGCCGTACATTGCCGCGGGTGAGCAATGCGGTCTGGGCAGCCTCATTGACCGAGCCGACCAGCGTGTTATTGCGGTCCAGCGAGTAGTCGTAATGACGGAATGCGTTGCGGATCGACCATTCGCTGCTGAAGCGGTGATCCAGCGTGAAGCCGAGCGCAGTGACGCGTGCTTGCGAGTAATCGAAATTCTTTGCATCGGCCGCGCCGTAATAGGTGCCTGGCGGTACGTTGACCGGCAAGCCGCGAAACGCCGGAATGCCGAAATCGGTAACGCGGCGGTCGGCCAGGTATTCGCCCTGAATCAGCAGCCTGGTGTCCGGATTCAGCTTGATCGACAAGGATGGCGACAACGCTTCGCGCTTGAGGAATTGTTGATCGCGATAACTGTCGGCGCGTTCCAGCGCGCCGGTGACGCGAAACGCGATGCCCTTGTCGCTATAGTTGCGCGCCAGATCGAACTCGCCGCGGCGCTGGTTCCAGCTGCCGACCTGGGCGCTGGCCTCGCTCTTGTCGATGCCGGGTTTCTTGGTGATGCGGTTGATCAGGCCGCCGGAAGAACCGCGACCGTACAGAACCGATGCCGGGCCTTTGATTACTTCTACTTGTTCGATGTTCGACAGATCGCGGAAATACAGCGCATCGTCGCGCAAGCCGTCGATGAACTGGTCGGCAATCGCAGTAAAACCGCGAATGGTCACCTGATCGCGCTGACCGTCGCCATGCGACAGGCCGATGCCGGGTATCGACTTCAGCGCATCCTGCATCGAACGCATGCCCTGATCGCGCAACAGGCTTTGCGGCACCACGTTGACCGTTTGCGGAATATCGTGCAGCGGCGCTTCGATCTTGGTGCCGCTGACCGCCGTTGGCGGATTGTAGGTAGGCGGCAGTCCCCGGCTGCTTTTTACCTTCACTTCAGGCAACGTCGCGTCGGATTCCGCAGGCGGCGGTTTTTGTGCGAATGCCGGATTGGATAATTGTTGAACGGCTACTGCGATCAGTAGCGCCAGTCCGGTTTTTTTGACTGCCATGATGCTCCCTGTCGAATACAAACTGGTGGCTGGCTAGTACGTCAAAAACACTCTTGGCTGGCTATCGGATAAAGTGAAAAATTGTTGCCGGTATAGAGGAAAACTCAATGCGGACTTGTTCGCGTTACAAGGCGGGTAAAAAATTTTGGACTTTCCGGTCGCGGCATTGCCCGTTCGACCACTGTCGTCCATTGTTCCGACAATTGTTGGCATGTCGCACGTAACACCGGCGCGAGACCGGGCAAATCGCCGAGAGCTTTCAAATGGCGTTCGATGACCGACGCCAGCTTGATGCAGGCTCCTGTTTCGCCGACGTTGGCGGTGTAATGAGACATCAGATGCAACAAAGCTGAAACCAGCAACTCCGGCTGCGAGGTGGTGCCGCTTGGTTCAAGAAATGCGGGATTGGTTTCGTCGATGGCCATTAAACGCTCCTTGGTGAGAAAGGGCTTTTTGCTGGCTACCGCGAATCACAACAATGTTGCGGAGGGCTGGCTAGGTTTGTCAAAAATGCTGCTTGCTGATCCACTATCTGGGACGAAGGCTTGGTTGTTTTCGTCCGGACATTAGCGCTATTTCTTAGATGAGAATAATTCTTATTAAGATTATTGCTTATTTAAGTAAGGACAGCAAGGATTTTTTGGTTGAGGCGCGACTTTCTGGAATGCACCATCGATGCGGCCGTGTTTTGAAACTATTATGGCGAACTTGGATAAGGGCGGCAGCATTGTCGGCTGCTTTGCCGGAGCAAACCTTATTGCCTGGATTTGTTCCTGCGAGCAGCAAGATCGACCGTCGCTCTGCCTAGCTGTTTGTACAGCGTTCCGTGGCGCTTATCCCATGCCCTGACGGCATGATATTGTTTGGCCGCCGTCGTCATGTCGCCGCGCGCAATGGGTCCGGATAGCGCATTTTCCGGGCCGCTCCGGAAAATGTCGTCAACGGTTTTCCGGATCAGCGGTTCCATCATGGCAAGCGCCACATCGTTCGGCACACCAGCCCCGGCATACGCTTGCTGCGCAACATCGAGAAGCGTGACCAGATAGTTGGAAGCGAACACCGCCGCCGAATGATAGAGCATCTTGAAGTCGCCATTGATCGGGACCAGTTGCGCGCCGATTGCCGAAAAGGCTGCGCTCAATATGTCGAGCGCGCGCTGCTCGCCTTCGGCGCCGCAATAGGTTCCGGCAAAAGATTGCACTACCTGTTCCGGTGCGGCGAAGCTGCGAATCGGATGGATGCTGGCCACCGCTGCGCCACAGTGCCGTGCCGCTTGCAGTTCGCCGGAATCCAGTGCGCCGCTGCAGTGGAATACGACATTGCCTGCGGAAAGATGGCCGGTGCGCGCCAGTCGTTCGGCGCATTGCGCGATCTGGTCGTCGGGCGTTGCGATCAGATAAATATCGCTGGGCTGCAGACCGGCATAATCGCCGATCGCGCGTCCTGCGCCGATAAAGGAAACCGCCTGCCGGGAACTGGCGAGCGAGCGGCTCAGTACATCCTGGACGACAAAAGTGCGATGTAACGTCCATAGCCGTCCCAGCGTCTTTCCAACATGTCCGCCGCCGATAATGGTGAGAGTTTGGGACACGATGGCAATCCTTTCATATCCGGAATTTTACCGACGCGTCGGTTTCCCAGTAATCGCCTTCGATCGCATGCGTGACATGCCGTACCGCGCCACGCTTCAGGAACAGCGGATGCGCAATCGCTTCGTCGGTACGCAAAACCGGCGTCACGCAGCAATCGGCAGCGGCAAATCGTTCTGTCCAGACCGCCAGCGTTTGCTGCGCAAAAATCACATCGAGTTCCGACTTCACCGCCATCGCTTCCGTTCCGCCGATTTTCTGCCCGTGCGACCAATGGCAGGCTTTTAAATCGGCGCGATCCAGCACGTCGCAGCAGATTTCCCAGAACTTCAGTTCCAGCGCGCCGACCGCCATGAAGCGATCGTCGCTGGTGCGATAGACGTTGTAGCAGGGCACGCCGCCGGTCAGCAGATCGCGCCCGGGTGCTGCCGGTTTGCCGAAATTGTTGACGGCGACCAGCGGCATGATGTTGTGCGCGAATACCGCATCGGTCATCGACACATCGACAAAGCGGCCCTGGCCGGTCATTTTCGCGCCCAGCAGCGCGGCAAGAATGCCTTGCACCGCCGTCTGCGATCCGCCGAGCAGATCGCCGATTTGCAGATTCGGCAGCGCAGGAATGCCATCCGGTCCGACATTCTGTTCCAGCATGCCGGCATAACCGACATAGTTGATGTCGTGTCCGGCCAGATGCGTGAACGGGCCGTCCTGTCCATATCCGGAAATCGCGCACATGACGAGCCTCGGGTTACGCTGCTTCAGGATTTCCCAGCCGGCGCCCAACTTGTCCATGACCCCGGGACGGAAACTTTCCACCACGACGTCGGCGGTTTCGACCATCCGCAGGAATTCATCGCGTTGCGATATCTCTTTCAAATCGAGACGGATGAATTGCTTGCCGCGATTGACCGCAATAAAGAATTGCGACACGTCATGCCGCACATATCCCATCGTGCGGGCATAGTCGCCGATGCCGGGATCTTCGATCTTGATCACCTCGGCGCCCATGTCGGCCAGATGCATGGTGGCGACCGGACCGGGAAGCAGGCGGGTGAGGTCGAGGATGCGAATGCCGAGCAGCGGTTTATCGATGGATTGATTCATGGATTGAATGAGTCCTGGCGATTCTGAATGATGAAGGGCAGAGTCCACGAAAGACACGAAAAGCACGAAAATTTATAGCACACTCTTTCGACTTTTCGTATCTTTCGTGATTTCCGTGGACCATGCGTATTTCAATTAACGATTATGCGCAGGCCTGTTCCAGCGCTTCCTGCTGCTCCAGCCATTCCGCCTCCAGTTGTTCAAGCTCTTTCGCATAATAAGCCTGATCGGCCAGCAGCGTTTTCAATTCCTTCTTGTTGGCGCTATCGTACATCTCGGGGTCGGCGAGGCGCGCATCGACCACGGCTTTTTGCGCATTGCGCTTGGCGATCTGTTCTTCCAGCTTCTTGATTTTTGACTCGATCGGTTTCTTGCGCGCGGCAAGTTTTTGACGGTCTTCCGCTTCGAGTCGTTTTTGTTCACGCTTGTCGGTACCCGATGCCGATGTTCCCGGAGCAGCGATCGACGCAACCACGCTGGCCGATTTGGCGCTTACTGCCGGCAGCGCCGTGCCGCTGCCGGTGGTCTTCGCCGCCAGCTTGGTTTTGAACAGCCAGTCGCGGTAATCGTCCAGATCGCCGTCGAACGGCTGCAGCTTGCCGTCGGCGACAATGATGAACTGGTCGGTGGTGGCGCGCAGCAAATGCCGGTCATGCGACACGACGACCAGCGTTCCTTCGAATTGGGCGAGCGCCATCGTCAGCGCCTCGCGCGTTTCCAGATCGAGATGATTGGTCGGTTCGTCCAGCAGCAGCAGGTTGGGGCGTTGCCAGACGATCAGCGCGAGCGCCAGACGCGCTTTTTCGCCGCCTGAAAACGGCGCGATCTTGCTGGTCACCATCTGGCCGTTGAAATTGAAGCTGCCGAGGAAATTGCGCAATTCCTGTTCGCGCACGTTCGGCGCAATGCGGCCGAGATGCCATAGCGGCGATTCTTCGTGGCGCAGCATTTCAACCTGGTGCTGTGCAAAATAACCGATTGCCAAACCTTTGCCGAACTGCGAGTCGCCGGTCAATGGCTTGAGTTCGCCTGCGATTGTTTTGATCAGCGTCGATTTGCCTGCGCCATTGACGCCAAGCAGCCCGATTCTCTGACCGATCTGCAATGAAAAATTGATCCCGGAGACGATGGTCTTTTCAGTCACGCTATGGTCGGTTTCGCTTTCGATCCGGTAACCGGCATTGACGTGTTCCATCACCAGCAGCGGATTGGGTGCGTTCAGCGGTTCGCGAAATTCGAATGAAAATTCCGCCGCCGCACGCAGCGGCGCCAACTCTTCCATTTTCGCCAGCGCTTTCATCCGGCTTTGCGCCTGCCTGGCTTTACTCGCTTGCGCCTTGAAGCGATTGATGAACGATTCGAGATGCGCGCGCTGGCGCGTCTGCTTCTCCAGTGCACCTTGCGCCAAGATCATTTGCGCGGCGCGCTGACGCTCGAACGATGAATAATTGCCGGAATACCGTTTCAGCTTGCGTTCATCGATATGCACGATCACGTTGACCACGCCATCGAGAAAATCGCGATCGTGCGAGATGATGATCAGCGTGCCGGGATAGCGCTTGAGCCAGTCTTCCAGCCAGATGATCGCATCGAGATCCAGATGGTTGGTCGGTTCATCCAGCAGCAGCAGATCGGACGGACACATCAGCGCCTGCGCCAGATTCAGCCGCATGCGCCAGCCGCCGGAAAAGCTGGCGACCGGCTGCTGCATTTGTTCCAGCGTGAAACCGAGGCCGGTCAGCAATTGTTCGCCGCGCGAACGGACCGTGTACGCATCCGCATCGGCCAGCGCACTGTACAGTTCGCCGATCAGCGTGCCGTTGGCTGCGCTTTCCGGTTCGCTTTCGAGAAACGCGAGTTCATCTTCCAGCCGCCGCAACGTGACGTCGCCGTCGATTGCATATTCAAGAGCAGGGCGGTCGAGCGCAGGGGTTTCCTGCGCGACGTATGCCATGCGCCATTTCGATGGAAAGTCGATTTCGCCCTGATCGGCGTGCAGTTCGCCGCGCAGCAGGCCGAACAGGCTCGACTTGCCGGCGCCATTGGCGCCGATCAGGCCGATCTTGTCGCCGGGATTGAGCGTGACATCAACGTTGTCCAACAACGGCTTGATGCCTCGCATGAGGCTGACTTGCTGAAAACGGATCATTACTTGAATTCTTTACTGTTCATCTGTACAAGGGATTATTTCAATTGGTCTGCGGTCAGCAGGAACACCATGTCGTCGCCGGCGCTGGTCGATAGCCAGGTCAATTCCAGATCGGGGAAAGCCGCTTCCGCATGGGCGCGTTCATTGCCGATTTCAACCATCAGGATGCCATGTTTCGCCAGACGTTCCGACGCACCCGCGACGATCTTGCGCACCAGATCCATGCCATCCGCGCCGCCTGCCAGCGCGATCTGCGGTTCGCGCCGGTATTCTTCCGGCAGCTTGCCTATCGAGCCGCTATTCACATAGGGCGGATTGGTGACGATGAGATCGTATTGTTTGCTCGGCACGTTCGCATAGAGATCGGATTCGATCAGCGTGATGCGATCCTGCAATGCGTACTCTTCCACGTTGCGGCGCGCGACGGCCAATGCATCGGTCGAAATATCCACTGCATCGACCTGTGCATTCGGAAAGGCATCGGCCAGCATGATCGGCAGGCAGCCGGAACCGGTGCAGAGTTCAAGAATGCCGGTGATCGATTCAGGGTCGCTGACCCATGGCGAAAATTGATCGGGAATCAATTCGGCGATAAAGGAACGCGGCACGATGACCCGCTGATCGACATAAAACCGATAGCCGCCCAGCCATGCCTCGCCGGTGATATAGGCGGCAGGAATACGTTCCGTCGCACGCTGTTCGATGACGCGTAAAACAGCATCGACTTCATCCGGCAACAGCCGCGCATCGAGAAACGGATCGAGCTTATCGAGCGGCAGTTTGAGCGTGTGCAGGATCAGATACGCCGCTTCATCCAGCGCGTTGCTGCTGCCGTGGCCGAAGAACAGCTTGGCGGTATTGAAGCGGGTGACCGCATAACGCAACAGGTCGCGCAGAGTGGAAAAATTATTTGGCGTCATGGAAGTTGGATGGTTATGGACAGGCGGAGAATCTCCGTTGCCTGATCTCTCTTCCGAAACGGAAGAGAAATTTATCAGAATAACTGAATTATGCGGTGCGGATTACAGCAGCAGGTTTTCCAATGTCCGCCGATAAATATTCTTGAGCGGATCGATGAAGCGCAACTCGATATGCTCGTCGATTTTATGAATGCTTTCATTCGGCGGACCGCATTCGATGACTTGCGGGCAAATCTGCGCGATGAACCTGCCGTCCGACGTGCCGCCAGTGGTCGACAACTCCGTATCGATGCCGGTTTCCGCCTTGATCGCGGCGGCCAGTGCGTCGCTCAGCGTGCCGCGCGGCGTCAGGAACGGCAAGCCGCCTATCGTCCATTTCAAATCGTAGTCAAGCTCGTGCCGGTCGAGAATTGCCTGCACGCCTTGCTGCAATTGTTCCACCGTGCTGGCGGTCGAAAAGCGGAAATTGAAATCGATCACGGCTTCGCCCGGAATCACGTTCGATGCGCCGGTTCCGCCGTGGATATTGGACATCTGCCATGAAGTCGGCAGGTAATATTCGTTGCCGTCGTCCCATTTTTTTGCAACCAGTTCCGCCAGCGCAGGCATTGCCAGATGAATCGGGTTTTTCGCCAATTGCGGATAGGCGATGTGGCCTTGCACGCCCTTGACCGTCAGCTTGCCGGACATTGTGCCGCGCCGGCCGTTCTTGATCATGTCGCCCATCCGGTTCACCGACGTCGGTTCGCCGACGATGCAGTAATCGAGCTGTTCGCCGCGCTGCTTCAATTTGTCGCAGACGACCACGGTGCCATCGGTTGCCGGGCCTTCTTCATCGCTGGTGATCAGAAAACCGATCGATCCCTTGTGATCCGGATGCGAAGCGGTGAATTCTTCCACTGCGACCACCATCGCAGCGATCGACGTTTTCATGTCAGCGGCACCGCGTCCGTAGAGCTTGCCGTCGCGCTGCGTCGGAACGAACGGGTTGGATTGCCATTGCGCCAGCGGGCCGGTCGGCACCACATCGGTATGCCCGGCGAAAACCAGCAGCGGCTGCGCCGTGCCTTTGCGTGCCCATAAATTCGTTACGTCACCCGACTGTACTGTTTCGCATTGAAATCCAAGCGGCGACAGCAGCTCGATCAGGCGCTGCTGGCAACCCTTGTCTTCCGGCGTGACGGACGATAGCGCGATCAGTTCTTCGGTGAGCGCGAGCGTTTTGCTCATAAATTATTTCTCGAATATCTGTTGATAGAGCGCGTCGGAAAATCCGACATAAGTAGCGGTGCCGGTCGATAAGACAGGACGCTTGATGACGGACGGCGATTCGAGCATCAATGCTATGGCGCTGTCTGTATTGGCAATAGACGCTTTGCGCTGCTCCGACAACGCGCGCCAGGTCGTGCCTTTGCGGTTGATCAATACATCCCACGGCGTATCGGCCAGCCATGTTTCGATCAATGCTCTTTGAACACCGGATTTCTTGAAATCATGGAATACATAAGGCGTCGCCCGCGTGTCGAGCCAGGCACGGGCTTTTTTTACCTGATCGCAATTGGGTATGCCATACAGATTGATCGCCATGCTTTATACGTTCAGCGTGAATTCGGTAAAGGTGGCGCCTTCCTCCTTTTCTTCAGGCGCTTCCTGCTTCGCTTCTTTTGACTGTTCGTTATTGAGCATCCAATACAGATTGGTTGCCGAATCGGCGTTGGCCAGCGCTTCTTCCTGCGTGATCAGTCCTTCCCTGATCAGCAGCATCAGCGCCTGTTCGAAAGTTTGCGAACCGGGCGACAGGCTTTTTTCGATGGCTTCCTTGATCTGGCTGATGTCGCCTTGTTCGATCAGTTCGGATACATGGCGGGTATTGAGCATGACTTCGACCGCGGCCCTGCGCCCGCCATCCACCGAGCGCACCAGGCGTTGGGAAACGATGGCCTTGAGCGTGGTTGCCAGATCCGGCAATAGCGACTGGCGGGTTTCGAGCGGATAGAAATTGATGATGCGGGTCAGTGCCTGATAGCTGTTATTGGCATGCAATGTCGCCACCACCAGATGGCCGGATTGCGCATACGCGATCGCATTCGACATCGTGTCCTTGTCGCGGATTTCGCCGATCAGAATGCAGTCCGGCGCCTGGCGCAGCGCATTTTTCAGCGCGATCGTCAAACTTGCCGCATCGGTTCCGATCTCGCGTTGATTCACGATCGATTTCTTGTTTTTGAACAGATACTCGATCGGATCTTCCAGCGTCAGAATATGGCCGGCCTGCAATGCATTGCGATGATCCAGCATCGACGCGATGGTGGTCGATTTGCCGGAACCGGTCGCGCCGACGACCAGCAGCAACCCGCGTTTTTCCATGATCAGACCAGACAGAATCGGCGGAATATGCAAGTCTTCGATCGGCGGAATTTCACTCGGAATGTAGCGCAGCACGGCTGAAGTGGAACCGCGCTGGCAAAATGCGGACAAGCGGAAACTGCCTATCCCCGCTACCGGAATGCCCATGTTGAGTTCGTTGTTTCGATCCAGCTCTTTCAATTTTTCAGTCGACACCACTTCACTCAGCAAAGTGGTGATCGACATTTGATCCATCTTCTGCTGATTGATCGGAATCATGTTGCCATTGATCTTGAGCTGGATCGGCGAATTGACCGCGAGGAACATGTCCGATGCGCCTTTGTCCTTCATCAGCTGAAACAAGCGATCCATCGCCATGACCGGCTCCTAAAATCAGGTAAAAAAGCTAAACGAACAAACCTTTGACAATCACGCTTCGCGCAACAATTCATTGATGCCGGTCTTGGCGCGGGTTTTGGCATCCACGCGTTTGACGATCACCGCGCAATACAAGCTGTATTTGCCGTCGGCCGATGGCAAATTGCCCGATACCACGACCGATCCCGCAGGGATGCGGCCATAGCTGACTTCGCCGGTTGCGCGATCGTAGATTTTGGTCGACTGGCCGATATAAACGCCCATTGAAATCACCGAATTTTCTTCCACGATCACGCCTTCGACGACTTCCGAGCGGGCGCCGATAAAGCAATTGTCTTCGATGATGGTCGGATTCGCCTGCATCGGCTCCAGCACGCCGCCGATGCCGACGCCGCCGGACAAATGCACGTTCCTGCCGATCTGCGCGCAAGAGCCGACGGTGGCCCAGGTATCGACCATCGTGCCTTCATCGACATAGGCGCCGATGTTGACGTAAGACGGCATCAGCACCACGTTTCTGCCGATGAAGCTGCCGCGCCGCGCAACCGCAGGCGGCACCACGCGAAAACCGCCTTTGGCGAAATCTTCCGCCGTGTAGTTGGCGAATTTGGTCGGCACCTTGTCGTAAAACTGCATATCGGCGCCGGCCGGCATCGGCAGGTTGTCTTCCAGCCGGAACGACAGTAGCACGGCTTTCTTGATCCATTGATTGACGGTCCAGTCGCCGCCGGTTTTTTGCGCAACGCGCAACGTGCCCTGGTTCAATTGTTCGAGAACATGCGCAACCGCGTCGCGCACCTCCGACGGAGCGGACTTGGGAGAAAAATTGGTGCGGTCTTCCCACGCCTGATCGATAATTTGCTGGAGCTGTTGAGTCATTTTTTTTGAATGTCTTAAAGTTAAGTGATTAGTGCGATGCCAGATTTTGCGTGAATGCGACGATGCGCCGTGCTGCTTCCACGCATTCGTCGACTTCGGCGACCAGCGCCATGCGAATGCGATTCCGGCCCGGATTGATGCCGTGCGCATCGCGCGCGAGATAGCTGCCGGGCAATACCGTCACATTATATTCGGCATAGAGGCGCCTGGCGTATTCGGTATCCGAGATAGCGAAGAGTTTATCGACCTTGGCCCACAGGTAAAAACCGGCATCCGGCAATTCGACATCCAGTACCTGTTGCAGCATCGGCGTGACCTGGCTGAATTTCGCGCGGTATTTTTCCCGGTTTTCGACGACGTGCCGTTCATCGTTCCATGCCGCAATCGACGCCGACTGAATCGACGGGCTCATTGCGCTGCCGTGGTAGGTGCGGTACAGCAGGAATTTCTTCAGGATTTCAGCATCGCCGGCGACAAAGCCCGAACGCATGCCGGGAACGTTGGAACGCTTGGATAAACTCGAAAAACCGATCAAGCGCGGATAGCCGGTGCGTCCAAGCTTGTTGGCCGCTTCCAAGCCACCCAAAGGCGCTTCAGTCTTGAAATAAATTTCGGAATAACATTCGTCCGCCGCGATCACGAACCCATAGCGGTCGGACAGGTCGAACAATTCTTTCCAGTCGTCGAGCGACAGTACCGCGCCGGTCGGATTGCCCGGCGAGCAAATGTACAGCAGTTGCACGCGCGGCCATATATCGGCCGGGACGCTTTTGTAATCCGGCGCAAAATTGCGGGACGGATCGGAATTGACGAAGTAAGGCTGGGCGCCTGCCAGATACGCAGCGCCCTCGTAAATCTGGTAGAACGGATTCGGGCACAGCACCAGCGCATTCGCCGAAGGCGTAACGACCGTTTGCGCCAATGCAAAAAGAGCTTCGCGGGAACCGTTGACCGGCAATATCTGCGTTGCCGGGTCAAGTTTCGGCAAGCCGTATCGGCGTTCCAGCCAGCCGGCAATCGTCGCGCGCAACGCGTCGGTACCGGCGGTGGTCGGATAGCTTGCCAGGCCATTCAGGTTATCCGCCAGCGATTGCTGGATGAATGCCGGCGTCGGATGCTTGGGCTCGCCGATGCCCAAGCTGATCGCTTGATAGGCGGGATTGGGCTTGATGTCGGAGAAAAGTTGCCGCAGCCTTTCGAAAGGATAGGGCTGTAAATTATCTAGGAGCGAGTTCACGGATAAATGGGAAAATAAGCAATCGGAAAGCGTAAAAGCAAGGTGAGCATTATACCTTCCGGCATTGGCAAAGGAGGCATTGAATGGCAAGTATCAAAAAGGACCAGGAACGGGAACATCGAATAATGATGGAAGTCGTTGTGGATGCCTATGACGAAATGGAACGCGCGATGAGCTGGTATTACTACCTTGAAGAAAATCTCGGATTTCCTTTCAACGCGCAATGCGGCGTCAAGCGAGCGACTTCGCCGCTCAGGATAGGCGAAAAGGTGCAGGTGCTGGCGATGGCGCCTGAATCGGAATGCGAGTCCGAAATTTTCGTATGGATCAATCGAGGCCATGAGAAATTCGCCGTCCCTCTCGCGCAACTGAACTCTTCATCAAAAGATAATGAAACGCAAGAGGCGCATGCGGATTGGCTTTATTGGGTAGCCAGCGGGTATCAATTTTGAGAGCGAGGAAGCGCTATGGATCTGAACGAGGAAATGCATTTCGATGTTTTGCAAAATATCGAAATCGGGCTGAAGCATCAGTATGAACTGCACCTCGATTTGACGGATAGTTTATGCGTTTTGGCTCTGGGAAATGCTGTAATCGCTATCAAGAAAGAATTCGGCTATGCAAAAAATGAAACTGTGCTGCAGCACCGGCTTACCGCCGGCATCATCGCCTGGTGTACCGAAGTAGGCATGAACCGAATCAACAAGGTTGATAACTTGTCGCTCAAGGAATATGTCGTCGCACTCAACCAGGTAAAAAGATCGGTTGTTCGGCATTCTGCGTATGGGGTGCGCGGTTACTACGACTTCATACGAAATTACGTTTGAACGTAGCGTGGTTTCTAAACGAAGTCGTCATGCCGCAACTGTCCGGCGGCGATGCGCTGCATGTAGGCCAGTATCAGGTCGCGCGTGCGGAAAGTGCGGTGCGCCGCCATATCTTTTTCCCGCACGATGGGAAAGGTCGACAAGATGTAATCGGCATCGTCTTCCGACAGACCGTACAAGTGCATGAACAGCGCATCGAGCCGCGCCATGCGATGGACGCGATCTTCGGTGTCCCACACAAACGGCGGCTTGACCTGGCCTGCTGCATCGAGATAACCCATGTCGCGCGCGAACGGCGCCATGTCGTGCGCTGTGTAGGTCAGCGCCAGCACTTCGGTGCGAATGTAGTCGGCGATGTTGATGCCGCCGATGGATTGCTCGAACGTTTCGGGAGAAATAATGGGGAGCTGTTCGACGATAAACCAATTGATACTTGTACTTTGAATTTTTTGGCGGGTCACAAAATCAAAAGCTAAAGAGTTCAAACCGGCAAGCAATAGCGGCAAAAAGTTCGATGTTTTTCTCTGGTCCGTGTCTGTAGACATTAGCAATGGGAGTTTGTTGCTGCATGCAGACGTCGGCACAAAACTGGCAATCATGGTTCGCGCATCGGTCGAACGCGCAATATCACGGAATGCCAGCGCCCAATCGACGCGATATTCATTTGGAATGGCGTCCGCACTTACCCAATACTGCGGTTCAGGAAAACGATTCACATCTTTTTTTTCCGCATCGCTCAATGCAGTGCTAAGCGCCGCATTGTGAAGATTACTTTCATTGACCTTAACGTGCGACGCCCGATGATCGAAAATATTCATCATCCGCCCTGCATACAGCGGGTACGCTAGCGCCTGACTCTTTTTCAAGCGATTCAGTTCAGCGGGCTTCCATCCCGCTTTTTCCATTTCTGCACGGGTCATGAACAGATGCGAATCATTCGTCATGTGAAACACCGTCACATACTTTACCGGCCATGCACGCTGTTCCCGTCCATTGCTGCGATTGACCAGTATCGGATGCCGGCGGTAGATGCGGGTGGTAATGTCGGCATCGCGCTGATTGCGGAAAATAGGTGCTGCACCCGTGTTGGGATTGACCAGCGTGAAATCTTGTGCGGTCAGCGTAAGAACGCGACCGGTCTCCACCAGTTCATCCAGCCTATGGAGGAAAAATGCGCAGCGGCTCACTTCAAAGCTGCGTTGTGCGGCACCGAAAATCAGTGCGCTGAATTTGAAGCGGGAATCAACATCAGGGAAATAGCTGCCTCCGGGGTTATTGCGGTTTTCAAAATCCAGCAGCGCACCAAGCCGTCCGGTACTGGAAATACTGCGGAAGAATTCAGACGCACCTTTGTCCGCAGCAATGCCGGACGGTGTCAGCAAGCCGATAATCCCGCTATTGTGCGTCAATGCCTGCGCGCGCTCGACAAACAGGCTATAGATGTTGATGTCACCGCCCGATAGCATCGGAAACTCATCGCAATTGCGTATCACGCGTGCGCTGGCTTCGGCAGTTTCGACCGCCAGTCCATATTCTTTCCAGAGTGCGGTTTTTCTGCGCTCTTCTTCCTTGATCAGTTTTGCACGGTCGGCGGCGCGCGTCTGCAGCGCGATCGCGGGCTTGCGCTCGGCGAACCATTCGATCTGTTGCAGCTTGATCCTGTCCCACGGCGGATTGCCGATGACTGCATCGAAGCCGTCTGCGCTTTTGCCACCCGATCCGCGCCATACCGTCGGGAATGCAGTCCACCAATGAAAGAAATTTTCCCGCTTTGACAATGCGCCTGCACGCGCCAGCAACGCATTGGCGGCGTCGATTTCCGGACCTTCGCCCGCTATCTTGCCGGCGGCGACAACGCCGCTCAAGATATGGTGATCCGAAAACAATTCTGCAAGTGCAATACGCGCATGTTCGTCTTTGATCTTGCCGATTTTGCTGGTGGGCCACCCGGGTACTAGCCAGCGTAGCGCTCGCCAGAAGTCGAGCAGCGCATGGATCGGCGCGACTTGCCGGGCCGCAGCATCGGCCAGTTGCTTCGATTCGTGCGCTTCGGCAATGCTGGTGTCGGTTAGTTCGGCTACCGCATCAAGGCTTTGGGCGGCAATTTCAAGTCGCGTCAGTTCCGCATCCTGAAACAATGCGCCCAGTTCGGCCATGCCGGCGCGCACGGTGTCAAGTTTTTCGCCATGCAGGGAATCACCGCATTTCAGATGGTGATCGAGAAAACTAAGCGGAGCGCCAACGGTAAAGGTATGCAACCACAATGCAACTTTCGCCAGTTCGACTGCCATCGGATTTTTATCGACACCGAAGACGACCTTTTTCAAAATCATGCGGCGGATGATGTGACGGTCGTCAAGCTGGCGGCTGTCGATTGCCCAGCCATGCTCCTTGGCGGCTTTCTGGATGCGGCGACGAATGTCGGCTACGCGCGCTACAACCGGCGAGGTCCAAGGCGTGCCGCGTTCGACCAGATGCGCAGCCCACGGCGCTTCATTGACTGCATCATCCACCGTTTGAATCGCTTCCAGCACACGATCGGCCAGATAATCGACCAGCGCTACCAGAAAGTGACCGCTGCCCATTGCCGGATCGCATATCTTCAGCTCCAGAATCTGGCTGGCGGTGTCGGCCGATTCAAGCGCATCCCATTC
Organism: Herminiimonas sp.; assembly: GCA_027310305.1. Classification (GTDB taxonomy): domain Bacteria; phylum Pseudomonadota; class Gammaproteobacteria; order Burkholderiales; family Burkholderiaceae_D; genus DAIDBD01. The sequence continues at coordinate 32,414 of DAIDBD010000077.1, forward strand.
ATAGGGCTTGAGCGCTGTTTTTTTCTTGTATTTGCCCAGCAATTGCTCGTAAGCGAAGCTGCGCTCCGTCGTCAGCAGGCCAACGGCCTCGTCCAATATCAGCCGTACCAGGTCGTCATGCGTGTAGTAACTGCCTGAGCCTTTACGTGCAAAACTGGCGGGACGCGCAAGTAGAGGGCCGAAAATCGGGCCGCCAACTGAAAGAGGCGGTGTAATGTCTTCCTGCACCAGCGAATAGGCCAACAGCCTTTCGTAAATGCCGCCCAGATGCGAAACCGACAAATCGCGATAATTGATCCGGGGTTTGAAAATATCTTCCACACGGCGCGACAGCGCATCGATTACCGGCGCCATTTGTGCGTCGGTCACGCGTATGCGGGCCAGTATGGGTGCACGGGCGCGTTCGAACAGGCCGCCGTTGTATGCGGGCATGCCTAACTGGTCGTCACCTTCGGCAATCACGAGAAAAAGTTCGGATAACTTGTGCCAATAATTGGCTGCCCGTTTTGAAAGTACCGCGCCGCTATCGCAGGCGTGCGCTATCTCGTCCCGCAAGACTGACAGACTGTATGGTGCATAACGCGAGTCGGTGACAGGAAGCAGGCGCCGGTCTTCCGCATACAGTACGAATAGCAGCCTGTACAGTAACACCAGCGTTGCCTCGCGCACTTCGTCGAGATAGCCGCGATCGTATTGACCGTGAGCGTTTTTCACTGCACCGAGGTCGTTGGAAGCCAGTGCATTGGCCAAGCTGGGAAATACTTCCTTGAATACGCGCTCGCCCAGATTCTGCGATACGATTTCTTCGTACAGGCGCGCTTCCGATAATGCAATCGCATGAAAGGTGCGGCGCTGGCTATCCCAGGGTTGCAGCAAAAAAGCCGCGCGATGAAACAGCAGGAAAAAAAGTTTGAGCGCATCCCGTGCATCAATTTTATCCAGCTCGGGCTGGGCTCCCGGTATTTCCAGCGCAGCCGCAACATCGATTTCAAAAAAATCTTCTGCGCGCGATCGTGCGTCCTGCCAATACAAGCGCCAGACGCCGCCGTTGGTGAGCATGCCCCATTTGACGGCGCGGTCGCTCATCACGTCCGCACGCGATAAATAGCGCAGCATTTGCGAAGACGGTGCGCCAAAGTCACGCTTTTTGCGGTTGGCGGCGGCGTTTTCATCGTTGCGGTCCAATACCCGCATCCAGCGCTTGGCCTCGATCAGCGCGATGCCATGCCGCACGCGCCCATCGTCTTTCTCTCCCATTGCACGGGCTTTGGCAGCCGGATCGGGAAACAGCAGGAAATCCGGGACGTCTTCGCGGCCTTTTTCGGACATGTTGACCTGCGACAGCCAGCATTCATGCCATCCCAATTCGGCCAATATCGGCGCGATCAATTCGTCTTCGGTTTGCGCTTCGTTGAGTTGCGTATCAATCGCCAGGCCGCTGTAGAGTTGCTTCAAGCGGTCGATAAATGCATCCAGCGCTTGGTCCGATAAAGCTTGCCAAGGTTCGGTTTCCTTGATGCCGCGGAAGAGAAAGTCGCTGGTGAATAGTTGACCTTGCATGGGGCTATGGTTTCACAAGAAATAGAAGATGCGTCAGAGTAAGGGATTTTAATGAACTTGTCGTTATGCATGGCGATATAAATCTACTGCGTCATCGGATATCGCATCCGGGATTTCTAAAATCATGTATGGCTTTCATCGGCGGGAAATAGCAAAAACGAAGGATTGAAATGATATGATTAGCCGCTTTCGCGAGACGATTTTCGCAATTGCCCATGGAGTCCAATCCGGGGCCGCCACTTATGTTTCAGCAATCTCAATCCAGGAACAGTCGATAACGTGCGTCTAACTTCCATTAAATTGTCGGGGTTCAAATCCTTTGTCGATCCCACGAATTTCCAGGTGCCGGGGCAGCTGGTCGGCGTCGTCGGCCCCAACGGCTGCGGTAAATCGAACATCATCGATGCGGTGCGCTGGGTATTGGGTGAATCCAAGGCGTCCGAATTGCGCGGCGAGTCGATGCAGGACGTGATTTTCAACGGCACGACTACCCGCAAGCCGGCAGGTCGTTCTTCGGTCGAACTCGTGTTCGACAACGGCGACGGCAAGGCAGCCGGCCAATGGAGCCAGTACGCGGAAATCGCGGTCAAGCGCACGTTGACGCGCGACGGCACATCGACTTATTACATTAACAATCAGGCGGTCCGGCGGCGCGACATCCAGGATATTTTTCTCGGCACCGGTCTGGGGCCGCGTGCGTATGCGATCATCGGGCAGGGCATGATTTCGCGGATCATTGAAGCGCGGCCGGAAGAATTGCGGATTTTTCTCGAAGAAGCGGCAGGCGTCTCGAAATACAAGGAGCGGCGGCGGGAAACCGAAAACCGTTTGCAGGATACCCGTGAAAACCTGCTGCGCGTCGAAGATATCCTGCGCGAACTGAATGCGAATCTGGAAAAGCTGCAAAGCCAGGCGGCTGTCGCGCAGAAATTCCATGAACTGCAGGCCGACCAGGAAGAAAAGCAGAAACTGTTTTGGCTGTTGCGCAAGAACGAAGCGAAGTCCGAGCAGGAAAAGCACTTCCGCGATATTGAAAAAGCGCAGACCGATCTGGAAGAGCAAACCGCGAAATTGCGCCATGTCGAAACCGAACTCGAGCATATGCGTCAGGCGCATTATGCTGCCGGCGACCGCATGCACCAGGCGCAGGGTCATTTGTATCAAACCAATTCCGAAATCGGCAGCCTGGAAGCGCAAATCAAGTTCGTCATCGAATCGCGCAACCGGCTGCAGTCGCAACTCAATTCATTGACCGCGCAGCGCGATCAGTGGCAACGTCAAGGCACGCAGTATCAGGAAGATCTGGCGGAAGCCGAGATGCACTTGGAAGAACGTGCCGCGCGCGTCGAACAGACACAGCAGGCGGCGCAACGGCAGAACGACGGATTGCCGGCACTGGAACAGGCCTGGCGCGAAGCGCAACTCAAGACCACCGAATCGCGCGGCAAGATCATGCAGGCGCAACAGCAGATCGAGCTGGAATCCGCGCATCAGCGCAATGCGTCCAATATTCTCGCCAGCCTGACCGTGCGCCGCGAGCGTCTTTCGCAAGAACAAAACGGCTTGAACCTGCCCGATACGGCGCATCTGTCGAACCTGAAGATGCAACTGGAAGAAAAACAGGCGGCGTTGGAAGAAACGAAGCAATTGCAGGAAGAAGCGCAGGAACAGCAACCGAAACTGGAAGAAGAGCGCCGCACCGCGCAGCAGCAAGTCAATACCGAAACAGCGAACAATGCGCAACTGGAAGCGCGGCTGAATGCATTGAAACAGTTGCAGGAAAATGTGCAGACGCAAGGCAAGGTGCAGCCGTGGCTCAACAAGCATGAATTGGGCGAATTGCCGCGGCTGTGGCAGAAACTGCATATCGACCAGGGCTGGGAAACCGCGCTGGAATCGGTGCTGCGCGAACGGACCTCGGCGCTGGAAATGTCGAATCTCGACTGGGCCAAGGCTTTTTTCAACGATGCGCCGCCGGCGAAACTGGCGTTGTTTACGCCGAATCCCGGCGCAGGCATGCCGGCCAATGCAGATGCGCCCGCCGGCCTGAAACCATTGCTGAATTTGCTGCAATTGAACGATCCAGGCCTGCGCGCATTGATGCAGGACTGGTTGCATAACGTATTCGTCGCGGAAGACACGACGGCGGCATTCATCGATCGGACCAAACTGCCGGCCGGCGGATATTTCGTGACCAAGCAAGGACATGCGATCGGCCGATCGAGCGTGCGTTTTTATGCATCCGATTCCGAACAGGATGGCATGCTGGCGCGTCAGCAGGAAATCGAAAACATCACCAGGCAATTGCGCGCGCAGCAAATGCTTGCCGATGAAGCGAAATCGCGTTCGGTACGGGCCGACGCCGCGTTGTCGCAAGCGACGCAGCGTTTGCAAGAGATCCGTCAGCGCGTCAATATGTTGACGCAGACGGTGCACGGCTTGCAAATCGATGTGATGAAACTGTCCGAAGTGCAGGAGCGCTTCAATCAGCGCAGCGCGCAAATCGTGGCCGATTTGGCCGAAATCGCCGCGCAGGAAGCCGAGCAGCAACAGGTCAAGGCCGAGTCGGAAGCGAAATTCGAACAGCTCGATGCCGAACTGGCCGAGATGCAGGAAAAACATGAAGACGGCCAGACCGATTATCTGGCAAAAGAGCAGCAGTTGAATGATGCGCGCCAACGCGTGCGCGAACTGGAACGCGCCGCGCAGGAGGCGGAATTCGCCGAGAAATCGCATCGCGGCAAGATCGATGAATTGAAGCGCAGTATTGCCACGGCCCTGGAGCAAGCCGCGCAATTGTTTGCGAACATGCAGCAAGGGCATCTGGAACTGGAAAGCCTGGACGATCAGGCGGCGCAGGCCGGCTTGCAGTCGCTGCTGGAAAAGCGCAGCGATCAGGAGCGTGCGCTGGCCGATGCGCGGCACGAACTCGATCAGCTTACGCAGAAATTGCGTCATCACGAAGAGGCGCGGATGCAGGCGGAGCGCAGCTTGCAGCCGCAGCGCGACCGCATCATGGAATTGCAGTTGAAAGAGCAGGCTGCACGCTTGAATCAGGAGCAGTACGCGCAGCAACTGGCGGAAGCGCAGGCCGACGAGGCCGTACTGACGGAAAAGCTGAACGGCGATATCCGGCCGTCGTATCTGCAAGGCGAAGTGATGCGCCTGACCAATGCGATCGCCGCGTTAGGCGCGGTCAATCTGGCGGCTCTGGACGAATTGGCGCAGGCATCGGAGCGCAAGAATTTCCTGGATGCGCAAAATGCCGATCTGACCGAAGCGATCAATACGCTGCAGGATGCGATCCACAAGATCGACAAGGAAACACGCGACCTGTTGCAAGACACGTTCGACAAGGTGAATCGTCATTTCGGCGAACTGTTCCCGATCCTGTTCGGCGGCGGCAATGCGAAACTGATGATGACCGGAGAAGAAATTCTCGACTCCGGCGTGCAGGTGATGGCCCAACCGCCCGGCAAAAAGAATGCGACGATTCACCTGCTGTCGGGCGGTGAAAAGGCGCTGACCGCGACCGCGCTGGTGTTTTCGATGTTCCAGCTCAACCCCGCGCCGTTCTGCCTGCTCGATGAGGTCGATGCGCCATTGGATGATGCCAATACCGAACGCTTTTGCAACATGGTCAAGCGGATGTCGGCGCATACGCAGTTCCTTTTTATCTCGCACAACAAGATCGCGATGGAAATGGCGCAGCAGTTGATCGGTGTGACGATGCAGGAACAAGGCGTATCGCGCATCGTTGCGGTGGATATGGAATCCGCCGCCAGTTTTGCCGCCGAAGCGCAAGCGGCGTGATCGACGTTGATATTAAAGCCGGGACGAGCGGGCCAAGGCGGCCCGTTTCTGATAATAGGCCACGTTCTGCTGCGCTTCGCGGGCACGGGCCTGTTCCACGTCCGCGCAGATCAGATAGTGGTCCTCCGCTCGGCGCAACCACCAGCGGCGAATTACTTGCACGACAGGGCTGATCGACAGCATGGTGAGATCTTGAAGCTTGTATTCTTTGGCGTTAGACATGATGTGCTCCTGCATTGATAATATTCGCAACACAGTACGCATTGAGAGTCGGCCAGTCGCAAGGAACGGCGGCAATGGCATGCACGGCCATTGTCAGGCATCCTTCATAGTCAGCTTTCATATGGATCTCCGGGTTAGGCAAGTTTCAAATATGCAAGGTTGATCGATTTCAACAAAACTGTGGTGCTGTATTCTCATGTTCGTTGGGTAAAGCAATGGATGTTGTTGCCTGATTGCTATCTTATTATTGCCAGCATTCATCGCATTGATTATGGTCAACCCACTGTTTTTTTTATCTACATGACACGCTAAGCAGCGATTTAATGTTCTATCGCAAAGATGAATATGCAAACCATGTTATTCGCGCATCCAGCTTCGGCCCCCTATGCGGAGATGCCTTCGGCTTGACAACTTTGCCGGCTAACACTTACCCTGACCTGGTTGTCATGCAGTGCATCGTCCCCCTGGATTCAGACGTTTGAAAAAAGAGCGCATACCGATGCCGCAGAATCGTCAACTCTCTGGATTTCGACAATGATCCGATCACTATTTCCGCTATGGGACGCTTCCGGTTTGTGCCTGTTCGATCCGGCATCCATCCTTCATGGCATTTTTAAGGCATCCGCAGCATGACAGAGCTACAAGCAAGCCTGATTGCAATCGGCGGCGCCATTGTCGTCGGCGTCATTTCCTACAATAAATGGCAGGAATACAAAGCGAGAAAAAGCGTCGAGCGGGCATTTTCGCCGGCGCATGACGATGTGCTCATGACTTCCGCCGCGAGCCTTGCACCGAATGAAAATGGCCGGATCGAACCTGTTTTCGATCAGCCGCAAGCAGATGCATTGGCCGATGCGGATAGGCCGCGAGATGCGCCGGATCAGAAAGCCGCGTTCCGGCAACGGGATGAGCCCACGGTATTGATTCATCCGGTTTCGAGGGAATTGCCGATCGATGAATTGATCGATTGCGCCATTCCGTTGGGACTGGACGGGCCTGTGCGCGGTGAAAAAATCCTGCCCGTGCTTCAGTCGTTGCGGCATGTCGGCAACAAGCCGGTTCATTTCATCGGGCAACGCGATGACGGCAACTGGGAGCCGATTGCTCACGGCGGCATTTACACCGCGTTGCAGGCGGGCGTGCAGTTGGCCAATCGCAGTACCGCGTTAAACGAACTGGAATATTCCGAACTGGTGATGCGCCTGCGGCAGGTTGCCGATGACTTGGATGCCGAACCCGATGTGCCCGACATGATGCGGGTGATGGCTGCCTCCCGCGGGCTGCATCAATTCACGAGCGAATACGATGCGCAACTCAGCGTCAATATTCTTTCAAACGGCGCGCCCTGGGCGATCAGCGGATTGCTCGCCGCACTGGCAAGGCAAGGTTTCGATCTGCGTCCGGATGGCCGTCTGGTGATGCCGGACGGCGATGGCGGCACACTTTTTTCATTGTCGACCAATGTCACGCCGGCTGCCGAAACCACTTCCCGGCTGACGTTGCTGCTGGATGTGCCGCGCGTTGCACCACAACGAGATGGATTCGGCGCGATGGCTGCCTGCGCAAGATCGCTTTCGGCGCGGCTGGATGGGGCAGTCGTCGATGATGCGAATCAGGCATTATCGGATGCCGCGCTGGGAGAAATCGCGGCGCAGGTCAATGCATTTTATGCCGATATGGAAGCGGCGGGAATTCCCGCAGGATCGACCCGCGCATTGCGTTTGTTCAGTTAGCCATGCAGCCGGATTTTTTTTCGACGCCGGCGCAAGTTGCCGGAACAGGCACGCCATCCGGCGATGCTGAATGGCGAACCCGCGCGGCATGGCTGCGTACCGAGCTGAACCGGCATAATCATGCCTATCACGTGCTCGACAATCCAACCATTCCCGATGCCGAATACGACAAGCTTTTCCGCGAACTGCAAGCGCTGGAAGCGGCGCATTCCGAACTGATTACGCCGGATTCCCCGACTCAGCGTGTCGGCGCGGCTCCGCTGTCGCAGTTCGCGCAAGTGCGCCATTCAGCGCCGATGCTGTCGATCAACAATGGTTTTGCGGATGAAGACATCATCGCGTTCGACCGACGCGTCAAGGATGCCTTGAAGTCGGATACGGAAGTCGAATACGCGACTGAATTGAAATTCGACGGTCTTGCCATCAATTTGCGTTATGAAGACGGCATCCTGGTGGAAGCGGCGACGCGCGGCGATGGCATGACCGGTGAAAACGTCACTGCCAGCATCCGTACCGTGCGCGCGATTCCTTTACGGCTGCATGCTTCCCATCCGCCCAAGGTCATCGACGTGCGCGGCGAAGTATTGATGTTCAAATCCGATTTTGCCCGGCTCAATGCGCGCCAGCGCGAAGCCGGACAAAAAGAATTCGCCAATCCGCGCAACGCTGCCGCAGGCAGCTTGAGGCAACTCGATTCGCGTATCACCGCGCAACGCGTATTGCGTTTTTTTGCCTATGGAATCGGCGTGCTGGAAGGCGCCGACATGCCGTCCTCGCATGCGGGCCTGCTCGACTGGTATGCTGAACTGGGGATTGCCGTATGCAATGAACGGGCGGTCGTGAAAGGGGCGCAGGGATTGCTCGGATTCTTTCACGGCGTTGCCGAAAAACGTCCGCATCTGCCGTATGAAATCGACGGTGTGGTCTACAAGGTCAATCAGTTGAGCGAGCAGCGGAAACTTGGATTCGTTTCGCGTGCGCCGCGCTTTGCGCTGGCGCATAAATTCCCCGCTGAAGAAGCGATGACGATCGTGCAGGACATCGGCGTTCAGGTAGGGCGCACCGGCGCCATCACGCCGGTTGCGCGTCTCGTGCCGGTTTCGGTGGGCGGCGTCACCGTGACCAATGCAACGCTGCATAACGAAGATGAAGTCAGACGCAAGGATATCCAGATCGGCGACACCGTGATCGTGCGCCGTGCCGGCGATGTGATCCCGGAAGTGGTGGCATTCGTTCCGGAGTTGCGGCCCGAAAACGCACGGCAATTTTCGATGCCGCCGGTGTGTCCGGTATGCGGCTCGCCGATCATCCGGCTGGAAGAAGAAGCCGTTGCGCGCTGTTCGGGCGGTTGGGTCAAATGCGCGGCGCAGCGCAAAGGCGGCCTGCTGCATTTCGTGTCGCGCCGGGCGATGGATGTTGAAGGCCTGGGCGATCAGTTGGTCGAGCAGTTGGTGGACAAGCATGTCATTACGACGGCCGCGGATCTTTATAAAATGGGTTTGACCTCGCTTGCCGCGCTGGATCGGATGGCCGACAAATCCGCGCAGAATGTGTTGAATGCGCTGGAAAAGTCGAAATCGACTACCTTGGCGCGTTTCATTTATGCGCTCGGCATTCGGCATGTCGGCGAATCGACGGCAAAGGAACTGGCGCGTCATTTCGGCGGCCTCGATGCATTGCTGCAGGCAGCCGAAGAGCAATTGCTCGACGTGGCGGACGTCGGCCCGGTCGTTGCGCGTTCGATCATGCTGTTTGTTTCCGATCCGTTCAATCTGGAATTGATCGAGCAGTTGCGGGCGGCAGGCGTCAACTGGACCGAAGGCGCGCCGGAAAGCAGGCCGAAACCGTTGCTGGGCAAGACATTCGTGCTGACCGGCACATTACCCGATCTCAGCCGCGATGCCGCAGCCGAAATGATCGAGGCAGCAGGCGGCAAGGTCGCCGGTTCGGTATCCAAAAAAACCAGTTATGTCGTAGCCGGCGAAGACGCCGGCAGCAAACTCGCAAAAGCGCAGGAACTTGGTGTGCCGATTCTTGATGAAATCGGGTTGCTTCAGTTATTGGAAAAAGTTAACGAATGAAAATCAGCAAATGAAGAAAATCACCAAAGCGGTATTTCCGGTCGCCGGCCTGGGCAGCCGCTTCCTGCCGGCAACCAAGGCGCAGCCGAAGGAAATGCTGCCGATCGTCGACAAGCCGCTGATTCAATATGCAGTTGAAGAGGCAGTTGCGGCCGGCATCACCGAAATGATCTTCATCACCGGCCGCAACAAGCGCGCCATCGAAGACCATTTCGACAAGGCATATGAACTGGAAGCGGAGCTGGAAGCCGCAGGAAAAACGCAACTGCTTGAATTCGTTCAAAACGTTATTCCAAAGCACATTACCTGCATCTACATTCGGCAGTCGGCGCCGCTCGGATTGGGACATGCAGTGCTATGCTCGCGCCCGGTGGTCGGCAATGAACCGTTTGCGGTTTTGCTGGCTGATGATTTCATGGATGTCGCGCCCGGCCAAATGCCTGTGCTGGCGCAGATGACCGACGTATTTTCGCGGGAGGGCAGCAGCATTTTGGCGGTGCAGGACGTGCCTCTCGCAGACACCAAACAGTACGGCATCGTCAGTGCGACGTCTTACCGGCCGAACCTGGAACGGGTGAATGCGATTGTTGAAAAACCGGCGCCGCAATCCGCGCCTTCCACGCTTGCCGTGGTGGGGCGATATGTACTCAGCAATAAAATATTCGATTATCTTGAAGGTATCGGCAAAGGTGCTGGCGGCGAAATTCAACTGACCGACGGCATTGCCGCGCTGATGCAATCCGAACCGGTGCTGGCGTACCGGTACAGCGGACAACGATACGACTGCGGCTCCAAACTCGGCTATCTGAAAGCGACTTTGGCGATGGGGCTGAAGCATCCCGAAATCGGCAAGGAACTGGCGAACCACTTGAAGAGAATGACATGAGCGTGCGCGATATTCTCAAAATGGGCGATCCGCGCCTGTTGCAGCAGGCAGAGCCGATCACCCGGTTCGGCACGCCTGATCTGGACGCGCTGATCGAGGACATGTTCGATACGATGCACGCGGTAAATGGCGCAGGGCTGGCCGCGCCGCAAATCGGCGTGAACCTGCAATTGGTTATTTTCGGATTCAAGCAAAATACCCGTTACCCGGATGCGCCTCCGGTGCCGGAAACGGTATTGATCAATCCGGTGCTGACGCCGTTATCCGATCAGATCGAAGAAGACTGGGAAGGCTGCCTGTCGGTGCCCGGACTGCGCGGCGTGGTGCCGCGCTGGACCAGGCTTCACTATCAAGGCGTCGATCAATACGGCAAAGTCATCAGCCGCGATGCCGAAGGATTTCATGCGCGGGTCGTGCAGCATGAGTGCGATCACCTGGCAGGCATTCTGTATCCGATGCGGATCGAGGATTTTTCGCGCTTCGGTTATGTGGATGTTTTATTTCCTGGATCGGATGCGCACGACGACTGACGCAGGAAATTAAAATTGCTCGTCTGCTCGCAGGTAACGCCACTGTCCCACCGGCAAATCACCTAAGGTGATGCGGCCGATGCGGACCCGTTTGAGTCCGAGCACTTTCAGGCCGACCGCTTCGCACATGCGTCGAATCTGCCTTTTCTTTCCTTCTCGCAGCACGAAACTCAACTGATCCTCGTTTTGCCAGCGCACTTTTGCCGGCAGCAGTTTTTTACCGTCGAGCGACAGGCCGTGGTTCAAGCGCTTCAATTCCGCATCCGGCAGCTTGCCTGCTTTCGCGTATTGAACGCGAACCAGATATTCCTTTTCGACTAACGTATCCTGTCCAATCAATTGCTTGGCGATGCGCCCGTCTTGCGTCAGCACCAGCAACCCGACCGAGTCGATATCGAGCCGGCCGGCCGGCACCAGACTGCGCAACTGGCTCGGATGGAACTGGATTGGTGCGGTATCTTCCTTCCAGCGGCTATCGGCATCGACCAGTACCACCGCAGGCTGATAGCCGTCTTCCGCCTGGCCGCTGACGTAACCCATCGGCTTGTTGATCAGGACGGTGACGCGCCTGGCCTGCTGCGCGCTGGCCTGACGTTCAATCGTGATGCGCTGATGCGGCAACACCTTGCTGCCGAGTTCCGACACCACGGCACCATCGACGCGAACCCAGCCACGCTCGATCCAGTCATCCGCCTCGCGGCGCGAACACAACCCGAGTTCGGACATGCGTTTGGAGAGGCGAAGCGGCTCGGTCATGTGATGAAGGTAATTTGATTGAAGGACAATGCGTCACACGTGCAGCGCATCCAGTAAATCCGTTTCCAGCTGAATCTGCCTGCGCGCATTATTCAGCACCGGCCCATCCACCAGAAAAACGTCTTCCACGCGCTCGCCCAAGGTCATGATTTTGGCGGTATGCAGGTTGATCTTGTATTTGGCCAGCACATTCGCAATCGAATACAGCAGGCCGGTGCGGTCGTTGGCGGACACCGATAGCAAATAATATTGGCCGCGTTCGTCCGGCCGCAGGTCAACCGTCGGTGTCGCCGGAAACGTGCGCGACAGGCGCGACAGGCGGCCCTGGCTTGGCGGCGGCAGCGCTGCTTGCGACTTGAGCAATTCCGTCAGTTCATGCTCGACCAGCGTAATGATGTCGCGATAATTTTTCGCGAATGCCGGTGTCGTCACGAGAAAGGTATCCAGCGCATAACCGTTTTTGGTCGTGTGGATTTTCGCATCGAGTATGCTGAAATTCTTCCGGTCGAAATAACTGCAGATGCGTGCAAACAGATCGGGCTGATCCCGGATGTATACAGTGACTTGCAAGCCTTCGCCGATCGGTGCCAGCCGGCACTTCACCACCGGGCTGCCGCTGTCGATCTTGTTGCAGAGCACGCGGGTTTGCCACGCGATATCGGACGCGTCGTGACGCAGGAAGTACGCTACATCGAGCTGCTGCCACAACTGCTCATGCGCCTTGTCCGGCATGCCGTACAGCCGCAGCGTCTTGAGCGCTTCTTCCTGGCGGTTTTTAAGCTCGCGATCGGCCGACGGCGCTTCACCGCCGAGCACGCGCAAAGTCATCCGGTACAGGTCTTCCAGCAGCTTGCCTTTCCATGCATTCCATACTTTCGGGCTGGTGCCGCGGATATCGGCCACCGTCAGCAAATACAAGGCGGTCAAATGGCGTTCGTCCTTGACCAGATCCGCAAAATGCCGGATCACGTCCGGATCCGACAAATCCTGTTTCTGCGCAATCTGCGACATCGTCAGATGTTGCTCGACCAGGAATACCACCAGTTCCGTATCTTCTTTCGACAGAGAGTGATCCTTGCAGAATTGCCTTGCGTCCGCCATCCCGAGCTGGGAATGATCGCCGCCGCGTCCCTTGGCGATGTCATGGAACAGCGCGGCGATATACAGCACCCATGACCGCGGGAAATTTGCGATCAACTGGCTGCAAAACGGGTATTCGTGCGCATGTTCGGTCAGCGTGAAACGCCGCACGTTGCGCACCACCATCAGGATATGCTGGTCGACCGTATAAACATGAAACAGGTCGTGCTGCATCTGGCCGATGATGCGGCGAAAATTGGGCAGATAACGGCCGAGAATGCTGACCTGGTTCATGCGCCGCAGTGTGTGCGTAATGCCTTGCGGCGCCCGGATGATCTGCATGAACAGCGCGTGATTGGCGGGATCGCGCCGGAAATTGCGATCGATCTTGAAACGGCCATGCCATAGCGCCCGCAAGGTGCGCGCGGTCATGCCTTTCAATTCGGTGTGCTGCGCCAGCAGCAGGAATACTTCCAGCATCGCCGACGGCGCCGATGCGAAAGTATCGTCATCAGCGATGTCGATCAAGCCGTTGACTTCATTGAAGCGTTCATTGATCGCTTGCGGGCAGGCCGGCTGAGGGAACAGTTGCGCTTCGATATTCTGCAGCAGGATCATGTTGAGCTGCATGACTGCTTTCGCCGCCCAGTAATAATGCTGCATCAGATATTCGCTTGCGCGGCGCGTGTCGGTCGTCTTGAAACCGAACGATTCCGCAATCGGCGTTTGCAGATCGAATACCAGCCGGTCTTCACGCCGCTTTGCGTAAACATGCAGGCGGATGCGAATATCCTTGAATGCACGTTCCTTTTGCGTCAATTGGCGCGCTTCGGTAGCCGTGATCAACCCGCGTTCGGCCAGTTTGCGCCATGAATCGCCCAAACCCGCCGCTTTCGCAACCCATAAAATGACTTGCAGATCGCGCAGTCCGCCGGGACTTTCCTTGCAGTTGGGTTCGAGGCTGTAGGGCGTGTCCTCGTACTTCACATGCCGCTGGCGCAATTCCAGCGTCTTGGCCTGAAAAAAAGCCTGCGCATCCATTGCGGCGCTGCAGCGATCGCGGAGCGACTGGAACAGCTTGCGATTGCCTGTAACGAGCCGCGCTTCCAGCAGGCTGGTCTGGACGGTGATATCGGCTGCCGATTCGCTCAGACATTCATCGATGGTACGGATGCTATGGCCGATTTCGAGGCCCAGATCCCAGAAAAGCTGGACGATTTCTTCCAGCTTGGCCTGGAGTGCCGCATCCGGCGCGGAGTCGAGCAGAATCAGCACGTCGACGTCCGAATGCGGAAACAACTCTCCGCGGCCATAACCGCCCACCGCAACCAGTGCCGCATTGCGCGGCAGTCGGAACGCCTGCCATGCCTGCGTCAAAATGCCATCCACGCTGCGGCGCAGTTTCGTGAGCAGCTTCTCCGGTTTGCCGTCGGCTTGAAACGCGGCAATGATCGCTTGCCGTTCGGATCGCAGCTGTTCCTTCAGCGGCAGCGCGAGAGACGCCACGGGGTTGCCTGGAGAGGCCATTTTCAACCAGCGGCGGATTGGGATGTTGCAGGTTGCTGAATCAGCGCGGGCGGAGGCGGCATGCCGGGCGATACGGTCAATACCTCATAACCGGTTTCGGTTACCAGCACCGTATGCTCCCATTGGGCGGACAGGCTGCGGTCCTTGGTCTTGATGGTCCAGCCGTCGCTCATTTCGCGGATGTCGCGCCGTCCTGCATTGATCATCGGTTCGACCGTGAAAATCATGCCGGGAACCAGTTTTTCCAGTGTGCCGGGGCGGCCGTAATGCAATACCTGCGGCTCTTCATGGAAGACCTTGCCGATGCCATGGCCGCAAAATTCGCGCACCACGCTGTAGCCCGCTTTTTCCGCATGCTGCTGAATCACGAACCCGATATCGCCCAGATGCGCGCCCGGCTTGATTTTGGATATGCCGAGCCACATGCATTCGAACGTGATGTCGCCCAGCCGCTTGGCAAGAATGGACGGCTCGCCCACATAGAACATGCGGCTGGTATCGCCGTGGTAACCGTCCTTGATCACCGTGATATCGAGGTTGACGACATCGCCGTTCTTGAGCACCTTGTCGCCCGGAATGCCATGGCACACCACATCGTTGACCGAGGTGCAGATCGCTTTCGGATAAGGAGTATAGCCGGGCGGGCAATAATTCAATGGAGCGGGTATGGTTCCCTGCACATCGGTCATGTATTCATGGCAGAGGCGGTCCAGTTCGCCTGTCGTGATGCCGGCCTTGACGTGAGGCGTAATGAAATCGAGCACTTCGGCAGCCAGTTTGCCGGCTATCCGCATGCCGGCGATATCGTCCGCGGTTTTGATTGAAATAGAAGCCATGAAGTAACAAAAATCTGCCGGGAGGCAGTAAAAAGCAGTGGGAATGAATAATTATAGACGAGCGCCCCAGCATTCGCCTAAGCAAAAGCGGCGCCAGGCTTGAAAGAATCAAGGATTTCAGGGTACAATCTCGGGCTTGCTTGGATTGTCCATCAAGTGAAATTTTTGTAAATCGCGAATCCGGTCGAAAAGGGTGCCTGAATCAGTTGGCTGATTCAGGTGACTGATCGGATTCCAGACCCAACCCTGGAGATATCATGTCTGTAACCATGCGCGAAATGCTGGAAGCCGGTGTCCATTTCGGCCACCAAACCCGCTTCTGGAATCCCAAGATGGCTCCGTTCATTTTCGGCCATCGCAACAAAATTCATATCGTCAATCTGGAAAAAACCCTGGGCATGTACCAGGAGGCGATGAAGTACATTCGCCAACTGGCATCCAATCGCGGCACCATTCTGATGGTCGGCACCAAGCGCCAGGCGCGCGAAACGATTGCAGCCGAAGCGCAGCGCGCCGGCATGCCTTATGTCGACCAGCGCTGGCTGGGCGGCATGCTGACCAACTTCAAGACGATCAAGACCTCGATCAAGCGCCTGAAAGACATGGAAACATCGATCGAAGACGGTTCCGTCGAGAAATTAAGCAAAAAGGAAGCGCTGATGTTCCAGCGCGAGATGGTGAAGCTGCAAAAAGCGATTGGCGGCATCAAGGACATGGGCGGCGTTCCCGATGCAATTTTCGTGATTGACGTCGGCTATCACAAGGGCACGATCACCGAAGCCGCCAAGCTCGGCATTCCGATTATCGGCGTGGTCGATACCAACCATTCGCCGGAAGGCGTGACCTATGTCATTCCAGGCAATGACGACTCCTCCAAGGCGATCATGCTGTATGCGCGCGGCGTTGCCGATGCAATCCTGGAAGGCCGCGCCAATGCAACGAATGATCTGGTCGATGCAATCAAGGGCGGTGCCATCGGCGGCGATGAATTCGTCGAAGTCAGCGAGCAGGCTTGAACCCCGGCCTGATCTTCAGAGGTTAGGCAAAAAAGGGGCAACAGCGGTTCGCCCCTTTTTTTCGAGCGAGTTTTGAACGTATTTTGTTAGTGAGCGTCCGATTAGACGTTCATTTTATGAATTGCGGGACGGTGTTGAGCGAAGCGGTGCTCAAGTCCCCAACTGGAAGGAGTGAAGAATATGGCGGCAATTACGGCAGCAATGGTAGGCGAACTGCGCGCGAAAACGGACGCGCCGATGATGGAATGCAAAAAGGCATTGACTGAAGCCGACGGCGATCCGGTAAAGGCGGAAGAGCTGCTGCGCGTCAAGCTGGGCAGCAAGGCTTCCAAGGCATCTTCCCGCATAACGGCCGAAGGCGTGGTCGCGGCTTATATTTCGGGCGGCGTCGGCGCATTGGTGGAAATCAATTGCGAAACCGATTTCGTGACCAAGAACGACGAATTCCTCGCGTTGGCGAATGCCTGCGCCAAATTGATCGCCGAAAAAAATCCGGCCGATGTCGCCGCATTGGCCGCTTTGCCGCTGAACGGGAAAACGGTCGAGGAGCAGCGTGCCGCGCTGATCGGAAGGATTGGCGAAAACATGTCCATCCGCCGCTTCAAGCGCTTTGAAACAAGCGCCAGGCTGGCGGCATATCTGCATGGCACCCGCATCGGCGTGATGGTGGAATTCGACGGCGCCGACGAGCAGGTCGGCAAGGATGTCGCGATGCATGTGGCCGCGATGAAGCCGGTGGCGCTGTCGTCGGCCGACGTGCCTGCCGACCTGATCGAAAAAGAGCGTTCGGTTGCGGCGCTGAAGGCTGCGGAAGATGCCGCCAAGGCGCAAGCTGAAGGCAAAGCGCCGCAGCCGGCTGAAATCGTAGCCAAGCGGGTTGATGGTTCGGTGCAAAAATATTTGAAAGAAGTTTCCTTGCTGAACCAGCCGTTTGTCAAAAACGACAAGCAGTCGATCGAGCAAATGCTGAAAGCCGCCAACACGGCCGTGAAAGCTTTCACGATGTACATCGTGGGCGAGGGCATCGAGAAAAAGCAGGATGACTTTGCAGCGGAAGTCGCTGCGCAGGTCGCGGCAGCCAAGCAGGCATAAGCGACGCAAGCGGGCCGAAAGGCCCGTTTTTTTGGGGCAATCAACGCTATCCGTCGGTTGCCCCAAAAAATATTGATTCGATCTAATTGTCAGACTATAAAATAGCGATTGACCGGAGCGGATCAGGCAGTACCGGCACACCGATATTTGGATACCACAAGGAGTTCAGCCCATGACGAAACCAGCCTACAAGCGTGTCCTCCTCAAACTTTCCGGTGAAGCGCTGATGGGCGACGATGCTTACGGCATCAACCGCGCAACAATCGAGCGCATGGTGGCGGATGTTTCCGAGGTGGCGGGTTTGGGCGTGGAATTGGCGATTGTCATCGGCGGCGGCAATATTTTTCGCGGTGTCGCGCCCGGCGCCCAGGGGATGGATCGTGCCACGGCCGATTACATGGGGATGCTGGCGACGGTGATGAATTCGCTGGCGCTGGCCGATGCGATGCGGCAGGTCGGCATTACGGCGCGCGTGATGTCGGCCATCAACATCGAGCAGGTAGTGGAACCTTATGTGCGTCCGAAAGCGCTGCAATATCTGGAAGAAGGCAAAATCGTCATATTCGCTGCCGGCACCGGCAATCCGTTTTTCACCACCGATACCGCTGCCGCGTTGCGCGGTTCCGAAATCGGCGCGCAAATCGTTCTGAAGGCAACCAAAGTCGACGGCGTGTATAGCGCGGATCCGAAGAAGGATGCGGATGCGACGCGTTATTCGACCATTACATTCGACGAAGCGATCGCCAAGCATCTTCAAGTGATGGACGCGACCGCTTTTGCGCTGTGCCGCGACCAGAAACTGCCGATCAAGGTATTTTCCATTGTCAAGCCCGGCGCGTTGAAGCGCGTCATCATGGGGGATGACGAGGGCACGCTGGTTCACGTGTAAACTATCGTACGTTTCATTCGTTGCAACAGAGGAGAGCGGCATGACTATCGCTGACGTCAAGAAAAATACCGAACAAAGAATGCACAAGTCGATCGAGACGCTGAAAGCGGACCTCGCGAAGGTCCGCACCGGTCGTGCGCATACCGGAATTCTCGATCATGTCCAGGTCGATTATTACGGCAATCCAACCATGCTTAGCCAGGTTGCCAACGTGACGCTGATCGATGCGCGCACGATCGGCGTGCAGCCCTGGGAAAAGAAAATGGTGGCGGTGGTTGAAAAAGCGATCCGCGATTCCGATCTGGGCCTGAACCCTTCCACGCAGGGCGACATGATCCGCGTGCCGACGCCGCCATTGACGGAAGAACGCCGCAAGGAAATGGTGAAGCTGGTCAAGAACGAGGCGGAAGACGCAAAAATCGCCATTCGCAATATCAGGCGCGATGCGAACGAAGGATTGAAAAAGCTGTTGAAGGATAAAGCCTGTTCGGAAGATGACGAACGCCGCGCGCAGGACGACGTGCAAAAACTGACCGACAAGTTCGTCGCTGAGGTGGACAAGCTGGTCGCCGACAAAGAGAAAGAAATCCTGACGGTTTGATTGCAGACAATTCAATTTTGGTTTTCCATTTCTCATGACGCATACGAGTTCAACGCAGGCAATACCGGAAACCGCGTCCGTGCCGCGCCATATCGCCATCATCATGGATGGAAACGGGCGCTGGGCCACCAAGCGCTTTTTGCCGCGCGTGGCCGGCCATGCGAAAGGCGTCGAAGCGGTGCGGGGCATAGTCGAAGCGTGCGCACTGCGCGGCGTCGAATACCTGACTCTGTTTGCCTTCAGTTCGGAAAACTGGCGGCGTCCGGCAGATGAAGTGTCGGTACTGATGCGTCTTTTCGTTACCGCACTGGAGCGCGAAGTCGCGAAAATGCATGCAAACAGCATTTGCCTCAAGGTCGTGGGAGACTTGACAAAATTCGATGCTCCCTTGCGGGAAATGATAGCGAATGCGCAACGAAAAACAGCGCAGAATAGCCGGCTCACCGTCACGATTTGCGCGAATTACGGCGGCCGCTGGGACATCATGCAAGCGATCGAAAAAATGGTCGCCGCACATCCCGGATCGACAGCCTTCACGGAAGAACAGCTGGCGCCGTATTTATCGATGGCGTATGCACCGGAACCCGATCTTTTTATCCGGACCGGCGGCGAAGAGCGCATCTCGAATTTCCTGCTCTGGCAACTGGCGTATTCGGAGCTCTACTTCACCGATATTTACTGGCCCGATTTCGATGGCGCCGCATTGGATGCCGCGATTGCCTCTTACCGCCAGCGGGAACGGCGTTTCGGGCGTACCAGCGAACAACTGGTCGAGACCAAGAAGGCATCCTGATGCTGAAAACGCGAGTGATCACGGCGTTGATATTGCTGGCGATTTTTCTGGCGGTCCTGTTCTCTCGATCGTTTCTTGTCTTTGCACTCGGCGCCACAATATTTTTCGCGGCGGCGGCATGGGAAAGCTTTCGCTTGTTCCATGGAAAACATCCGATCGTCGGCGCCGCGCTGTGGACTGCTGCATTCGTGTTCATTCTTTTCAGGGAAAACTTCGCCGAAGCGGCATTACTGTTCGGTTTGTGTAGCGCGATCTGGGTAATTCGCCTCGCGCCTTCGCTGGCATTGGGACTGCCGCCGCTTGACAGTACAGGCAGCCGCCTTTTGAATGGCATCTACGGGATAACCATTCTCGGCTGCTTTATCGCGATCGCAGCGCTTTTCAAGCACAGCCCGCTGTATCTGTTTTCCGTGATGGCGATCGTATGGATCGCAGACATCGGCGCCTACTTCGCCGGCAAGGCGTTCGGCAAGCGCAAGCTGGCGCCATCCATATCGCCCGGCAAATCATGGGAGGGCGCGGTCGGCGGCTGGCTCGCCGTGCTGGTCGTGTCTGCCGCGACGGCGGCACATCCGATGCTTGCCGATACATTTGCCGCGCGCCTGCAAATCAAATGGGGCTGGCCGGGATTGGCAGGCGTGATGACGCTGCTGGTAGCCGCCAGTATTGTCGGCGACTTGTTCGAATCGCAGTTGAAGCGGCGCGCCGGCGTCAAGGACAGCAGCAACCTGTTACCCGGGCACGGCGGCGTGCTGGACCGAATCGATGCGTTGATACCGGTCCTTCCGCTGGCCATTCTTTTTGATTCATGGCGATAGCATGGGAGCGGACCGGATGCAGCGCATTACGATTCTAGGCGCGACCGGCTCGATCGGCGTTTCGACGCTGGACGTCATCGCGCGCCATCCGGATCGCTATGCGGTCCATGCATTGACTGCGCATACTCGCGTCGATGAACTGGCGGCTCTGTGCGAACGGTTTCGGCCGCAAGTCGCGGTAGTCGGCTCCGCCGATTCGGCAAAAAAGCTGACGCGCCTGTTGCGCGAAAAAAATCTGAAAATCCAGGTCGAATATGGCGAAGCGGCGTTATGCGCCGTCGCTGGCGCGCCCGAATGCGATGCGGTGATGGCCGCCATCGTCGGTGCGGCCGGCTTGGCGCCGACGCTGGCCGCCGCGCATGCGGGTAAAAAGGTGTTGTTGGCGAACAAGGAAGTCCTGGTCATGTCCGGCCGGTTGTTCATGGACGCGATCGCTGCCAGCGGCGCCATACTGCTGCCGATCGACAGCGAGCATAACGCGATTTTTCAGTGCCTGCCGCACGGCTATCAACGCTCGCCGGCACAGCATGGCATCGCAAAAATTTTGCTGACCGCTTCCGGCGGGCCGTTTCTGACGCGGGACGTCGATACGCTTGCTTCGGTCACGCCGGAAGAAGCGGTCGCCCATCCGAACTGGGTGATGGGGCGCAAGATTTCGGTCGATTCCGCCACAATGATGAACAAGGGACTGGAAGTGATCGAGGCGCACTGGCTGTTCGGTGCTTCCGCCAGCCAGATCGACGTGGTGATTCATCCGCAAAGCGTGATTCACTCGATGGTGTCGTATGTCGACGGTTCGATCCTGGCGCAACTGGGCAATCCCGACATGCGCACGCCGATCGCTTATGCGCTGGCTTATCCCGAACGGATGGCGTCAGGCGTGGCGTCGATCGATCTGACGGCGATAGCGCAACTGGTCTTCGAGCGCCCGGATTTCAATCGGTTCCCTTGTCTTAAACTGGCGTATGATGCACTGCAGGCGGGGGGCACCGCACCGGCGATCCTGAATGCCGCCAATGAGGTGGCCGTCGACGCGTTTTTGAATCAGGCAATCGGATTCCGCATGATCGATCAATTGATTGCGCGCGTGATGGATATGCTGCCTCATCGACCGGTTACGGATATTGACGACTTGATCGAGCAGGATCGCCATGCTCGGCAAGTCGCTTACGATTTCATTCAATCATGATGCTGCTACAGACTATCCTTGCGTTTTTCGTTGTGCTCGGCACGCTCGTCGTGGTGCACGAGCTGGGCCATTACTGGGTCGCCCGCCTGTGCGGCGTAAAGGTTCTGCGGTTTTCGGTGGGCATGGGGAAAGTCATATTTTCCCGCCGCTTCGGCCCCGATCAAACCGAATGGGCTGTTTCCATATTGCCGCTGGGCGGTTATGTGAAAATGCTCGATGCGCGCGAACAGGATTTGAGCAATTTGCCGCCCGCCGATCTGAAACGCGAATTTACCCGGCAAACGGTATGGCGGCGCATTGCCATCGTGGCGGCTGGACCGATTGCCAATTTCATCCTCGCCATCCTGATTTTTGCCGGACTGTATAACCACGGCATTCCCGAGCCGATTCCCAGGTTACGCGCCGTTCCGGAAAAAACGGTGGCTTATCAGGCCGGTTTGCGCGGCGGTGAATTGATTACCGCCATCAATGGTGAACCGATCCGGATCTGGTCGGATCTGCGCTGGAAACTGGTGCAGTTGGCGATCGAAAAAACTCCGGCGCGGCTTGATGTCCAGCACCCCAATCCCGGGCCGTCCGCCGGCAATCTGCTCGATACGGTTACCATTCCGATGGATAGCCTTTCCACCTCGGATCTGGAAACCGATTTTCTTGCGAAACTGGGCATCGACTTGGCCAGACCCAAGGCGATACTGGGGAAAATCATGCCTGGCGGCCCTGCGCAGCAGGCCGGCCTGCAACAAGGCGACCTCATTCTGAATGTAGACGGAACGCCGGTATCCGATGGCCTGGCATTTGTAGAGATGGTGCGCGCCTCTCCCGAAAAATCATTGACGATCAACGGACTGCGTAATGACGGACAGGCATTCAGTCTTGCAGTCACGCCGCAAAAGCAGAGCAAGGATGGGCAGACTTTCGGCAGGATCCAGGTCGAAGTACCTCTGGTGCCTGAAATGATCGTTGCCAGTTCGCCGCCGTTGAAAGCAGTGAGCAAGGCTGTCAAGAAAACGTGGGACACCAGCGCATTGACGCTTAAAATGCTCGGGAAAATGCTGACAGGCGAAGTATCGCTGAAAAATATCACCGGCCCTATCACGATCGCCGATTACGCAGGGCAAACGGCACGCGTCGGACTCATCAGTTTCCTCAGCTTTATTGCATTCATCAGCATTAGCCTGGGCGTGATGAACCTGCTTCCCATTCCGGTTTTAGACGGAGGGCTTTTGCTGTATTATTCGCTGGAAGTTTTGACCGGACGCCCGGTTTCCGAACGGTTCGGCGAGATTGCCCAGCGTGCGGGCATAGGCATCTTGATGACATTGATGGCGGTAGCCGTATTCAATGACATTGTCCGCCTGATGTCTTGAGATGTTGTCGATAGCGCCTGTTGGAAACTGCGACAAGAATATTACACAACGATAGCCAATGAAATTACATTCCGACCGTTTTTCCTTACCGACTTCCCCCCGCCGTATCATTGCCATTGCCGTACTTGCCCTATGTTCAGGCAGCGCATTGGCTGTTGATCCGTTTACGGTCAAGGACATCCGCGTCGAAGGCATTCAACGCACCGAACCCGGAACGGTATTCAGTTATTTGCCGGTCCAGGTTGGCGAAACCTTCACTGACGAAAAGGGCGCGGCTGCGATCAAGGCGCTGTATGCCACGGGCTTCTTCAAGGACGTGCGCATTGAAACGGAAGGCGATGTGCTGGTTGTCCTGGTTGAGGAGCGGCCGGCCATTGCAGGCGTTGAATTTTCCGGCACCAAGGAATTCGACAAGGATCAGCTCACCAAGGCTTTGAGGGATATCGGCCTGGGAGAATCCCGCATCTACGACAAGGCATTGGTCGATCGGGCGGAACAGGAATTGAAGCGGCAATACCTGTCGCGCGGCTTGTACGGCGTGCAGATCACGACGACGGTTACGCCGACCGAGCGCAATCGCGTCACGATCAATTTTGCCGTGGATGAAGGCGATGTATCGCGCATCAGGCAGATCAATTTCATCGGCAACAAGGCATTCTCCGATAGCCGGTTGCGCGCACTGCTGAAGCTGCGGACGCCGGGCTGGTTTACCTGGTACACCAAAGCGGATCAGTATTCGAAGCAGAAACTGGCCGGCGATATCGAAGCGCTGAAATCCTATTATCTGGACCGCGGTTATCTCGAGATGCAGGTCGAATCGACGCAAGTGTCGATCACGCCGGACAAAAAAGACATCTTCATCACGCTGAATATCAACGAAGGCGATAAATTTACCGTCGCCGATGTCAAGCTTGAAGGTGAAATGTTCGGCCGCCAGGAAGAATTGAAATCGCTGATGCAGCTGAAAAGCGGCGATGTCTACTCGGGCCAGAAATTGGCGGAAAGCATCAAGAAAATTTCCGAACGCATGGGTAATTTTGGCTATGCGTTCGCCAACGTGAACGCCAATCCGGAAATCAATCGCGAGAAAAAAGAAGTGTCGTTCACCGTTCTGATCGATCCGGGCAAACGGGTTTATGTGCGCCGGATCAATGTTGCCGGCAACACCAAGACGCGCGATGAAGTCGTTCGGCGGGAATTGCGGCAATTCGAAAGTTCCTGGTACGACGGTGAAAAAATCAAGCTTTCGCGCGACCGCGTCGATCGTCTGGGTTATTTCAGCGCAGTCAATATTGAAACCCCCGAGGTGCAGGGAACGACGGATCAGGTGGACGTCAACATGACGGTTACCGAAAAGCCGACCGGAAACATCACGCTGGGCGCAGGGTTTTCCAGCAGTGAAAAACTGACGTTGACCGGCTCCATTCAGCAGGCCAATGCTTTCGGCAGCGGCAATACGCTGGGAATCGATGTCAATACCAGCAAGCGCTTTCGCACAATTGCCGTTTCGCAGACGAATCCGTATTTTACCGATGACGGCATCAGCCGCAGCTACGAAGTGTTTGTGCGCACGACCCGTCCGCCGTTATATTTCACCAGCGATTACAAGATCCAGACAGCCGGCGGCAATGTCAAATTCGGCGTGCCATTTTCCGAATTGGATACCGTGTTCTTTGGACTGGGCGTAGAACAGACCAGCGTGGAAACTTTCACGGGCCTGCTTGACAGCCCTGAACCTTACAAAAAATATGTCAGGGATTTCGGCAATATTCCGAGCGGTATCGGCACTGCGAAAACGACATCGTTTCCTTTGACGGCAGCCTGGCAGCGCGATAGCCGGGACAGTGCGCTGGTTCCTACCATCGGGCGATATCAGCGGGCCAATCTCGAACTCGCTGTTGCCGGCAGTTTGCGTTATTACCGTGCTATCTATCAGCATCAGTATTTCAAACCGCTGTTCAATACTGCAACGTTGGCGCTGAATGGAGAAATCGATTACGGACGGGGTATCGGCGGCAAGCCATTCCCGGTTTTCAAGAATTTCTATGCCGGCGGGATTGGTTCGGTGCGGGGATATTCATCTTATTCCTTGGCTGTTCAGCGTACGCCCGGCGTGAATCCTGTCGGCGGGCAAGCACGGTTGATCGCAAATGCCGAACTCCAGCTTCCTTTCCCCGGTTCGGGCGTCGATCGCAGCCTGCGCTGGTTTACCTTCTTCGATGCGGGAAATGTGTTTAACCTGGAGCAAGGGGAAAAACTGGCGATAAGCAATTTGAGATACAGCGCGGGCATCGGCATCAGCTGGATTTCGCCAATCGGGCCGTTGAAACTGAGCTACGGTTTCCCTTTGAATGCGAAACCGAACGATATAAAACAGCAATTCCAGTTCCAGTTGGGCACAGGCTTCTAGCCGCTCAATGGCATAATAGTAATTTGAATCACGGAGAACGACCTTGAAGTCTCTCATTAAAATATCAATATTGTCCAAGTGCGCCGTTCTGCTCGCATTATCGTTATTTTCGCTTGCCAACGCGCAGGCGCAGGAAACCAGAATCGGGTTTGTCAGTACCGAGCGGATTTTCCGCGAAGCCGCTCCCGCCAAATTAGCTACCGCAAAAATCGAGCAGGAATTTTCCAAGCGTGAAAAAGAGCTGCAGGATTTGGGCAGCCGTTTGAAAGGTGCTTCAGACAAGCTCGATAAAGATGCGGCGGTGCTATCCGAATCGGATCGGATCCGGCGTCAGCGCGAGTTGAGCGATATGGACAAGGATTTCCAGCGCAAGCAACGCGAATTCCGCGAAGATTTGAATCAGCGCCGCAACGAAGAACTGGCAACCGTTCTTGACCGCACCAACAAGGTGATCAAGCAGATCGCCGAAGCGGAAAAATACGATATCGTGTTCCAGGAAGCTGTCTATATCAGTCCGCGCATCGACATCACCGACAAGGTGCTGAAAGCGCTTAACAAGTAACTCGAAAAGCGGAGTGGAGTCGTGCCATGCCTGACCCTGCTCCGTCATCCTGAAATTTGCCGGGAGCAGAGTGCTGATGCGCTTGGCGCTGCCGGGCAAGCTTGAATATAAAGGCCGCGATGGGCACTCGACTGACGGAACTGGTCGAACGCTTGGGTGGGCAATTGATGGGTGATCCGGAGATTGAAGTATCCGGCATCGCGCCTTTGGATGGCGCCGGTTCGTCGCACATCACATTTCTCTCCAATCCCAAGCTTCGGGTGCAAGCCGCACGAACGCGGGCTGCCGCAGTCATTTTGTCGGCAGCCGATAGCGCGATCATCGGCACTGCCTACAAGGGTGCGCGCATCCTTACGGACAATCCGTATGCATATTTCGCGAAAGTATCGCAATATTTTGCTGCACAGCAGATGATTCCGATAAATCCGGGCATTCATCCCGGTGCGAGCGTCGACCCAAGCGCCCAAATCGCATCCAGCGCCTGGATCGGTCCGCATGCCACGATCGAGGCTGGAGCGGTAGTTGCAGACCATTGCATTATTGACGCCGGATGTTTCATCGGACGCGATGCGAAGGTTGGCGCACATACCCGGTTTTTCGCCCGCGTGACATTTCTTGCAGGTTGCGAAATCGGCCGATCCGGCATTATTCATTCGGGCGCCGTCATCGGTGCGGACGGTTTTGGCTTCGCCAATGAAAAAGGAACGTGGGTCAAGATTGCGCAAACGGGCCGGGTGGTGATCGGCAACGATGTCGAAATCGGCGCCAATACCACCATCGACCGTGGCGCATTGGCCGATACGATCATCGAAGACGGCGTGAAACTGGACAATCAAATCCAGATTGCCCATAACTGCCAGATCGGCGCCCATACCGCGATGGCCGCCTGCGTCGGTGTCGCCGGCAGTGCGAAGATCGGCAGACACTGCACTTTTGGCGGTGCGGCGATGGTGCTGGGCCATTTGACCATTGCGGACCACGTGCATATCTCGGCGGCAAGCATGGTATCGCGCTCGATCCTGGAACCGGGCCAATACACCGGTTTTTATCCATTGGCTAAAAATGCCGAATGGGAAAAATCCGCCGCGATCGTGCGCAATTTGACATCGATGCGTGAGAAAATACGCGAGCTGGAAAAAGCGATCAAAACACTCACGAAAAATAATGAACAGCCCTGAAACAATCCATCAAAAAATGAGCAGCCTCGATATCAACCAGATCAAGGAATATTTGCCGCACCGGTATCCGCTGCTGCTGGTGGATCGTGTGCTGCACTGGGAATCGGGCAAAACCATCACCGCCATCAAGAACGTCACCATCAACGAAGAGTTTTTCAATGGCCATTTTCCGCACAAACCGGTGATGCCCGGCGTCATGATGATCGAGGCGCTGGCGCAAACGGCGGCGTTGCTGTCGTTTCTGACGATGGGACAGAAACCGGATGACAAGGCGATAGTTTATTTCATCGGCATCGATGGTGCGCGCTTCAAGCGGCCGGTCGAGCCGGGCGATCAGCTCCGGATGGAAGTGGAAATCATCCGCGCTGCGCGCGGCATCTGGAAGTACAAGGCGAAAGGATCGGTTGACGGCCAGACCGCTGTCGAAGCCGAACTGATGTGCACGATGCGCAACGTCAGCGACGCGAGCCAGCCAGCGGGACAATAATGACCGTTATCCATCCAACCGCCATTGTCGATCCGAAGGCGGCGCTCGATGGCTCTGTCGAGATTGGCGCTTATTCGATCATCGGTCCGCACGTAACGATAGGAGCGGGCACCAGAGTCGGTCCGCACGTCGTCATCGACGGCCATACGACCATTGGCCGCGACAATACATTTTTCCAGTTTTCGTCGATCGGCGCGGCGCCGCAAGACAAGAAATACGGCGGCGAGCCGACACGGCTGGAAATCGGCGACCGCAACACCGTTCGCGAGTTTTGCACCTTCAATCTCGGCACGGCGCAGGACGCCGGCGTCACCCGGCTCGGCAACGACAATTTGATCCTGGCGTATGTGCACCTGGCGCATGACTGCCAGGTCGGCAGCAACACGATTTTTTCGAATAACGCGACGCTGGCGGGGCATGTCCATATCGGCGACTGGGCGATTTTGAGCGGCTTCGCGGCCGTCCATCAATTCTGCAGAATCGGCGCGCATGCATTTGTCGGCATGAATACCAGCCTCACGCAAGACGTGCCGCCTTTCGTTCTGCTGGCCGGCAATCCGGCGACCGCGCGCGGCATCAATGCGGAAGGCCTCAAGCGCCGTGGCTTTACCCGCGAGCAAATCGGCGACATCCGCACTGCCTACAAGCTGATCTATAAATCCAATCTCACTCTGGATGAAGCGAAAGCCGCACTGGCCGCGGAAGAAGCCGATGCGCCGGATTCGGCCGTTCATCTGCGCCTGATGCGCGAATTTCTCGGCAGCGCGACGCGTGGCATTGTCCGATAAGATGCCGATAGCGATGGTCGCCGGCGAAGCGTCAGGCGACTTGCTGGCAGGCCGCTTGTTATCCGGTTTGCGTCCGCGTTTTCCCGATGCGCATATTCACGGCATCGGCGGTCCGAACATGGCCGAACATGGTTTTACCAGCGACTGGCCGATCGACAAACTCGCCGTGCGCGGGTTGTTTGAGGTGTTGGCGCATTATCGTGAAATCAAAGGCATTCAGAACGCGCTGCGTGACCAGCTTCTGGCGGAAAAACCGGCGGTTTTCATCGGCGTCGATGCGCCCGATTTCAATCTCGGCCTGGAAATTCAATTGAAGAAGGCCGGCATCCCGACGATGCATTTCATCAGTCCGTCGATTTGGGCCTGGCGCGGCGGACGCATCAAAAAGATCGCGCAATCCGTCTCGCACATGCTGGTGGTTTTCCCGTTCGAGGAAGCGATTTACCGCAAAGCGGGAATCCCGGTGACCTATGTCGGCCATCCGCTGGCGGAAGTGATTCCAATGCAGCCGGATATGGCCGCCGCTCGCAGCGCATTGGGCTTGCCATCAGATATTCCCGTCATCGCCATTCTGCCGGGCAGCCGCATGTCGGAGCTGAAATACAATACCGTCGCGTTCATTGAAGCTGCCCGATTGCTTGCAAAACGCGCCCCTTCGATTCGCTTCATCGTACCGATGGCAGGCGAACGGCAAAGGCGTTATTTCGTTGAACTGATCGCGCAGGCAGGCTTGCAGGATGCGCCGCTACAGATAACCGATGGTCAGTCGCATACCGCGATGGCGGCCGCCGATGCGGTGCTGGTTGCGTCCGGCACCGCATCGCTCGAAGTGGCGCTGTTCAAGAGGCCGATGGTCATTGCCTACAAGATGATGCGGGCTTCGTGGCAAGTCATGCGCCATATGGCTTACCAGCCCTGGATCGGCTTGCCCAATATTCTTGCGCAGGAATTCGTCGTGCCGGAATTGCTGCAGGATGACGCAACGCCGCGTGCACTGGCGGATGCGCTATGGAAGCAATTGAATGATCGCAGCCATGGCGCGATGCTGCGCCGGCGGTTTACCGACATGCATCATGCGTTATTGCGCGACACGGCGAACGAAAGCGCCCAGGCGGTATCGGCATTGATCGCGCAGTCGGCCGGCGGGAAATGAATCCAGCGGTTGCAACAATGGTCCGATTGAGCCCTGATGTGAAAATCCACGATACGAATCTGCCGCTTTTCGACTATGCCAATCAGATCATCTGCGGCGTGGATGAAGCTGGCCGCGGTCCGTTGGCGGGACCGGTGTTTGCTGCGGCCGTGATACTCGATCCGGCCAGGCCCATTGCAGGTCTGCGCGATTCAAAAAAACTGACCGAAGCGCGGCGCGATGCACTTGCCATCCGGATCAAGGCCGATGCGCTGGCATGGTCGATCGCCCAATGTTCCGAAGCTGAAATCGACACGCTCAATATCCTGCAGGCGACAATGCTCGCCATGCGCCGGGCAATCGAAGGATTGAAATTGTTGCCGACGCTGGTCTTGATCGACGGCAATCGATGTCCGGTCAGTGCGATCCGGTCGGAAGCGATCATCAAGGGAGATGACAAGGTGCCCGCTATTTCCGCTGCCTCGATTCTCGCCAAAACTGCGCGCGATGCGGCGCTCGGCGTTTTGCATCAGCAGTATCCGCATTATGCGTTCGATCGGCATAAAGGTTATCCGACTGCGTTGCATCTGGAGCGCTTGCGGATCCATGGCGTGTCGCCGGTGCATCGAAAATCCTATGCGCCGGTCCGTGCATTGCTTGATCTCGCGCTTGCGCAGAAAGAGGCGGAAGTGCAAGGCGGCATTCCGAGACCATGAATATAAAGTCCATTTCTTCGCGCGAAAATCCGCTCTACAAGGAGCTGAAACACCTCGCATCCAGCTCGCAGGCGCGGCGCAAGGCGGGGCGTACCTTGCTGGATGGCGTGCACCTGTGCGACGCTTATCTGCAGCATGTCGGCCCGCCGCCTTTTTGCGTGGTGAGCGAGGCTGCACGGGCGCATCCCGAAGTCATGGCTATCCTTGCCCGTTGCGCAGGGGAACGGACGCAATGCATTGCGCTGCCGGATGCGCTCTACCATGTGCTTAGCCAGATCGAACATGGCATCGATCTGCTGTTTGTAATCGACACGCCGCAGGCTGGCGCGCCACCAGCGCTGATGCAATCGGCCGTGCTGCTCGATAACCTGCAGGACCCGGGCAATCTGGGTTCTATTTTGCGGAGCGCAGCAGCGGCGGGCATCGAATCCGTGTTTTGCAGCGCCGGAACCGCTTTTGCCTGGTCACCCAAGGTATTGCGGGCCGGCATGGGCGCGCATTTCATCCTGACGATATTCGAAAACGTCGATTTGGCGGATTTGATTGCGGGGGCGAGTGTGCCGGTCTTGGCTACCAGTTCACATGCACAGAAACAATTGTATGAAATTGACCTGAAGCGCCCGGTCGCATGGCTGTTCGGCCATGAGGGGCAGGGAATTGCGGACGATTTGCTGGCGCTGGCTACGCATCAAATAACCATTCCGCATTTCGGCGCAATGGAATCATTGAATGTTGCGGCCAGTGCCGCCGTCTGCTTTTTCGAACAGGCGCGGCAAAAGCGCTGCGGCTGAACATCCACCATCATTCGGGCATGGGCTTGATCTGCCGCCTGCGCTCGATGTTGCTCAACACTCCATGTAGACCAGCCCGGGCGCCAGGCAACGCTGCTTTTCCGGTAGGGCTAGCGTTTCTACGGAAGGGCAGACATGATCAAACTGATAGCGCTTTCCTTCTATGATGGCGTAACGGTATATCGACACGTCCTGATAGCTGCCAATCGGATCGAGAACCTTTTCCGGATGTGCATAGCGCGAGTTTTTCGAGCGCATCCCGTTCTTGCCGGAATCAGACGATTCACCAGCCTCAATGTCGGATTCAACGCGTTCCAGATTATCCTTCAAGATCCAAAAGAAAAATATCAGACACATCCACAAAATCAGTTGAATAAAGATAACGTCCATGATTCCTCCGCAAGCTTTATTTATTTATAATAAATTTGTAAGATTTATGTAAGTTTTTTTTTGCGGATTTCATCGCCAATTAAAACGATTTGTCCAAGCCGCGGTTTGCGGCATTGCAGATTTGCAGCGTGAAAGAAAAAAGCGCCATTCATCAAATTGGAATGGCGCTCTCGGAAAACGGTTTCTTTAGCGGTAAGGCTGTTATCCAGATAGCGCAGTGATCAATATGCCCTTTTATCCGACTTGAGTTCTTGCAAAACCATGGCGGCGATCTCTTCGATCGATTTCACAGTGGACGACATCCAGCGTATGCCTTCCCGCTGCATCATTTTTTCCGCTTCGTTAATTTCGTATCGGCAATTTTCCAGCGCTGCATACTTGCTGCCGGGACGCCGTTCATTGCGCACTTCAGACAAGCGGTCGGCGGCAATGGACAGACCGAAAATCTTGTTCTTGTAGGGCGCCAATCCGGACGGCAGTTTGCCGCGCTCGAAATCTTCCGGTATCAGCGGGTAATTCGCAGCCTTGATGCCGTATTGCATTGCAAGATAGAGGCTGGTCGGGGTCTTGCCGGAACGCGAAACACCGACCAGGATTACATCGGCCATCGCCAGATTCTTGTGCGATTGACCATCATCATGCGCCAGTGAAAAATTGATCGCCTCTATCCGGTTCTTGTATTCGTCCGAATCGGCGATGTTATGGCTGCGCCCGATCGTATGAGTCGATTTGACGCCGAGTTCCTGTTCCAGCGGTTCCACGAAAGTCTGAATCAAGTCCATGTGCATCCCTTTGGACTGGCGCACGACCATCGACAATTCAGCCTTGACCAGAGTGGAGAACACGATCGGACGCTTGCCATCCATTTCGTATGCATCATTGATTCTGCGTACTGCGTCATGCGCATTGTCGAGCGTGTCGACGAACGGCAGCCGGATCTGCTTGAAGCGCAGTTCAAACTGCGTCAAGACGGAATGGCCGAAGGTTTCAGCCGTGATGCCGGTGCCGTCGGAGACAAAAAAAACAGTGCGGTCGGCGGTCGGCAAATGAGGCGTGGCGTGTTCGGGCATGGCATGTTTCCGCAAGTAAAGGCGCTAAAAGATTGGGATTGCGTAAGCAAAAATTGTATTGCAGCCTGTAAAATGGCGTTCAACGAATTGAAAAATCCGCATTTCATCAAGAATAACAAAAAGCAAGGATCTGCGAAGGCGCGCATGAAGATTTCTTATCATCAAACTAGAGGGTTCTATGTCCAACGCAGCATATACAGGGGCGCATTACGACCATAAGCCGGGAACTGCTTACGTAACCGCCTTCGAGGATTTACGCATGACGGATGTCGATTCCGTCGGCGGAAAAAACGCATCGCTAGGTGAAATGATCAGCCAGTTGGCCGGCGCCGGCGTGCGCGTGCCCGGCGGTTTTGCCACGACCGCCCAAGCCTTCCGCGATTTTTTGGCCCATGGCGCAAACGGCGGGCCGACTCTGGCGCAACGCATTGCCGATCGCCTTGCCGCGCTGGATATCGACGATGTCAGGGCGCTGGCGCAAGCGGGTGCGGAAATCCGCCGGTGGATCGTCGAGACGCCGTTTCAGCCGCGACTTCAGCAGGAAATCAATGAGTTTTACCAAACGCTCGTAGCAGGCTCTTCAAGTGAAATGTCGTTCGCGGTACGTTCCTCCGCCACCGCAGAAGATTTGCCCGATGCGTCATTTGCGGGCCAGCAGGAAACGTTCCTGAATGTGGTCGGCATCGAAAATGTGCTCGAAGCGATGAAGCATGTTTTCGCATCGCTCTACAATGATCGCGCCATTTCCTATCGTGTTCACAAGGGATTTACACATGCCGAAGTCGCATTGTCGGCGGGCGTGCAGCGCATGGTCCGTTCCGACGTCGGCGCCGCAGGGGTGATGTTTACACTGGATACGGAATCCGGTTTTCAGGATGTGGTTTTCATCACGTCGAGCTATGGCCTGGGTGAAACGGTGGTGCAGGGCGCGGTCAATCCGGACGAATTTTATGTCCACAAGCCGATGCTGGAGCAAAACAAGCTGCCGATCATCCGCCGCAACATCGGCTCCAAACTGATCAAGATGGAATTCACCGGCGAGGCCAAAGCCGGCCGCTCGGTCAAGACGGTTGATGTGCCGATCGGGTTGCGCAATCGCTATTCATTGAGTGATGCCGAAATCGTCGAATTGGCGAAGTACGCGGTCATTATCGAAAAGCACTATGGCTGTCCGATGGATATCGAATGGGGCAAGGACGGCCGCGACGGCAAGCTGTACATTTTGCAGGCACGGCCTGAAACCGTTAAATCCCAGCAAAAATCAACCGATGTGCAGCAGCGTTACAAGCTCAAAGGACACGGTACGGTGCTGGCTGCAGGACGCGCAATCGGCCAGAAAATCGGCGCCGGCCCGGTCCGGGTGATTCACGATCCGGCCGATATGGAACGGGTGCAACCCGGCGACGTATTGGTGGCCGACATGACCGATCCCAACTGGGAACCGGTGATGAAGCGCGCTGCGGCGATCGTCACCAATCGCGGCGGGCGCACCTGCCATGCGGCGATTATCGCGCGCGAACTGGGCGTGCCTGCGGTGGTCGGCTGCGGCGATGCGACCGAACTGCTGAAAGACGGCACGCTGGTGACCGTGTCCTGCGCGGAAGGCGACGAAGGCAAGATTTATGACGGCTTGCTGGAAACCGAAGTGAGCGAAATCGCACGCGGCGAATTGCCGGCACTGCCGCTGAAGATGACGATGAACGTCGGCAATCCGCAACTGGCATTCGACTTTCAATCGATCCCGAATCATGGCGTCGGCTTGGCGCGGCTGGAATTCATCATCAACAACAACATCGGCGTGCATCCGAAAGCCATTCTTGAGTATCCGAATATCGACGCCGATCTGAAGAAAGCGGTTGAATCGGTGGCGCGCGGCCATGCATCACCGAAGGCATTTTATGTCGACAAGCTGGCCGAAGGCATTGCCACCATTGCCGCCGCATTCTGGCCCAAACCGGTCATTGTGCGCTTGTCCGACTTCAAGTCGAACGAGTACAAGAAGCTGATCGGCGGTTCGCGCTATGAACCGGATGAAGAAAACCCGATGCTGGGTTTCCGAGGCGCTGCGCGTTATCTGGCAGCGGATTTCGCCGAATCGTTCGAGATGGAATGTCTGGCGATGAAGCGCGTGCGCAACGACATGGGGCTGACCAACGTCGAGATTATGGTGCCGTTCGTGAGAACGCTCGGACAGGCGGAGAAAGTCATCAATCTGCTGGGTAAAAACGGCTTGAAACGCGGCGAAAACGGCCTGCGCCTGATCATGATGTGCGAAGTGCCGTCCAATGCGATTCTGGCGGAGCAGTTTCTCGAATACTTTGACGGCTTCTCGATCGGATCGAATGATCTGACCCAGCTTACGCTCGGACTTGACCGCGATTCGGGCATGGAATTGCTGGCCGCCGATTTCGATGAACGCGATCCCGCAGTGCTTGCCCTGTTGTCGCAGGCCATAGCGGCTTGCCGCAAGCACGGAAAATATGTCGGGATTTGCGGCCAGGGCCCGTCGGATCATCCGGATTTTGCCGAATGGCTGATGAAAGAAGGCATTACATCAATTTCGCTGAATCCGGATTCGGTCATCGATACCTGGCAGAAACTGGCTGCGCTTAAGGCCTGATTTGCAGTAAGGCAGTCTTTCGCTCCGCATGGAAGCAGGCAACGAAACACGCGGGCGCAAGCTCGCGTGTTTCGTTGTAAACCGGGGACATGTTATGCAAAAGGATTTGACGCAGGGAAATTTTGGATTAGACTATATTCACATTGAATAGCATAACAACGTCCAACAATTTTTATCCGTTGCATTTAAACCCTCGTAACCTAGCGGTCCGCGAGGGTTTTTGTTTTTGCACGCGTGCCTTGTAAATCAAGAAAAACAGCAAGAAAGGAATAGCAGATGAATGGCTGGATAATGTGGTTCGTGCTGAGCGGCGTGATCGTGATTCTTGAAATGTTCACCGGCACGTTCTATTTGCTGATGATCGGCATCGGCCTTGCAGCGGGCGGCTTAGCTGCGCTGGCCGGAGTCAGTAGCGCGTTGCAGTTTATCGTTGCGGCCGCGGTCGGCATCATTGCGATTTTTGCGTTGCGCCAAAGCAGATTCGGCAAGTTTGATAAAGCCGATGCGACGCGCGACCGGAATGTCAATCTCGATATCGGCGAAACGGTGGCGGTAGCCGAATGGAAGCACAATGAGGGCGGTTCGGCTACTGCGCGCGTGATGTATCGCGGTGCGATGTGGGATGTCGAACTGGACGCGGGCGCAACCGCACGGGCGGGATCGTTTATCATTCGCGAAGTGCAGGGTAATCGATTGATTGTGGCAAACAGTACTTCAAGCCGTTAATAATATAAAGGGAAACATCATGGAATTCGGCTTCGGAACCTTCACTTTGATTCTTTTCGCCATTGCCGTCGTCTTCGTGATCAAGACCGTCAATGTGGTGCCGCAACAGCACGCGTGGGTAGTGGAACGATTGGGCAAGTATCATGCGACGCTCGGGCCGGGCTTGAAAATCGTGCTGCCTTTCATTGATCGCATTGCCTATAAACATTCGCTGAAAGAAATTCCGCTCGATGTGCCGATGCAGGTCTGCATTACCAAAGACAATACGCAACTGGAAGTGGATGGCATTCTCTACTTTCAGGTCACCGATCCGATGAGGGCGTCCTACGGTTCGTCGAATTATCTTTCGGCCATTTCGCAATTGGCGCAAACCACGTTGCGTTCGGTGATCGGGAAAATGGAGCTCGACAAGACGTTTGAAGAGCGCGACCTGATTAACCACAGCATCGTCAATGCAGTCGACGAATCGGCCGCGAACTGGGGCGTCAAGGTGCTGCGTTACGAGATCAAGGATCTGACGCCGCCAAAGGAAATTCTGCATGCGATGCAATCGCAGATCACCGCCGAACGGGAAAAGCGGGCGTTGATCGCCGCGTCGGAAGGACGCAAGCAGGAACAGATCAACATTGCCACCGGCGAACGTGAAGCCGCCATCGCCAAGTCGGAAGGCGAAAAGCAAGCGTCGATCAACCGCGCGCAAGGCCAGGCCGCCGCGATATTGTCGATTGCGGAAGCAAGCGCGGAAGCGTTGCGTAAAACCGCCGCAGCCATTCGCGAACCGGGCGGTTCCGACGCGGTCAATTTGAAGGTGGCGGAACAGTATGTGAGTGCGTTTGCTCAATTGGCCAGGACCAATAATTCGATCATCGTTCCTGCCAATTTAAGCGACATCAGCGGCTTGATCGCCGGCGCGATGCAAGTGGTGAAATCTCAGCAGGGCGGCGCTAAATAATCAGCATCATTAACACCGCTGCCGGATACTGGCCGATGCAGCGTCATCGCCGGTGCTGCTTCATCGCTGCCTGTATTTCGCGCTGTGTGTCGCGCTGTTTTTCGGTGTCGCGCTTGTCATGCTGCTTCTTGCCTTTGGCGAGTCCGATTTCGCATTTGACGCGGCCTTTGAGGTAATGCAGATTGAGCGGCACCAGCGTATAGCCGGAACGTTCGACCTTGCCGATCAGCCGCTTGATTTCATCGGCATTCAGTAAAAGCTTGCGGGTGCGCACCGCTTCCGGATGAATATGGGTGGATGCTGTCGGCAGTGCGCTGATGTGCGCGCCGAACAGAAAGACTTCGCCATTGCGCACGATTACATAAGCTTCCTTGAGCTGTACGCGGCCGGCGCGGATCGATTTGACTTCCCAGCCTTCCAGCATGATGCCCGCCTCGTAGCGTTCCTCGATAAAGTAATCGTGGAAGGCTTTTTTATTATCAACAATGGTCATGAGATGGGAGCGTTCGGGAGCCGCTTGAGCTCCTGGTCGGTTAAAATTTCAACTTTGCATTCTATCAAACGGTTTCTATTCAATGGCAGTCGTGCATAAATCGGTTTTTTTGGGATATAGCGCAGAGCAAATGTTTGCATTGGTGGATCGGGTCGAGGATTATCCCAAGTTTCTACCCTGGTGCGGCGGTGTCAAGGTGCAACAGCGCGACAGAAACAAGCTGATCGCCACCATTTCGATACGCTATCACGGCGTGACGCAAAGCTTCACGACCGAGAATACCAATGCGCCGCCGGCATCGATCAAAATGAAGTTGATCGAAGGGCCCTTCAAACATCTGGACGGAACCTGGACTTTCAAGCCGCTGCGTGAAGATGCGTGCAAAATCGAATTCGATTTGCATTATGAATTTTCAAGCCGGATCCTGGAGCAGATCATCGGACCGGTTTTCAATATGATCGCCAACAGTTTCGTCGATTCGTTTTGCAAACGGGCGGAAGTGGTATATGGCTGAATTTTCTGCCGGTCTGCATGTACAGGTTTGTTATGCGAGGACGGGAACGCAGATCGTGCGCGATGTAATCGTCGCTGGCGGAACGACGTTGCACGACGCGATCAGGCAAAGCGGCATTCTCAACGATGCGCCGGAAATCGACCTGACGGTTTGGCGGGTCGGCATCTACGGCAAACTCAGGCCGCTTGATACCGTGTTGCGTGACCGCGACCGTATCGAAATTTACCGGCCGCTGCTGGCGGATCCGAAAGAGTCGCGGCGCAAACGCGCGGTCCGGACAGATAACAGGAAGTCTGCCCGATAGCGGGAATATCTATTTGCATTCATCGAGAATGCGCTTGGCATCCTGCATTTCCTGCGCGCGTTGCGCATCGTTCAAGTAATAGCGCTCTCCGTTTTTATCGGTACGGGCCAGGCGTACACCCGACTGCAGAGTGCGATTGTAGGCACGCGCCTGGTCGCAATTTTTTGCCTTGTCAGCCGCCAGTTTCGCCTCGTCCGCCGCTTTCTTTTCTTTCTCGGCCCGTTCCATTTTGCGCTTCTGGAAATCGGCATTTTTTTCAGCGATCGTCATCGGTGCTTTGTCCTTGGCCACAGCGGCACCTGGAGCCGCGGCTGCGGTTTCGGCCGATACCGGCACCGTTTTGGGCGAGAAACTGGAAGCCTGGCCCGGTTGTTTCACAATGCGGCTTGTCGGCACCGAAGCAGGCGGGGGAATATCGGAATATTGCTTGATGCCGTTTTCATTGAACCACACGTACTGCGCACTTGCAGCGGTTGTAAAACTCAGCGCGGCCAGTATGGCGGCGCCGGCGGTAACCTGTTTCAACAAAATTGGTTTCATTGCAATCCTCGACGGTTTCGTTCGTACAGCAGATTTCGCCATGCTTTGTTATCCATGTCAATGAATTTACGGGTTTTTCGGCCGGACCGACGGTTCCAAAAACGATGCATTTTATGGATTTCTGTATAATGCGGCTTTGCGCCGATAGGAATCGCTATGCGTCTACTTCAAAAAGCACTCACGTTCGATGATGTGCTGCTCGTGCCGGCCTATTCGGCCATTCTTCCCAAAGACACTTCTCTCAAAACTCGCCTGACCCGCAACATTTCGTTGAGCATTCCGCTGGTATCCGCCGCAATGGATACCGTGACCGAAGCGCGGCTTGCCATCGCCATGGCGCAAGAGGGCGGCATCGGCATCATTCACAAGAATCTGACGGCGAAAGAACAGGCGCGCGAAGTCGCGAAGGTCAAGCGTTTCGAATCGGGTGTCGTACGCGATCCGATCACGATCCCGCCGACCATGAAAATCCGCGACGTGATTGCATTGTCGGCACAGCACGGCATCAGCGGTTTTCCTGTGGTCGAAGGCAAGATCGTGGTCGGCATCATCACCAACCGCGATTTGCGTTTCGAAGAAGAACTGGACGCTGAAGTGCGCGCCAAGATGACGCCGCGTGAAAAACTGGTTTACGTCAGGGACGGCGCAGAACTGTCGGAAGCCAAGCGGCTAATGAACAAGCATCGGCTGGAACGCGTGATCGTGGTCAACGATGCGTTTGAACTGCGCGGCCTGATTACGGTCAAGGATATCCAGAAATCGACCGAGCATCCGTATGCATCGAAGGACGAACATGGCAAATTGCGAGTCGGCGCGGCAGTCGGTGTCGGCGCCGACAATGACGAACGGGTTGAACTGCTGGTGAAAGCCGGCGTGGACGTCATCGTGGTCGATACCGCGCACGGCCATTCGAAGGGTGTGCTCGACCGCGTCAAATGGGTGAAAACCAATTATCCGCAGGTGGAGGTCATCGGCGGCAATATCGCGACAGCCGCCGCGGCGAAAGCGCTTGCTGAACACGGCGCCGATGGCGTCAAGGTCGGTATCGGTCCCGGCTCCATCTGCACCACGCGGATCGTCGCCGGCGTCGGCGTGCCGCAAATCACTGCCATTTCAAATGTTGCGCAAGCATTGAAAGGTACCGGCATTCCATGCATCGCCGATGGCGGCATCCGTTTTTCGGGCGATATTTCAAAGGCATTGGCCGCCGGCGCATCGAGCGTGATGATGGGCAGCATGTTCGCAGGCACCGAAGAAGCGCCGGGCGAGGTGATTTTATTCCAGGGGCGCAGCTACAAATCTTATCGCGGCATGGGCAGCCTTGGCGCAATGGCGGACGGTTCCGCCGATCGCTATTTTCAGGATGCCGCCAATAACACCGACAAGTTCGTGCCGGAAGGCATCGAGGGGCGGGTGCCTTACAAGGGCAGCGTGCTGGCGATTCTTTACCAGTTGGTCGGCGGCGTTCGATCGTCGATGGGATATTGCGGATGCGAATCGATCGATGAGTTGCGCGAGAAAGCCGAGTTCGTTGAAATCACTTCAGCGGGCATGCGCGAGTCCCATGTCCATGATGTCCAGATCACGAAAGAAGCGCCGAATTACCGTGCGGATTAAGTGCTTTGCTGAAGGCACAATCAGATGCGCCAGATTTCTAATCTGAAATGACGAATCGAGACCGATCCAGGCAAATGGATGAGAGCTTGCTCGTAGCCGAACAGGCTCGCATTTTTTCTGATGAGACGCGCCGGCAGATTGAACGTATCCGCCGGATCGGCAAGCGGCTTTTCAACGTGCCAAACTGCATCATCGCGTTAGGAGATGGGCCCCGGAATTTTGACGAATCGGGCGGCTTGGCCGGATCTGCCGAAGCCGCTTTTTGTCATGAGTTTGCCATGCCAAATGGTTTGGTCGTCGTGCCGGATGCACACGTTGACCAGTCGCTGCAACAACATCGCGCGGTGGCCGGCGCTCCGCACATTCGCTTTTATGCTTCTCATCCGGTTCATAACAGCGACCGCATTGCTATCGGCAGCATCAGCTTGATCGATTATCTGCCGCGTGCCTTTAATGAAGAGGACGGGAGATTGCTCATTGATCTGGCTGCGCTGGTAGAACGCGAGTTGCACCTGAGATCGATCAGCGCATCTCAGCTCGACCTGCAAAAAAAGAACAAGAATTTGCGCCGCAAATCATTGATCGACCCTTTGCTCGGTACCTGGAACCGGGGGGCCATCATGCGCATCCTCACCATCGAAGCGGTGCGTTGCGACAAGATGGGGATACCGTTGTCATTGATCGTGGCGGATCTCGATTATTTCAAGAAAATCAATGACACTTACGGCCATCCGGCCGGCGATGCCGTGCTGGTAAAAGTGGCGAGCCGGCTGCGGTCCTGCATTCGGCCGCAGGAAGCGCTGGGACGCTACGGCGGCGAGGAATTTTTAGTGGTGTTGCCCGGTGCAACCAGTAGCACGGCGCGCGCGGTGGCCGAACGAATGCGGCTTGCAGTCGCATTGCAGCCGGAAGCCATCGGCGATGCGACGTTCAACCTGACGATCAGTGCGGGCATTGCCTCCACCGACGTGTTTTCTTCAGCCACGACGGAAGAATTGATCAGCCGCGCAGACATTGCGCTGTATGCTGCCAAGGATGCCGGCCGCAATTGCGTCGTACAGGCAACGCCGGATTTATCCTGATTCCTTTTATTACTTTATTTGAACGCCTTCCATGCATTCTAAAATTCTCATTCTCGATTTCGGTTCTCAAGTGACTCAGTTGATCGCGCGCCGCGTGCGCGATGCCGGCGTTTTTTCGGAAGTTTTTCCTTATGATGTGACAGACGAATTCGTCCGTAACTACGGCGCCGCCGGCGTGATCTTGTCGGGCGGCCCCAGTTCCGTAACGGAAGGCGATACGCCGCGCGTGCCGCAAGCGGTGTTCGAGCTGGGCGTGCCGGTGCTCGGCATTTGCTACGGCATGCAGGCAATGGCGGAACAATTGGGCGGCAAAGTGGAGAATGGCAAAGTCCGCGAATTCGGTTATGCGGAAGTACGCGCGCGCGGTCATACCGCACTGCTGGCCGGCATCAACGATTTCGTCACGCCGGAAGGACACGGCATGCTCAAGGTGTGGATGAGCCATGGCGACAAGATCATCGAGATGCCGTCGGGGTTCAAGCTGATGGCATCGACCGACAATTGCCCGATTGCCGGCATGGCCGATGAAACGCGCAACATGTATGCGCTGCAGTTCCATCCGGAAGTGACGCACACGCTGCAAGGCAAGGCGATACTCGGCCGTTTCGTGCACGAGATATGCGGCTGCAAATCCGACTGGAACATGCCGGATTACATTTCTGAAGCGGTTGAATCGATCCGCAGGCAGGTCGGCCGGGACGATGTCATTCTCGGCTTGTCGGGCGGCGTCGACAGCAGCGTCGCCGCGGCGCTGATCCATCGCGCGATCGGCGATCAGCTCACCTGTGTCTTCGTCGATCACGGCCTGCTGCGGCTGGATGAAGGCAAGATGGTGATGGACATGTTCGGCAAGAATCTGGGCGTGAAAGTCATCCGCATCGATGCGACCGATCAATTCATGGGACATCTGGCAGGCGTCACCGATCCCGAAGCCAAGCGCAAGATCATCGGACGCGAATTCGTCGAAGTCTTCCAGGTGGAAGCAGGCAAGCTCAAGAATGCGAAATGGCTGGCGCAAGGAACGATTTATCCCGATGTGATCGAAAGCGCGGGCAAGGGGAAAAAGGGCGCGCATACGATCAAGAGTCATCACAATGTCGGCGGCCTGCCGGAGACGCTCAATCTCAAATTGCTGGAACCGCTGCGGGAACTGTTCAAGGATGAAGTGCGCGAACTGGGCGTGGCGCTCGGCTTGCCGCACGACATGGTGTATCGGCATCCGTTCCCCGGCCCCGGTCTCGGCGTGCGGATTCTGGGCGAGGTGAAAAAAGAGTATGCCGATTTGCTGCGCCGCGCCGATGCCATCTTCATCGAAGAATTGCGCAATACGCCGATTCCGCTGCCGGCCGAACTGGCTGAAGGAAAAGGAGCGGGACCGTTCCATAAAAACTGGTACGACGCAACCAGCCAGGCCTTTGCGGTATTTTTACCGGTCAAGTCGGTCGGCGTGATGGGCGACGGCCGCACTTACGAATATGTCGTTGCATTGCGCGCCGTGCAGACCCAGGATTTCATGACGGCGCATTGGGCGCATTTGCCGCACGACCTGCTCGGCAGGGTATCGAACCGCATCATCAATGAGGTGCGCGGCATCAATCGCGTGGTGTACGATATTTCCGGCAAGCCGCCGGCTACCATCGAGTGGGAATGATTTTAGGTCTTTCGGCAGCTTTCGCGGACTATCGAAAAATCTACATAAATTATTGATTTATATAAGTTTATATCACGAAACCTATCGGCACCTATCGACGGCAAGCAAAACTTTTTGTCGGTAATTCTGACGGTAGGGAAAACGAACCCGGTCATTCAAAAATATTTACCGTCCGGCCACTTTTCGGCGTGACGGTAAAAAATAATATAAAAAGCTAGTATTCATGCGGGTTTCAGGGCATCCTGTGTCTTTCGAGTCGTTGACGGTAAAAATGCCGTTCGCAGGAGGAGGCGCCCATGCTGACCGACACCACGCTGAAGAACCTCAAGCCCAAGGACGCGCCCTACAAAGTGACGGACAGGGATGGCATGTACGTCACGGTCTCGACGGCGGGCACGGTCACATTCCGCTATGACTACCGGATCAATGGCAGGCGCGAGACGCTGACGATCGGCCGCTATGGCCCTGGCGGCCTGTCGCTGGCGCGGGCGCGCGAAAAGTGCATCGACGCAAAGCGGGCCGTTGCCGAAGGCCAGTCTCCAGCGCAGGAAAAACAGCGCGAGAAACGGCGCCTGTCGGAAGCCAAGACCTTCCAGGAGTTTACCGACAAGTGGTACGAAGGTGCCCGGATGGCCGACAGTACGCGGTCGATGCGCAAGAGCATCCTTGATCGGGACATCTTGCCGATGTTCAAGAGCCGCCTGTTGAGCGAGATCAGCCCCGACGACCTGCGCGATCTGTGCAACAAGGTGAAGGGCAGGGGTGCGCCGGCAACGGCAATCCATGTTCGCGACATCATCAAGCAAATTTACGGTTTTGCCATCCTGCA
This sequence comes from Herminiimonas sp., assembly GCA_027310305.1. GTDB lineage: Bacteria > Pseudomonadota > Gammaproteobacteria > Burkholderiales > Burkholderiaceae_D > DAIDBD01. The sequence goes on from DAIDBD010000077.1 coordinate 76,055, forward strand.
CGGCGAGAAGGTGGCGAACCCTGCCGACGACGTGGGACCATCATCGATCGCCACCTTTGTGCCACGTGATCGGGCGCTGTCGCCAACGGAGATACGCATCCTGTACAAGGAGCTGGAATACGTAGCCTCGTATCCGACCATCAAACTGGCGCTGCGGCTGATCCTGCTCACGCTGGTGCGTAAAGGCGAACTCATCCATGCAACGTGGGATGAGATCGACTTCGAGAAGGCATTGTGGACCATCCCCAAAACCCGCATGAAAGCCGCCAAGGCCCACAACATCTACCTGTCCCAGCAGGCGCTCGACATCATGATCGCGCTGCGCACCTGCGCTGGCGGCTCCAGGTACGTGCTGCCTTCACGCTACGAAGGCGACAAGTGCATGTCGAACGCCACACTGAACCGCGTCGCGCAGTTGGTCGTTGAGCGGTCGAAAGCGAAGGGCCTGCCGATCGATAATTTCTCGGTGCATGACCTGCGTCGCACCGGTTCGACCATCCTCAACGAGCTGGGCTTCAATAGCGACTGGATCGAGAAGTGCCTGGCCCATGAAGACGGCCGGTCATCGCGCGGTGTCTACAACAAGGCCGAATACGCCGAGCAGCGCCGCCACATGCTGCAAGAGTGGGCCGACATGGTCGATGCCTGGGTGGCCGGCAAATCGCACACGCCGACGTTGCTGCCACCGTCGATGAAGCTTGTCACGACACAGGCGCTGTTTTGACCGGGCGGCGCTTGCGCTGACGCACATCCGGCGAGGGCGCGCGTTTTAGCTGCGTACTGTCGGAGGCTTGGCGGCGCGCGTCGAGCCAAGCCTCCACCTCCGTCAAATCCCACACCACGCAGCGTGCGGTCAAATTGAACCGGCGCGGAAATTCACCGCGGCGCTCCATATCGTAGATCGTGGTATCGGCCAGCGGCACGATCTGTCGCAACTCGGGACGGCGGATCGTGCGTCGGAACGGCAGGTGACCCGTCGCGGTCAGTTGTGATGGCGGCAGGTCGCTGGCATCAGCGTCATTGTCCGGCCTCGCGGCCGGCAAACTTCGATCTGCTCCGTTCATGATCTTCTCCATCAGCAGGGCAGTTGCCGATTGCATTGCAACGGCCGATGTAAATGCGGTCCTGTGATGGTGATCGTTCCGGCATCTATTGAAAACTCGCTCAGGCGTGGATGGGCGTATTTCGATCTTGTTCAACCAGGGACGGCTTTTTCATTTCTCTGCGTGACGGCGGAACGCTGCCGCGCCGCTCGCTTGAACCCTCGATCGCGCGCCATGAACGCTTCGAGCATGTGCGGGATCAGCGTGGCGGCATCGATCGGCTCGCCGTAGGTCTGCGCATGCAGCGCGGCGTAGCGTTCCAGGTCGGCCTTCAACGCGGTGGTGAGCGCGATGGTGACTTTGACCGTCGCGGTCTTGGGCAGCGGCCCGAGCCGCAGCTTGCCGGTGGACGCACTCATTGCGATGATCCCCTCTGGAAGAACAGCGGTTGATACGGCCGCAGGATCAGATCCTTGTTCACCATGACCCGCATCGGGAAACCGGGGCGGATAGTGAGCGTCGGCTGGATGCTCACGTTGCGTTTGGTGATCTCCTGACCGACCTGGTTCACGGTGTCCTGCGCGCTTTGGCGCGTGGCGATGACGACCTTCCCATCGCTGCCGCCGCGATCAGGCGCAGCCAGTTCGGCGCCGACGCCGAGCAGCGTGGACAACGCCGCACCGGCGAGGATGCGATCCCAATGCCAATCGACGCCGTCTTCCAGCCCGGCATAGCCCGCCGGGTCGATGCCGGGCAGGCGGTCGAGCGAAATGGATGACGCGTCAGGCAGGATCAACCGCGTCCACACCAGCAACACGCGCCGCTGTCCGAATGACACCTGGCTGTCGTAGCGGCCGATCAATCGCGAGCCTTGCGGGATCAGCAGGAAGCGACCCGTGGCCGTGTCGTAGACCGCCTCGGTGACGCTGGCGATGACCTGTCCCGGCAGGTCGGAGTTGATGCCCGTCAACAGCGCGGCCGGAATGATGGTGCCCGCCATCACCTGGTAGGGCGAGGTCGGCAGTTGCAGGCTGGCCGGATTGCGCGTGGCAGTGTCGCCGCCATTGGCGACAAACGCCTGCTTTTGATCCTGCCGATTTTGCAGCGCCGTCGGGTCGGTCGGCTGCGCCGACGCGAGCACAGAGGCCATCGGATTGAACGGCTGGTTGCCCGATGCCGGTTCGGGCATCACTATGCCCGCGGTGGGCGCCGACGCTGGCTTCACCGTACTGCTGCTGCGAAAGAAAACCGCCGAACGTGCTGCCTCCTCGGCATCGCTTGGCTGTGCCATGCGCGCGGTCGGCGCGGCAGGGGGAGATGCGTCGGCGTTGCGCTGTGCCTGCACGATGGCCGGACCCAGATCGCCCGGCAATGGTTCGCCCAAAGCGGGCACCGGCTTGGCAGCCGGCGGCACCTTGGAATAGTCCTTGGGCAACTGGTCGAAATTCTCGGCACGAGAGACGTGATCCACGTTGTACAGCTCGGTGGCCGCGTTGTGCTCGCGCTTGTGCGATTGCAGCGACCACAACGTGCCACCCAGCACGAGCGCGCCCAGTGTGCCCGCAAGGACGGCCAGCATGCGGCGATTCAGCCGCGTAACTGGGCGCGGCGAAGCGCGCAGGGCCAGGGTGTCCGGGTCGGCCTTATTCGGCCCAGTTGGTGGTGGCGTGGCGGGCGTGCTCATGCTCAATGCCTCCGTGCTGTACTGCTCACACCATCTGTACGCTCGATGCGAACAACGGCGGCCTTGTCAGCGCCCAGACGCAATTCGGCAGCACCGAACAACCGATCCACCACGTAGTACGGCGAGCGGAAGCGGTAGTTCACGAGCTGGCCATCACCCTGCGCTCCGATCACGAACAGTGGCGGCAACTCGCCCTGCACGATGCCAGCGGGGAACTGGATGTAGACCCGTTTACCATCGTCGAAGGCGCGCAGCGGTTTCCACGGCGGGCTGTCGCCCGTGACGGAATAGCGGAACTTGATCTGCTCCACCGACAAGCCGGAATCCACCGGCGCCGCCGCTTGGGCCTGCGGCGCCTGCTTTTGCAAGGCCAGCATGCGGTCCTTCGGGTAGTCCCATGATGCGGAGGCCATCCACGCGTGCGGCGTCGAAGACAGTTCGAGCAGGTAGGTGCGGCGATTGGTCGTGATGACCAGGTTCGTGTTCAAGCCCACGCGCGTGGGCTTCACGAGGACGTTGACACGCAGGCTGGCGCCCGCGCCGCTGGCGGTGTCGCCGACGATCCAGCGCACGGTGTCGCCGGCCGAAACCGTCACCAGCTCCTCGCCCTGCTGCAAAGTGATGACGGTAACGCGGCCCGGACTCGTGTAGACCTGATACAGCGCGCCGTCCGCATACGGCCAGACCTGGATGGCGTTGACGTACCCCTCGCGGCTTGGGGCCACGCGCGCTTCAGCATTGGCGCGCGTCACGCGCGTTTTCTCGTCGGGCGATTCCGTCACCGCTTTGTCGTCGGGCGCGTTCCCCAAGAACTTCAACTGCCCGGGCAGCGGCAGCGGTTTCGGCACTTCGACCACCTCGATCGGTTTGGGCGGCTCGGGCAACACGTGCGCCGCGACGGGTTTGTCGAGCGCGATGTCCGGCGGCGGCTTGCCATGCGTGGCGCAGCCCGCAAGGGCAATCAGGATCAACGGCAAAGCGACAATGCGGATTGGGGTTTTCATGGTTTCTTCGCTCCTTCGGTCGCGTCGAGTTCACGGCTCCAGGACAGGCCGTTGACATAGATTCCCAGCGGGTTCTTGCGCAGCCGCTCTTCGGTGCGCGGCGGCTGCAACACCACCGACAGCACGGCGGTCCAGCGCTCGGTGCCCGACGGCGAACCGTTCGTGTAGTTGCGTTCGATCCAGCGCACCTGGAACGAAGATTCGCTGGCGCGCACCACGTTCGTGATCCCCACGGCCGTCGAGGTCTGGCTGATGCGCGCGAACGGATCGTTGGTGTGCGCGTAGTCGTTCAGTGTGGCCGCGCCCTTGTCCGTCGTGTAGCCATAGGCTTCGAGCCAGTTTTGGCGCACGACGATCGGATCGATCGACAACGAGCGCACGTCGGTGAGGAAGCGCGCCAGGTGGTAGGCGATCTGCGCGTCGTTCGGCTTATAGGGCGTGGCCGCTTCGCCGACCGCACGCACCTGGCCGCCGGCGGCCACTTCCACCACGTAAGGCGTGACGATGGATTGCGCCGAGCGCCACACCAGACCGCCCGCCATCAGCAGTGCCAGCGACAAGCAGCCGAATGCCATCAAGCGCCAGTTTTTCGCCTGCACGCGGGCGCTGCCGATGCGCTGGTCCCAGACTTGCGCGGCGGCTTGATACGGGGTGACTGGTTCGGGCGTTGCCGAGTAGCGCACCTGTGGTCGTAGGAATCGCATGAATTTTTTCTCCTCAAGGGTTCGCGTCAAGTGTTGGAGCTGTCACGCAGGCTGGGACTTGCACCGCTGCCGCCGTGGTCGCCCGAGCGCAGCGTGTGTGCCGCGGTAGAAACTGCATGGGCTGCCTGCTGTTTGCGCCGCATTTGTTTGGCCCAGGCTGGCTCCGCCGCAGCGGGCCGGGCTTCGGGCGAGTCGGATGAACGAGCCTCGGCAGGACCGGCTGCCGCCGCAGGCGCAGCCGCCTCCGCGACGAAATTCGCCACGCGGTCCTTGACGGCTTTCGCACTGGCGGCGACGCGCTGGCCGACAGCACCGGCACCGCTCCTAGCCACGTTGGCGAGACCCGCGCCGGCAGCACGAACACCGCCACTGCCCGATGCCGCAGCGCCGGCCTGGTACGCGGACCTCGCGCCGCTTGCCATAGAGCTGGTTGCACGCCCGGCCGAAGCGGCGCCGCCGATGGCCGCGCGCGCGGCGCCCGGCACCATGCGCGCACCCGCGGCGACCGCTGCGCCACCCGTGGTGATCGCCGCGCCACCGGCCACCGCCAAACCGGCGGCGCCGAGCGCCGTGCCGGCCGCAGCGCCAGCGCCGAGCTGCGGCGCGCCGGACACCAAACCGGTTGCGATGCCGGGTCCGAAGATCCCCAGCCCCAGCATCGCCAGCGAGGCCAGCATGATGGTCAGCGCCATGTCGATGGACGGCTCGGTGCCGGGCGGCGCCTGGAATTCCGCAAACAGTCCGGTGCCGATGCCGACGATCACGGCAAGCACCAGCACCTTGATGCCCGACGACACGACGTTGCCGAGCACCCGTTCGGCGAGGAATGCAGTCTTGTTCCAAAGTGCAAACGGCACCAGCACGAAGCCCGCGAGCGTGGTCAGCTTGAATTCGATCAGCGTGACGAAAAGCTGCACCGCCAGCACGAAGAAACTGACGATCACCACCAGCCAGGCGAGGAACAGTACGGTGATGACATCGAGGTTGGTGAACACCTCGGGGAAGCCGGTCATGTCGCTGATCTGCGCCATGATGGGTCGCGCCGCATCGACGCCGACCTTGGCCAGGTGGCCCGGCTGCAGAAACTGCGCCTGCGTCAGCGTCGAACCCGACGCCATCAGCCCGAGTCCGGCAAAGGAGCGGAACAGAATCCCCGCCAGGTTGTTGAAGTTGCCGATGATGAAAGCGAAAGCGCCGACATACAGCGTCTTCTTGATCAGCTTGCCGATCACCTCGTCGCCGCCCATGGCCCAGAACAGGCCGGCCAGCGTCATGTCGATCACCACCAGCGTCGCGGTGAGGAACGCCACCTCACCGTGCAGCAACCCGAAGCCCGAGTCGATGTAGCGCGAGAAGACATCAAGGAAGTGGTCGATGACCGACAGGTCGTTCATCGCTCAGTCCTTCGGCGCGGAAGCCGGCGTAGCCAGCGGCGCGGGCGTGTACGGTGTGCCGCTGCCCATGAAGCGCCGCCGCGTGGCCTCGGACGCCATGTTGCACAGCGCATCGCCGGTCTTGGCGGGGTCGGCCTTGCATTGCGCGCGTACCTCTTTCAGATGCTCGGGATTCGCGGCCAGCGATTCGACCGATTCGGTGGGTGCCGGCTTGTTGCAGGCGGCGAGCAGCACGGCGCAGGCGGAAACGGTGAACAGAGTTCTCATGGTTAGTCCTCAGTGGTTGTAGTAGTTGACGGTGGTTGACGTGTAGGGCGTGCCGTGGCCCTGGAAGCGCCGACTCACCTCGCGGGCGCGTTCCTGCACCGCGACCTGCCGCGCCTGTTCCAGCGCGGCGGCGCGGTCCTGCGTGATCTGGAGCTGCTGTGCCTGGATCGCTTGCCGGGATTGCAGCGCCAGCAACTGGTTCGTCGCCTGCATGGCCTGAAGCGCACCGACGGCCGACTGGCTACGGTTCACGAGGTCAGCCAGGGTCTGTTCGTCAGAGACGAAGCTCTGGACCGCTTGCGACTGCACCGCGGTCGCGGTGCGCAGCGCCTCCAGCGAATTGCGCCAGCGCGCGCGGGCGTCGATCGCCATCTGGTTGCCCGACGTGGCGGCGGTGTAGGTATCGGGATAAAGCCGCGCGAACTCCGTTTCCATCTGCGACAGGTTGAAGGCCATACCTTTCGCCTGTTGCAGGAGCTCGTTCGTCGCGGCCGATGTTGAGCGCAATTCATTGAGCGCGCTGAAGTCCAGCCCCGTGAGATTTTTCGCCTGGTTCGTCAGCATCTGCGCTTCGTTCTGAAGCTGCCGGATCTGGTTGTTGATCTGTTCCAGCGCGCGGGCGGCCGTCATGATGTTCTGCGCGAGATTGCTCGGATCGATCACGACCCACTGCGCTTGCGCGCCGGGCGTGGCGCTCACCATAATGGCGGTGGCGATGGCGAACAGGAACTTTTTCATGGCTGATGCTCCTGATCGGTGAAGGCGAACGACGGGTAGGAGGGGATCAGGTCGGCGGCCCAGCCGAGGCCGCGATGGCGCAGCCAGGCGGCTGCAAAATCCGCCGGCGGCACCGACGCGGCAACCGCGTCGATGTCACGCTGGTCCTCGGGCCGGGCCGCAGCGGCGAACGCCAGCGCCACCGGCCCGAGCCCCAGGTCGAAGACCCGGTTGCCGAGCCGCGACTGGTAGTAGTAGTCGCGCTTGGGCTGCGCGGTCGCCACGATCTCGATCTGCCGCGCGTTGAGGCCGAAGCCCTCGTAGATCGAGCGAATCTGCGGCTCGGTAGCCTGTGGATTGGGCAAGAAAATACGGTTCACGCAGCTCTCGATCATGGCTGGCGCAATACTGGAATCTTTGATGTCCGCCAGCGATTGCGTCGCGAAGATCACCGATACGTTCTTTTTGCGCAGTGTCTTCAGCCACTGACGAATGCGCGCGGCGAACACCGGGTCATCGAGGAACAGCCATGCCTCATCAAGGATCAACAGTGTTGGGGCGCCATCAAGGCGTTCCTCGAAGCGCGCGAACAGGTAGCGCAGCACGGCCAGCGCAGCCGCCTTGCTGTGCATCAGCTCTTCCATCTCGAAGCACTGCACGTCGGCCTGCACTTTGGAACCAGCGAGTCGGTCATGGTCGGCATCGAGCAGCTTGCCGTATGCACCACCCAGCACATAGGGTTGCAGTGCCTGCCGCAGCGCGTTCGATTGCAACAGCACAGACAAACCGGTCATGGTGCGCTGATCAAGCGGCGCGCTGGCGAGACTGTTCAGCGCCGACCACACAGCGTCCTTCACGTCTGGCCCAACGGCCACGCCTTCGTGAATCAAGCGTCCTTCGACCCACTCGGTCGCCCAGGCGCGGTAGCCGTCCTGGTCGATGCGCGCCAGCGGCTGGAACGCGATCGCGCCGTCCGCGCCCAGGTCGTAATGCTCGCCGCCGAGTCCGAGCACGGTGGCGCGGATCGAGCGTCCCATGTCGAACGCGAAAATGCGCGAGCCGGCATAGCGGCGGAATTGCAATGCCAGCGTCGCGAGCAGCACGGACTTGCCCATGCCGATGGGGCCGACCACCAGCGTGTTGCCCACGTCGCCGATGTGCGTGACCAGTCGGAACGGCGTCGCGCCATCGGTACGGGTCACGATCAGCGGCGGACCGTCGAGATGCGCGTTGCGTTCTTGCCCGGCCCACACGGCCGACACCGGCATCATGTGGGCCAGATTCAAGGTCGAGACGATCGGCTGGCGCACGTTGGCGTAGGCATGCCCCGGAATCGACGACAGCCAGGCATCGACCGCGTTCAGGGTCTCGGGGATCGTCACGAAGCCGCGGCCCTGGATCGTCCGCTCCACGGCGCGCAACTTCTCGTCGACGGCCGTCGCATCGGCATCGAGCACCGTCACGGTGGCGGTGACGTAGCCGAACGACACCTGGTCGCTGCCCAGCTCCTGCAGCGCCGCGTCGGCATCCACCGCCTTGTTCGAGGCATCGGAATCGACCAGCGGACTTTCGTGCTGAAAGATGGTTTCGCGCAGCAGCGCCACGATGTTCTTGCGCTTGGCGAACCACTGGCGGCGCAGCCGACCCAACTCACGCTCGGATTCAGCTTTGTCCAGGCACAGGAAGCGTGTGCTCCAGCGGTAGGCAAAGCCCAGGCGGTTGAGGTCGTCGAGCAAGCCAGGCCAGGTCGAGGTCGGGAAACCACGCACCGACACCACGCGCAGGTGTTGGCTCCCGAGCATCGGTGCAAGGCCGCCCGTCAGCGGTTCGTCGGCCAGCAGCGCATCAAGGTGCATCGGCACCTCGGGCACGGTCACCAAATGACGGCGCGTGGACACGCAGGCATGCAGGTAGCTCAGGGTCTGACCATCGTCGAGCCAGGCGATCTCCGGCATCACCCCTTCGAGTAAACCGAAGAAGCGTTCGGTCTCCGACACGAAGCCTTCCAGCCGTTCGCGCCAATCCACGCCTGCAACCTTGGTGTTCTCGTACAGCAGCTTGGCGGCGCGGGCCGTCGATTCCTCGGGCGGCAGGTACAGCAGCGTCAGGTGGTAGCTGCTCTCGAAGTGGCTGTCGGCTTCCTCGAACGCGGCGCGCCGTTCTTCATCGACCAGCCAGGACAGCGGTTCGGGGAAAACCGACTCCGGGTAGTCCGCCGCTTCGCGCCGCTCGGCCTCGACGAACAGCGCCCAGCCGGAACCGAACCGGCGCAGCGCATTGTTCAAGCGCGCGGAGGTGGCGATCAGTTCGCCCTGCGTCGCGCTGTCGAGGTCCGGCCCGCGAAACCGCGCCATGCGCTGGAATGAGCCATCTTTGTTGAGGACGACACCCGGCGCGACCAGCCCGGCCCAGGGCAACCAGTCTGCCAGCAGCGCGGGGCGTTTGCGGTATTCGGCAAGATACATCATGGCGTTTTCTCCGTGGGCCTCAAACGTCCAACAGCGGGCGGTGCTTGATATGCCGCGCGAACACCGCCATGAATTGCGCATCGACGCGCGCGCCCCACACGGCCAGCGAGTGCCCGACAATCCACAGCGTCATGCCGGGCAGCCAAAGCTGCAGCCCGAGACCGACCGCGGCGGCCAGCGTGCCATTGGCGATCGCCACCGTGCGCGGCGCGCCGCCCAGCAAAATGGGTTCAGTCAGCGAGCGGTGCAGCGGCACTTCAAAGCCCGGTGTGTCGGCAGGCAGCGCGTTCATGCGATCACCGCGCCGCCGGTGAAGCTGAAGAAAGTCAGGAAGAACGAGGACGCGGCGAACGCGATCGACAGGCCGAAGACGATCTGCACCAGCTTGCGAAAGCCGCCGCTGGTATCGCCGAACGCCAGCGCCAGGCCGGTGGCAATGATGATGATCACCGCGATGATGCGGGCCACCGGTCCCTGGATCGACTCCAGCACCGACTGCAGCGGCGCCTCCCACGGCATGTTTGAACCGGCCGCATGCGCCGGCAGCGCCATGCACAGCAGCAGCGCCGCGATGACGATGATCTGCATGCCGGCCTGAAGCCGGGCGTTGCGCGGAAGCGGAATTACGGAAATGCGCGAAGGCGTCATGACGATTCTCCTGGTGTTGATGAAAGGGGCGGGAAGGAAGGCATCAGCTCGGTGCTGAGCTGGTAGCCGTGGCTGTCGAAGCCGGTGACGCGCGCGATTTCCTGCACGCGGCGCGCATGGCCGCGACCGGCGATATAGACGATGATGTTCACGGCCTCCGCGATCAGGGGGCGTGGCGCAGTCACCGCGACTTCGAGAATCAGTTGCTCCAGCCGCAGCAATGCGCCTGCGGCGGAACCGGCATGGATGGTGGCGATGCCGCCCGGATGGCCGGTGCCCCAGGACTTGAGCAGGTCGAGCGCTTCGGCGCCGCGCACCTCGCCCACGACGATGCGGTCCGGCCGCAGCCGCAGGGTCGAGCGCACCAGTTCGGCCATCGTCACGACACCGGCACGGGTGCGCAGCGGCACATGGTCGCGTGCCGTGCATTGCAGTTCCACCGTGTCTTCGAGCACGATCACGCGGTCGTCGGTGGCGGCGATCTCGTCGAGCAGCGCATTGGCCAGCGTGGTCTTGCCGGTGCTGGTGCCCCCGGCGATCAGGATGTTCTGGCGCTCGCGCACGGCGGCCCGCAGGAAGGCCGCCTGGGCAGCGGTCAGGATGCCGTCGGCCACGTAGGCGTCGAGCCGGATCAGGCTGACCGCGCGTTTGCGCAGCGCGAAGATCGGCGCCGGCGCCACGGGCGGCAGCGCGCCCTCGAAACGCTCGCCCGTTTCAGGCAGTTCGGCCGACAGCAGCGGCTTGCCCGCATGCACTTCTGCACGCACATGGGCGGCGATCAGTCGGATGATGCGTTCGCCGTCGGCCGGCGTCAGGCTGACACCGAGCGGTGCGCGCCCGGTGCTCAACCGATCTACCCACAGCGAACCGTCGGGGTTCAGCATGACTTCCACCACGTCGGGGTCGTTCAGGGCCTTGGCAATGTCCGGCCCCATTGCCGTGCGCAGCATGCGCACGCGGCGCTCCAGTGCCAGCGAGGCCGACAAACCCTGATCGCGCGGCGCGCTGCTCATGACGGCGCTCCCTCTGCCTCGCCGGCCGGTGCCGCGGCGCGACCATTTTCCTGCTGGCCGAAAAACTGGCCGGGGTCGGGCGAAATTTCCTCGACCACGTCCTTGACCAGGCTGCGTCCGCGCAGCAAGTGCCGACCGAGCTGTTCGACAAACTGCTCGAAGCGTGCGCGGCCCTGCGCGCGCGCCGCTTCCTGATGCGCTTCCGGCAACGGGATGCTGAGGGTCAGGAAGTAGCGCACGTAGAGCGCTAGCGTCTCGATCAGGATGTTCTGATCCCGCTCCAGCTTTTCGAGCTGGCGCGACAGACGATCCAAGCGCTTGGCGATCGCAGCTTCGCGCTTATCGCCGGAATCAGGCGAGAGAAACGACGCCAGCGCGGCGGCAATGATCGAGGACTTGGACAAGCCTTTCATGGCCGCCAGCTCGTCGAGGCGCTTGGCATGCTCGTGTTCGATGAAGAGGTTCAGGCGCTTACGTGAATAACCTTGGCTCATAGCGATATTCCGTCGTCAGGGTCAAGGGCGGCCAGCCGCGCCGTGCGCAGCAGGCGTGGATCGAGTTGGGCGGGCAAGGGCAAGTCGTCGTCATCGAGTAGACCGAGGTCATGCGTCGCATGTTCGTGCTCCGGCGTGAACACACCTTCGGCCAGTTCCGGCTGCTGCTGGTGGCCGCCGTCGTCGATGGATTCCCGGTGTGCGGCGAGGACCAAGCCTGGAATCGCCGCAGCGGGTATCGCCAGTCCGGCCCAATCGTCGGGCCGCATCCGTGGCGCATCGGCGTAATGCCCAAGCCGCAATTGCGGCGGCGCCTGCATACGCGACTTGAAGTTCGCGTCCAGGTAGTAGCGAATCTTTTGCGCCTTGATCGGCGGGTGACCGGACACCATCACCACCTCGTCGTCGGGCGGAAGTTGCATGACCTCGCCCGGCGTGAGCAGCGGTCGCGCGGTTTCCTGCCGCGACACCATCAAGTGCCCGAGCCACGGGGCCAGCCGGTGGCCCGCGTAATTGCGCTGCGCGCGCAACTCGGTCGCGGTGCCCAATGCTTCGGAAATCCGCTTGGCGGTGCGTTCGTCGTTGGTCGCGAACGCGATCCGCACATGGCAGTTGTCGAGGATCGAGTGGTTCTGCCCGTATGCCTTGTCGATCTGATTCAAGGATTGGGCAATCAGGAAGGCGCGCAGTCCATAGCCCGCCATGAAGGCCAGCGCGGACTCGAAGAAGTCGAGTCGTCCCAGCGCCGGAAACTCGTCGAGCATCAGCAGCAGCTTGTGGCGGCGCGCGATGCCGTCCGAACCGTCGAGCGATTCGGTCAGACGTCGCCCGATCTGGTTGAGGATCAGGCGGATCAGCGGCTTGGTGCGGCTGATGTCCGAGGGCGGCACCACCAAGTACAGCGACACCGGATGATCGGCATCGATCAGGTCGGCGATGCGCCAGTCGCAGCGCGAGGTGACTTCGGCTACGGTGGGGTCGCGGTACAGGCCGAGGAAACTCATCGCGGTGGACAGCACGCCGGACCGCTCGTTGTCGCTCTTGTTGAGCACCTCGCGCGCCGCCGAGGCGACAACCGGGTGCGGTGTTTCGCCCAGGTGCAGCGTCGTCATCATCCGGTGCAGCGTCACCTCGAACGGGCAGGCCGGATCGGACAGAAAATTCGCGACGCCGCGCAGCGTTTTGTCGTGACCGGCGTAGAGCACGTGCAGGATCGCGCCGACCAAGAGCGCGTGCGACGTTTTCTCCCAATGGTTGCGGCGCTCCAGCGCGCCTTCGGGATCGACCAGGATGTCGGCGATGTTCTGCACATCGCGTACTTCGTGCATGCCGCGCCGCACTTCGAGCAGCGGGTTGTACGCAGCCGAGTGCGCGTCGGTCGGGTTGAACAGCAGGCAATGCGAGAAGCGTGAGCGCCAGCCTGCGGTCAAGGTCCAGTTCTCGCCCTTGATGTCGTGGATCACCGCGGAGCCGGGCCACGACAGCAGCGTCGGCACCACCAGGCCGACGCCCTTGCCGGATCGCGTGGGTGCGAACGCCATGACATGCTCGGGACCTTCGTGGCGCAGGTAGTCACGGTCTTTGCGGCCCAGGAAGACGCCGGCAGGGCCGGTCAGCCCGGAGCGACGAATTTCAGCTGGCAGCGCCCAGCGCGCCGAACCGTAGGTCGTGACTAGCTTGGACTGCCGTGCGCGCCACACCGACATAGCGATGGCCACCATTGCACCGGCGAAGCCGCTGCACGCTGCGATGGCGCCTCCCCGCAGGAAGATGTCGGGCGCATAGGCATCGAAGAAGTACCACCACTCGAACAGCCGCCACGGGTGATAGATGGGTGTGCCGAACAGGTCGAACCACTGCGCACCGAGGCGCATCTGAAAGCCCAATGCAGCCGCCGTCCACTGTGTGGCGCACCACAGCCCCAGTAACACGGTGGCGAAGACCATCATGATCTGGCCAGTCAGTACGCCGGTCGGCACCATGCCGCATTCCCCCAATATGGATTGCTCGGTTCCGTCGATTCCGATCTGCCGTCGGTGCGATGCCCGCGAATCCGGATCGGCCTATCGTTACGGTTCGAAGCGGCGCCGATCCGGCACCGTTTTAAACATCACAAGTTTGGGGGCGCCGCGCGCATGAGAAAACCCGCTCCGGCGAAGGTCGGCTAAGAGGGAAGTACAACGATAATTATTTTCGTCACTGGCACGAATCGCGAGGCCTATCGCGTGGTATTTCCACAGTGGCTATTTCTACCCGCCCCCTCGAATCCCGGCTCGGCATAGCGCGCCACCAGCGCATTGATGCCGACCTGCGGCGCCTCAGCCGCGAATCCGAACCCGCCGATCAGGTTCACATGGCGCCATGCCACCGGCGACACACCGCGTATCGCCGCAATCGCCTCTTCGTCCTCCGCCGCATGCTTTTGTTCATACAAAGACTGCCACCTACACCACTAAATCGGCGTTCGCCCGGGCCACTTGACGTGTTCAATTATTCCATTATAATGGAATAATGAAAACCAAAGACATCATCGCCTCACTGTCGGCACTTGCCCAGGAATCGCGCCTTGCTGTGTTCCGACTCCTCGTCCAGACAGGTCCGGAAGGACTCGCAGCCTCCAAAATTGCCGAGCAACTGGACATCCCGCCATCTTCGCTCTCGTTTCATCTGAAAGAGCTGATGCATGCGGCGATGGTGACCCAGAAAAAGGAAGGCAGATCGCTGATTTACTCGGCCAACTTCACGACCATGAACGCACTGCTTGGTTTTTTA
>DAIDBD010000096.1 GCA_027310305.1 Herminiimonas sp.
GTGATCCAGACATCGCACCCGACGATCGGCTTGACGCCTTTGCCGCGCGCCGCCTTGTAAAATTTGACCATGCCGAACAGGTTCGACAAATCGGTGAGGGCAAGCGCCGGTTGCGCGTCTTTTGCAGCGGCCTTGACCACATCGTCGATACGGACCAGGCCATCGACAATCGAATACTCGGAATGCAGGCGCAGATGAATGAATTGCGGTGAAGTCATGCCCATATTTTACCCGCTAGAATCATGCTGGACGACGCCAATTTGGGGATCGGACAGTCCAAGTTTATAATACTGTCAAATCAAAGACTTACCTTGAATTTCAACCATGCAGCCTACGAAACCGTACGTCAACATAGCAGCTTATAAATTCGTCACTTTTGATGATACATCTGACAAGCGACCGCAATTTCAGTCAATATGCAAGCAATTGAGCCTAAAAGGCACGATCTTGCTGAGCCCGGAAGGCATCAACCTGTTTTTGGCCGGCTTGCGCGATCCGATCGACCAGTTTCTTGCCTGGTTGCGCGCCGATCCGCGCTTTGCGGATCTGCCGGTCAAGGAAAGCTATTCGGAAGAACAGCCGTTCAACCGCATGCTGGTCAAGCCCAAGCGCGAAATCATCACGATGAACCTGCCGCTGATACAACCGGAAAAAGGCCGTGCGCCTGCGGTGGAACCGGCTACGCTGAAGCGCTGGCTCGACCAGGGCCATGACGACGCCGGCCGGCCGGTCGTGATGGTCGACACCCGCAATGCATTTGAAGTCGATGTCGGCACCTTCGACCACACGATCGATTACCGTATCGACAAGTTCAGCGAATTCCCGGCAGTGATTGCGCAGCACAAGGACGAGCTTGCCGGCAAAACGATCGTGACCTTTTGCACCGGCGGCATCCGCTGCGAAAAAGCGGCGATCCACATGCAAAACGTCGGCTTCGACAGCGTCTATCAACTCGATGGCGGGATCCTGAAATATTTCGAGGATGTCGGCGGCGATCATTACAGCGGCGACTGTTTCGTTTTCGACCGCCGCACTGCATTGAACCCGAAACTGGAACCGACGCCGACCGTGCAATGCTATGCATGCCGCGCGGTGGTCACGCCGCGCGAACAGATTTCACCGCTGTATGCGTATGGCGTGTCCTGTCCGCACTGCGCGCCTTCAACGGCTGACGCAATCAGGGAAACGATTGCTGCGATCTGAATATTTTCAGAAACGCCTGCGCACGAAATAAAACCCCCGCCGGCCTTGCCAACGGGGGTTTTACTTGTTCGACGCAACTGCACTCCGCTCGTTATCTTTTGAATTGCCGCGCCGTTTCCACGATGCGCTTGCCGAACAGCTTCGCCGTTTCCAGATCGCCCGGCAACGGCCCCTCTTCCGGAGATGAGTCGGACGGGCTTTGCGCCATTGCGCCGGCATACGAACCGAGCTGGTTGATGTCGTTCCGTTGAGCGGCTTTGCTGTTCGCCGGCATCAGCCCGGTCCCGACCCAGATCATCCCGTGCTGCATTGCCAGCGTAAACATGTAGTGCAAGGTCGACAATTTGTCGCCGTTCATCGATGCCGAATTCGTGAACCCCGCAGCGATCTTGTCTTTCCATGTCTGGGAAAACCAGGGCTTGGATGATGCATCGGCAAATTTCTTGAACTGCCACGACACCGTGCCCATGTAGGTCGGCGAACCGAACACGATCGCATCGGCGGCATGCAGCGATGGCCATGCCGCGTCGCTGATATTGCCTTCCGCATCGATGGCAATCAATTCGGCGAACGCGTCTGCCGCAGTAGCGCCGGCATGGACGGCTTCCGCCTGTTTTCCGGTATGGCCGTAGCCGGAGTGATAAATGATGGCAACGTTGGTCATGCTTTTTCCTTTTTTTCAGACGTGACGAAGGGAGCCGGCTCGCGCACGGCATGGTTGATGAGAAAATTACCGGTGAAATCAGGCCAGGTCGAACAGCAACACTTCCGCCTGCCGGCCTTGTGTCAATTCGATGAGCGGTTCGTCGGCTATTTTCAGCGCGTCGCCGGCTTTCAATGCAATACCATTGGCCTGGATTTCACCGCGCGCGACATGCAGATAGGCACGACGCCCGGCGCCGACGGCGATGCCGGCACGCTCCGCGCCGTCGAACAAGCCCGCATACAGCCTGGCATCCTGATGGATCATGACCGAATCATCATGCCCGTCAGGGCTAGCAATCAAACGCAACTGCCCGCGCTTTTGCTTGGCGTCGAAACGCTTTTCTTCATAGCCCGGTTCAATGCCGTACACATTCGGCTCGATCCAGATTTGCAGCAGATGGGTCTGCCTGCCTTCCGCATGATTGAACTCGGAATGCCGGATGCCTTTCCCGGCGCTCATGCGCTGTACATCGCCGGGCCGTATCACGCTGCCGTTGCCGATGCTGTCCTTGTGCCCGAGTTCGCCTTCGAGCACATACGTGATGATTTCCATATCCTTGTGGCCGTGCGTGCCGAAACCGGTGCCGGCATCGATCCAGTCTTCATTAATGACACGCAACGGGCCGAATCCCATTTCCTTCGGGTCGTAATAGTCGGCGAAAGAAAAGGTATGGTACGAATCCAGCCAGCCGTGATTGGCATGGCCGCGGTCTTCGCTTTTGCGCAGTTCGATCATTTTTCTCTCCAGACATACAAATATATTGCTGATTTATTACACTATAGACGCTCGCAATTATTTAAAACAGATGATAATTTCAGACTAGTCATTCAACTATTTTGAATATACTTCAGCCATGAATCTGACTCTGGAGGCATTGCGCATTCTCGATGCAATCAATCGCAAGGGCAGCTTTGCCGCTGCCGCCATGGAGCTTGACCGCGTGCCGTCGGCGTTGACCTACAGCGTGCGCAAACTGGAAGAGGATCTGGATGTGCTACTGTTCGACCGCCGCGGCCACCGCGCAAAATTGACGTCGGCAGGCTTGGAATTGCTGACCGAAGGCCGCCATTTGCTGCGCGCCGCCGACGAACTGGAGCAACGCGTCAAACGGATCGCAACCGGATGGGAAGTGGAATTGCGCATTGTCATGGACAGCATCATCCCGTTTGAAAAAATGCTGCCGCTGATCGACGCGTTCGACCGGGAAGGCTCCGGCACACGTCTGCGGTTTTCGTTCGAAGTGCTGTCCGGCGTATGGGAATCCCTGCTGACCGGCGGCGCCGACCTTGCCATCGGCGCCGCTTATGACGGACCGGACATGATCCATATGAGCGGCGGATTCCAGACCCGGCCGCTGGGTGCGATCGAATGGGCATTTGCCGTCGCTCCGACGCATCCGCTGGCAGCACTGCCCGAGCCGCTGACGGCAAGCGTGATTCAGCAGTATCGCGCGGTCGCGGTCGGCGATACCGGCCGTGCGTTGCCGAGCATCACTTCCGGCCTGTTGACCGGCCAGCAAACGCTGACGGTTCCGTCGCTCGGCGCCAAGCTGATGGCGCAACTCGCCGGCCTCGGTTGCGGTCATTTACCGCGCGCGATGGCGGCACCGCATTTTGCATCGGGCGCGCTGATCGAGAAACAGACGCTGGAAGCCAAACCAAGCGGAAGAAACCAGATCGCCTGGCGCACCGCTTCGCGCGGCAAATCCCTGAAGTGGTTTGTAAGCCGACTGACCGAGCCTGCCACGCAGCGAATGCTGCTGGAAAGCTGAGCCATGACCGACATTCCCTATATCGGCCGCTTTGCACCGTCCCCGACCGGCCCGCTGCATGCGGGCTCGCTGGTCGCCGCAATGGCCAGTTATCTGGATGCGAAAGCGCATTACGGACAGTGGCTGCTGCGCATCGAGGATCTCGATGAAGCCCGTACCGTACCGGACGCGACCGGCTCAATCCTGCAATGTCTTGCGGCGCTCGGCATGCAATGGGATGGCGAAGTGGTGTTTCAAAGCCGCCGCAAAGCGTTGTACCAGGCCGCGTTCGAACGCTTGAGCGCAAACGTTTATCCCTGCGGCTGCAGCCGCCGCGAAATCGCCGATTCACGCGTCGCCGGCATTGCCTCCGACGGAGCAGCCGTTTATCCGGGTACGTGCCGCAATGGATTGCCTGCCGGCAAAGCGGCGCGCGCGTTCCGGCTGCGCGTGCCCGTTATGCCGGAGCCGGACGAATGCATTCGATTTGAAGATCGATGGGTCGGCCCGGTGGTGCAGCACCTCGCTGCTGAAGTCGGCGATTTTGTATTGAAGCGCGCCGACGGGTTCTGGGCATACCAACTCGCGGTGGTCGTCGATGATGCCGAGCAAGACATCACGCATGTGGTGCGCGGCGCGGATTTGCTCGATTCGACAGCGCGCCAGATTTATCTGCAGCGTTTGCTCAAATTGCAGACGCCGCTTTATTTGCATGTGCCGGTCGTGGTCAATGCGAACGGAGAAAAATTATCGAAGCAGACCGGTGCCGAGGCGCTGGATTTGGCGCAGCCGCAAAAAGCCTTGATTGCGGCTGCGCAATTTTTGGGATTGCCGATTTATCGGACACAATCGCTGGATGATTTCTGGCAGCAGGCGACGGCTGCGTGGGCCAGCCGGTTTTGAGACTTTGCCGAACGCCTGTTCAGCGTGGATATAAGGGGGGAGAAGGCAGCGCGCCAAACTGGCGCAGAAATCAACGCTTGGTCGTGCCGCCCAGCAAAGCAGCTTTTTTTTGCGGCTTTGCCGATGACGTTTTGGCGGCAGGTTCCGTCGTTGCCACCGACCCGGCCGGCTCATACGGCTTTAAAAACCACGGATCGACTTTTTCCTTGCGGGACACCGGAGCATATGCGCTGCGTCCCGGCTGCGGCGCACTGCGACCGGGGCGCTGCTCACCTTCTTCGCGCCGCGGACGACGTTCGGCAGAACGCTCGCTCGCACGCGACGCCTGCGCCATGAACCCAGTGAGCTGCGCCGGCACGAACTTATGCTTGATCATTTTTTCAATGTCGGCCAGCAGGCGCGCATCCTTGTCGGAATACAGCGAGATCGCATCGCCCGATGCGCCGGCACGACCGGTGCGGCCGATCCGGTGCACATAATCCTCGGCGTTGTACGGCAAATCGTAATTGATCACGCATGGCAGCTCGGCGATATCGAGACCGCGCGCAGCCACATCGGTTGCGACCAGCACATCGATCACACCGCTTTTGAAAGCCTCCAGCGCAGCCATGCGTTCGGCTTGCGATTTGTCGCCGTGAATCGCGGATGCCTTGACGCCTTCCTGTTCGAGCTGACGCGCCAGCCGCGACGCACCGATCTTGGTGTTGGAAAACACCAATACCTGTTTCAGATCGCGTCCGCGGATCAGGTGCGACACGACATCGCGTTTCGCATCTTCATCGACCTTGTAGACAACTTGCGTTACGTTGTCCGCCGTTGCATTGCTGCGCGCGACCTCAATCGTGATCGGATCATTCAAGAAGCTGGCTGCCAGTTTTTTGATTTCAGTCGAGAACGTCGCAGAAAACATCAGGTTCTGCCGCTGCTTCGGCAACAGATTGATAATGCGCTGCAAGTCGGGCAGGAAACCCATGTCCAGCATGCGATCGGCTTCATCCATCACCAGAATCTGGGTCTGCGACAGGTTCAGTGTTTTTTGCTGCACATGATCGAGCAGACGTCCCGGCGTCGCAATCAGGATTTCAACGCCGGCCCGTAGCGCGGCAGTCTGCGGCGCCATATCCATGCCGCCGAATACGACGGTGGAACGCAACGGCGTGTGGCGCGAATAGGCTTTTACATTGTCGGCCACCTGATCCGCCAGCTCGCGCGTCGGCGTCAAAATCAGCGCCCGCACCGGATGGCGCGCGGGCGACGCGCTGGCGCTTGCATGCGCCAATAAAAGTTGAATGATCGGCAGCGAAAATCCCGCCGTTTTACCGGTGCCGGTTTGCGCCGCACCCATCACATCGCGGCCTTGCAGCACGATCGGAATCGCCTCCGCCTGAATCGGCGTCGGATGGACATATCCTTGATCGGCAAGTGCACGCAATATTTCGGCGGATAACCCGAAATCTTCGAAGCGGATTGCAGGCGCGATATTCTGTATGGAAACGGAGTGGATGTCAGACATGGTATGTGGCAAGCCTGCCGTGCATCACGCAACGCTGACGGACAAGGTATCCGTCAAAGGCTTGACTCTTTCAATCGGTTATAAGTGAATTAACGCTTTGCTTGCTGAAAATTGAATCCCGAATCATTCGGTGCTGCGACGAAGCGATGAATCGGGAAATTGCTGCCTTAAGCAAAAAACAGCTTTTGATTATACGCCTGCACTGCAAATATCGCCGCTTATCAAAGCCTTGCCATACTCATTGCTCTTTTTATTTCCTGTCAAAAATTTACTGTTACGTTCTTGGGCGCCATCATTAGGCGATAAAAAAATAGCTCCTGCAAGAGGAGCTATTTTGATTAAAACACTATTGCAATTTTTCATGGCTGAGATTCAGGTAAATCAAAGCAGAAACTGGTGGGCCTCCCGTGAGTCGAACACGGCACCAACGGATTATGAGTTTGCCAGCAAGACCGTGTAGCTAGGGAAATCTACCGCATGTAAGCATAGGGGGTGAGGGTAAGAGTGTATTACGAATCAACGAGTTAGTACAATTTACGAAAATCAACAAATCGTTACGAGTGTACCGCTTGTGTACCGCAATTGGAACCGGCACTATTAATCCCGCAACGTGGTCAGCAGACGCTGTGCAAGTGGGACCGCAAGATCATGCCGTTGGACAATCCGCATTTCCGGTACGGCAAACGCGTGTTGGTGCCGGCGTCAAATTAAGCTTCGCTCGATATTTCGTCTGCCATCAGGTGAACTTTATGCTGCCAGCTTTTCCTGATTCTGCTCACGCCTCCAGCGATAGAGATACTGCAGTGGCGACTGATAGCCGGGTGTCGAATGCTAGGGGGTTCGATTATAAAAGACTTCAGCGGCATTGTCCGATGCGGCCGCTGTCGCAACACACTGCCCGCAACTGAAATCCCGAGCATAATTTCAGCCAACAATTAAGTCGGTTTATTCGTCAAGTCGTCAATAGTGTCGATATCCCTATGAATGCCAGGGTCTTCAACAGCCACCTCGATTACAGGAAAAGATTGCAATAATCGCCTGGCGCCCTGATCACCGCCCATCGACTGCAGATCAGCTAAATGTTTGCGGCTGAATCCTACCGGATTGCCACGCCGTCCTCCATACACCGGAACTGCGATGTCTGCACCGGTTCTGAGCGCTTCGAGCACTGCATGAAACGTTTCCGGTTTAACATACGGCATATCTGCCAAACCGATTACCCACCCCGCCGCGTCCTGCACATGAGATAGGGCAAAAGCAAGTGAAGTACCCATTCCTTGGTCAGCTTCAAGACAGACTATTGCTTCACAATCCAGATTTGCAAGCCGGGTACGAACCTCCGCGGCATCCTTATTTACAACAGCAATGACGACGGGTAGCACCGCGCGTATCGCAATTGCCGCCTGCCCAACAACGATCTCACCCGACGCAAGTCGCTGCAAGAGTTTGTCGTGTGCGCCTGTCGAATCAAAGCGCCTGCCTCGTCCGGCAGCAAGCAGAATCCCGGCATATCCATTCATGCCGCGCATGTGTAGTGCGATTCAGATTGACCTTTCGATTGCACGACGGACCTGATGTGCGCCCCATTTTTTACGGCGACTATTTCGGCCATGACGGAAAGTGCGATTTCTCCTGGTGTACGGCTGCCGATAGGCAAACCAACAGGACCGTGCAGGCGGACGATATCAGCGTCGGACAAGTCGAAATGCTTCAGCCTCTCACGCCGCTTATGCTGGTTTTTTTTAGACCCCAGTGCACCGACATAAAACGCATTGGACCGCAAGGCTTCGAGCAGCGCCATGTCGTCAAGTTTTGGATCATGCGTCAACGCGACAATTGCGGTATGCGGGTCTGGTTCGATTTCCAGAACGACATCGTCAGGCATGCCGGGGATGATACGTGCGGCAGGGACCTGCCACTCCATTGCGTACTCTTGACGCGGGTCGCAGATCAGCACTTCGAAATCCAGCGCTTTTGCAAATTCCGCAAGCATGCGAGATGTCTGTCCTGCGCCGATGATGAGCAGGCGCCAGCGCGGCCCATACACGGTTTTCAACACCGAACCGTCGAAGTTCACACGCTCACCGCGCACTGAAGGATGTAATGCAACTTGCCTGGTTTCGATATCGAATGTACGTGCCACCAATTCGTGACGTCCAATACGCAGCAAAATCTCTTCTATCCAGTCAATCCTCGTCACCGGCTCGACCAGAATGCGAATCTGACCGCCACAAGGAATGCCGAAGCGGGCAGTTTCTTCACTGGTGACGCCATACGTGAGAAGTTCCGGCTTTTCCGATGCCCGCTCATTGCGCATACGTTCGATCAGATCATCTTCGAGGCAGCCGCCCGATACCGATCCGAGAACCCTGCCGTCGTTATTTATCGCCATCATTGCGCCAGGCTGACGCGGCCCTGAACCCCAGGTTGCCACAACCGTAACCAGCCATACCAGCTGCCCCTGGCGATGCCATCGAATTGCGCCCTGCAGCACTTCAAGATCAATCGAATCCATGTCGGTAATTCCCTTAACATCCGGCAGCTTGTTTTCTCAATTTAGCATGACCCACTTTAAGGCTGCCATCAAAATGCCGTGAGTTGTTCTTTGGCTTTAGGTTGCAGGCCAAACATGCTGCTGATTGTCATTGTATTTCGGCACCAAGCTTCCACGATTCTTTATCTGATCGGCTGCAAAACGCAGTCATTGTTTCGATATGACTCGCTTAGCCACATTCATAGATACCGATGAAAAAGCATACGCGTCGTACCAATTCGGGTCAGCGCTAACCCTGCTATTATGTCTATTCGCACATTTTCCTCGTCGTTCAAGGTAATAAGGCAAAGCCCCCAGGCCCTCGGTTAAGACGGCAATCCTATGTCAACAGCGATACGCATCATTCAAGGCAAGTTCGGGCGAGTGGCTCTGCTGGACATGGACCGCCCGCTTGTGACGCACGCCCATTCGCAATGCCATGTGCTGCTCAAGGCAAGCGGCGCCGACAATTTTTTTCAGGTGCGCGATCAGCTCTATCCGTTGACCGATGAAACCGCGGTGCTCGTCAATGCGTGGGAACCGCACTGTTATGCGCACCGCAATCCAGACGGGCCGCGCATCACCATCCTAGCGCTTTACATCGAACCAGTCTGGCTGGGCGAAATTGAAAATGGCCTTATTTCCAGCATCCACCCCGGTTTCTTTCCCAAGACGTGCGTTGAACTTCCAAAACATATACGCAACCTGGCGAACCGGCTGGCAATGGAAATGCTGTACGGCGAACACCTGAGCGACGCATATCTGCAGGATCAGTTGTCAAAACTGATGATTGCGGTAATCGATACCTTTTCAACATGGCGCACTATCAACGCACTGCAGACGGGCATTTCCGGCGTAACGCGAGACCACAGGATTCACCGTGCGATTTCCTATTTGCGCAACAATATAGGCACGGAACTCGACGTTGACAAGCTGGCGGTCGAAGCTTGCCTGTCGCGTGCGCACTTCTTCAAGCTGTTCCAGCAATGCACTAGCCTGACCCCCAATTTGTATCTAAATGTACTGCGCATGAATGCAGCTTTTACCGGACTGACCCAGACCACAGTGCCGATGGCGAAGCTGTCGGAAGACCTGGGATTTTCTGCACAAAGCCATTTCACCCGTTTTTTTCAACAGCATGCCGGCGTCAATCCGAGCCAATACCGTAAGGTAGTGGATGTGCACCGGACCGACGCCATCATCGACACGCTTAATCTCTGATATCTAGACCGGCGATCAATCGCCCTTGAAGTCAGCCTTGCGCTTGCCGTGGAATGCTTCCACACCTTCTTTGAAGTCATTCGAGCTGCGCAGGCGGCTATAGCAATGCCCTTCCAGCTCGATTGCAATCGACAGAGTCGAATCCTCAGTGTCGTTCAGCAGTTTTTTGGCGGTGCGCTGTGCAATCGGTGAGAAGCCGAGCAATTCATCCACCAGCGTATCTGTTGCTTTTTCCAAATCTGCATCCGGCACGCATTCAGTCGCGATGCCCCATTCGTAAGCTTGCTTGCCCGCCACACGGCGTGAACGCATCACTACATCTTTGGTGCGGGTGATGCCGACCATCTTTTGCAAACGGGCCGACCCGCCCGAACCGGGAATCTGACCAAGCTTTTGTTCCGGCAACGCATACTGGCATGTCTCTGAAACGATACGGAAATCGCAGGCCAGCGAAATTTCAAAACCCACGCCGAAAGCATAACCTCGGTTGGCAACGATGACCGGCTTGCTGCAGCGTGCCGGCGCTGCGATATTCCATGCCAGCTTGGACACATGTTCCGGTGATGCTTCGAGGAAGCCCCGGATATCGCCACCGCTGGAAAAATGCTCACCGATGGCGCGCAGTACGATCACGCGCACGGCCGGGTTGGCATCCAGTGCCTCGAATACCAGGCGCAACTGGTCGCGCTCCGGCATTGAAATAATATTGAATGGCGGTCGGTGCAGGATGATGTCGGCACGTTGTTTCGCTTCGTTAATCTCAACGGAAAACCCATCGAATTCTTCCAGCAAAGTATGGGCGGGATGTTGAATTTGGTACATGACAGCTCCTTGGTTAATCGTAATTTTTTCGGTTTGGATATGCGGGCTACACAGCGATTGCATCCATCAATGCCGTCCGGTCTGCAGCAGACGCGGCGGCGCCTTGCATGATCACTGCCCCGCGCTCGAGTGCGTAAAAACGTGTGGAAATGTCGAGCGCACGATGCACATTCTGTTCGACCAGCAGAATCGGAATACCATCCTTGCGCAAGCCATCCAGGATGTCGAAAATTTCATCAACGATGATCGGCGCCAGCCCTTCGGTGGGTTCATCGATCAGCAGCAATTTTGGCGCGCCGATCAGTACACGCGCAATCGCAAGCATCTGCTGCTCTCCACCGGACAGAGTGGTACCCATCTGCGGCCGGCGCTCTTTCAGACGCGGGAAGCGTTCGTACGTTTTCTCCAGAATACGATTCGATTCCGCAGCCGGTCGTCCAGGACATTGCAGAAAGCCCAGCTTCAGGTTTTCTTCCACGGACAAGCCGGGAAAGATGCGCCGGTCTTCCGGCACGAGTCCGATGCCCATGCGACAGATACGGTCCGAATTCATGCCGCCCAGCTCGGTACCGTTGAAGCGGATCGAGCCAGACGTCGGCGCAACCCATCCTGCAATGGTCTTGATCGTGGTGGTCTTGCCGACGCCGTTGCGGCCGACCAGTGTCACTACCTCGCCGGCATTGATCTTTATGTTCACACCCTGCAGCACGTGCGATAAGCCGTAGTGGGTATGCACGTTGTCGAGTTCAAGCATGGTGTTTCCCCTGACCGAAATACGCAGCTTGCACCGCTGGATTGGCGCGCACCTCGGCCGGCAAGCCCTCAGCCAGCTTGGCGCCCTGGTTCATCACGATCACGTGATCGGACAGCTTCATGACCAGCCCGACGTCATGTTCGACAAGTAGAATCGATACGTCGCCCGCCAGTGACTTGATCATGTCACCGGTTTCCTCCGTGTCGGCATGCGACATCCCTTGAGTTGGTTCGTCAAGCAATAGCAGCTTCGGACGTGAAGACAGGCAGACCGCGATTTCAAGCCTGCGCTGTTCGCCGTGGGACAGATAGCCTGCAAGCTCGTGCGCCTTGTCAGCCAGTCGAAACTGCGCAATCAGTTCATCGACACGTTCTAATGCCAACGTGCTGCGGCCAATCGACAGGATTGCTCTTCCGGCTGGCTCCAGTACCTGGGACGCGAGTCGCAAGTTCTCGTACACGGAAAGCTCGAAGAATAGGTTGGTAATCTGGAACGAACGCGACAGGCCGGCATGCATCAATGCAGTTGGTGACTTGCCAGTAATATCGACGCCGTTGAAGACGACACTGCCGGCGGAGGGTCTGATTGCACCGCTGATCAAGTTGAACAAAGTGCTTTTACCTGCGCCGTTGGGGCCAATTACCGACGTGATATGCCCACGCTGCGCAACGAAGCTGACGTCGTTGACCGCCACTAGTGCGCCGAAACGCACCGTCAGGCCGTTAACTTCGAGAACTGCCGACGCCGATTGAGGAAGCAGAGTTTTTTGTCTTTCCAGCATGATTAATTTGCTCCCTTTTTTAGCAGCCATGCTTCCAGCCGCGGGCGCAGATAACCGATCAAGCCCTTGGGAAAGAAAATCACCGATAGCATGAACAGCGCGCCGATCACGATCAGGTGATGTTCGGTATAGGTTCCGATGATCGATTTAAGAGCAGTCAGGATCACGCTGCCGTACAGCGGTCCGACCAGCGTACCGACACCTCCCAGGATGACCGTGATCACCGCGTTGCCTGAAGCATGAAAAAACATTAGCTCGGGCGACACGAAGCCACGCAGCATCGGGTACAGCGCGCCCGAGAAGGCGCACGCGTTGGATGCCAGGACGAATGCGATCAACTTGCAGCGCTGCGCATTGAAGCCTAGAAACGGCACCCGGTTTTCATTGGCTCGGATGGCGAC
This sequence comes from Herminiimonas sp., assembly GCA_027310305.1. Taxonomy (GTDB): domain Bacteria; phylum Pseudomonadota; class Gammaproteobacteria; order Burkholderiales; family Burkholderiaceae_D; genus DAIDBD01. The sequence continues at coordinate 12,588 of DAIDBD010000096.1, forward strand.
CATCAGGCGTCCGAGCGGTGTCTGCAGCAAACCTTCGAGCAGAAAGTACAAGCCCATGATCAGCACCAGTACAAGCAGGAAAAAGGCCGAAGCATTGGCACTGTTGACCGAGAACAGGAGAAAATTCACGTCCACCACCGGGATGCCGATGATGCCGTCGGATCCGCCTATCTCGCGCGTATTGAACACGATCTTTGACACGACCTCAGCCATGCCGAATGTGATCAATGCGAAGTACACGCCGCGGGCACGGATCGCGATGATGCCGGCTAGCGTGCCGGCCACAGTGGATGCAGCAAGGGTGATGAGCATCGTCACCCAGAATGACGTGGAGACTTCCTTCAGCACCAGGCCAGACACGTAAGCGCCTAGCCCGAAGAACAGTGCATGGCCGAGCGAGAGCAAGCCGGTGAAGCCGAGCAGCAGATCTACACCCATCGCAAAGCCGCCGAAGATCAGCGCTTCAGTGGCAAGGCGATAGTAGAAAACATCCTCGTTTACCCATGCAATGACCGCAAATACCAGCGCCAGCGCGATGAACAGGTAGGCGAAATAACGCAGCGCATTGCGCGCGGCGTTTTCACGGCGATTGTTAGCGGCGCGCACCGGCATTGTCGATACGCCGCGTACTGCGGCAAGGATGGAATTAGCCATGACCGATTCTCCCGAACAAGCCTTGAGGGCGCACCATCAACACTGCCACCATGATGGCGAATATCAGCGGGTCGGTCCATGAAGGTGATATGTACAGGCTGGCGATTGCCTGTATCTGGGTCAGTACCAGACCCGCCACCACAGCGCCCTTGATGCTGCCCAAGCCGCCTACGATCACGACCGAAAACGCCAGAAGTATGAAATCCTTGCCCATGGTCGGAAACACCGAGTAGATCGGCGCGAGCAGCACGCCGGACAGTCCGGCCAGTGCTACGCCAAAGGCGAAGGTGCCGGCATATATGTGAATGACGGGTACACCCAGTGACCCAGCCATGTTTTTGTCAAAAGCTGCTGCACGGACCATCGCGCCAAGGCTGGTGCGGTAAACCACCAGCCATACCGCAGTGATAATTGCGGTACCGATTGCCATTAGGAACAAGCGATAGTTAGGAAGAAACATGCCGAAGATTTCGGTGGCACCAGAAATCGGCGACGCAGCGCGAATCGCTTGCGGGCCGTAGAATAATTTGTATACGTCCTCCAGAATAATGGCCAGGCCAAACGTCAGGAGCAATGTCAGGATATGGCGATCCTTATGATGAAACACACGCTTAATCAGCAAGCGTTCGGTTGCATAACCAATTGGCAGGAGCAACAGCGGCACCAGCAGCAGTTGCATCCAGAACGACGCGCCCATGGCGGTCAGGCTCAAGGCCACATACGCACCGAGTGCATAATATTCACCGTGCGCCATGTTGATGACATCCAGCAGACCGAAAATAATCGTTAGCCCGAGCGCCATCAGGATCACTGCGACCCCGATCGACAGTCCGTTGATCATCTGCGGCGCGAAAACAAATTGTAGTGAATCCAGAAATTCACTCATAGAAACCATCCTTGCACGTGCAGAAAGGCAGGCCGGATTATCCGACCTGCAGATTGTTGAATGCCTGCATCAAAAAAATTAGAATTTTGCGCAGTTGTCCGGACCGATGGCAGCCTCTCCCGAAATGCGGTTGGCGATCTTGAACTTGCCATCGGTGAGCTTGACAACGAACATGTCCTGGATTGCCTGATGGTCGCCGGCACGCATAGTTTTTTTGCCTTGCGGAGTAGACCACTCAAGACCGCGCATGGCCGTACGCAGCTTGTCGGTTTCGATGCTGTTGGCTTTTTCCACTGCGGCTTTGTAGAAATAGATCAGGCCGTAGGAATCCGCGCCGTACAGGTCCGGGTTAGACTTGTATGCCGTGTTGAACGAGGCGATAAATTTCTTGTTTTCCGGGTTGTCGGCTTCCAGCGAGTAACCGACGCCGGTCAGGAAACCTTCGGCAGCCTGAGCAATGGCACTCATGTTTTGTGAAGTGACGGTGCCGGAAGCGCCGACTACCGTCAGACCCTTCATCATGCCGTATTCAGTCATCTGGCTGAATAGGCGAACCGTGTCATTGCCGGCCACCGAGGTGTACAGAATGTCCGGACGAGCAGCCCTGATCTGCCCAAAGAACGAAGAGTAGTCCTTGTTATCCAGCGGCGGGAACACCTCTCCTGCCGTTTTCGCGCCCTTTTTCTCGGCGGCGTTCTTGAAGGCAGCGACCGTGCTGCGTCCCATTTCATAATCCGGCCCAAGGTAGAAAACCTTGGCATTCGGTTTTGCCGTAGGCAACCATTCGGCGAGCGCTGCAGATTGCTGTCCGGCCTTGGCATTGACACGGAACACGTTGGGCGAGCACTTGTCGCCGGTGATGGCGTCGGAGAAGGAGACCGACGTCGCGATCAGGCGGTTGTTGCGCTCGGCGACTTGGCCGACCGCCAGGGTTGAGCCAGAGTTCACAGTGCCAGCGAGGAAATCGACCTTGGACGACTGGAACAGTTTTTCTGCCTTCTGTGTCGCGACAGCGGGGTTGGCTTCCTCGTCCTCGAACAGCAATTCAATCTTGCGGCCCATGACGCCGCCGGCATCGTTGATCTCCTTGGTGGCCAGTTCGACGCCCCACTTCACTTGCTGGCCGATGCTGGCGTAGGTGCCTGACAGCGGGGTGACGATGCCGATCTTGATCGGTGCGGCTCCTTGGGCTGCGGCCAGGCCGGAAAAGGTCGTGAGGATGGCAAAAGTTACTGCACTGAGTTTGAATTGCGATTTCATTACGGTCTCCATTTTTTTAAAGTACTGCCTGATCAATGTACTGCTACTCGATTGCGAAACCTTTCGGTCGGCCCGACGACGGCGATAATTTACTGCTTTTTTCTCACTTCATTCCGGCTCATACTCGTTGGCCACTAGCTTGCGCCGCAACAGCTTTCCGACTGGCGAGCGCGGCACCTCGGCCACAAAAACGTATTCGCGCGGCCGCTTGAAATTGAGCAGCCCGGAATTTCTGCAATGTGCATCCAACTCATCCGGGGTAACCGGAGCCTTGCGCCGAATAAAGGCGGTCACGCGCTGGCCCCAACGCTCATCCGGCAAGCCGACCACGGCCACTTCATCGACTGATGGATGCAGTGACAGCAGACTTTCGATTTCGACGGGTGATATGTTTTCGCCGCCGCTGATGATCATGTCGTCGATCCGCCCCGAGACGAACAAGTCGCCGTCTTGGTCGAAATAGCCGGTGTCTCCAGTGAAGTACCAACCGTCACGCAAAGATTTCGCATCCGCTTCCGGCCGGTTCCAGTAGCCTTCGAATGATTCGTCGCCGTTCAGGTCGGCGATGATCTGCCCTTCCTCGCCCTGCAACGCCGGTTCATCGGGCGAAATTGCATTGAGCTTGACGACCCGCACGCGCTGATTGATGCCTGCCTTGCCGGCACTACCCGGTTTCTTGCACGCGTCCGGTTCGACCGTGACGGTGTACACCTCGGACGAACCGTAGTGATTAACGAACAGTTCGGGCTTGAAAATTGCGTCCAGCTTCTTTAGCAAAGCCTCATTCATCGATGCGCCGGCAAACCCGAGCTTGCGCACGGTCGACAGGTCGGTCGAGGCGCAGTCAGGGTGCGCAATCACATCGTGATACAGGGTCGGCACCAGATACAGGTTGGTGATCTGCTCGGCCTCGATCGCCACCAGCACCGCGGCGGGGTCGAACTTCGGTATGCACACGAAGCGTCCGCTGATCAGGGATGTGGCCAGAAGCGAGCGCACCCCCATGGTGTGGTACAGAGGCATGACGCCCAGCGTGCGTTCGCCGCGACGGTATTGGTTCTGCGCCACATGCGCCACGGCAGCAGAACGCTCGTGCCGATGGCGGCGCGGCACACCCTTGGGCTTGCCGGTGGTGCCGGAGGTGTACAGCATGAGCGACCAGTCATCGGCAATGGCATGCAGCAACTTTGCTGCGGGCTTGCTGGCTTGTAGCTCTTCGAAATCAAGCGCTCCATCAGCAGCATCCACGGCTGAACCGACCACCACGCGTTTCAATTTTTGCGCCGCCACGGAATCGCGCACGGCGCCTGCCGATACATCCTGGAACACCAGCAGTTTCGCGCCGGAGTCGTCTGCGCAATAATCGATCTCGTCGGGCTTGGCACGCCAGTTCAGCGGCGTCATCACCACGCCCAGCAACTGGCACGCCCAGTGCAAGGTCGCCGTCTCCCAACGGTTCTGCAGCAACGTGACCATGTGGTCTCCTCGTGACAGGCCTTGTGCCTGCAAACCGCCCGCCACTGCGCGCACGCGCTCCAGCCATTCGGCATAGGTCAGGCGCAGCTGGCCATCAACCAGCGCGGTTTCATCGGGCGTTCTTTCTACGGCAGCCAAAAAGCTGCGACCCAGATCAAGCATGTTGTTCATCCTTTTCTATGTTGGCCTGGCGCTCGGCTGCAACTTCAAGTACTGCCACGACGATATTGGTATAGCCGGTGCAGCGGCACAGATGGCCTGACAGCATGTCGCGCACCTGGGCTTCGTTCGGCACAGGTACACGTGCCAAGAAATCGGTGCACGACATCAGGATGCCGGCAGTGCAAAAGCCGCATTGCAAGGCATGGTTACGCTTGAATGCCTGCTGCAAGTCGTTCAGGGTTTCCGGATGCGCGCGGTTTAAGCCTTCCACGGTATCAACCTTGAGCCCGTCGGCCTGAACAGCCAGTTGCAGGCAGGAGCGTACTGCGATGCCTTCCACCATCACGGTGCAGGCGCCGCACACGCCATGTTCGCAGCCGACATGGGTGCCGGTGGCGCCCAATTCATGGCGCAGGCAATCCGACAACAGCATGCGTGGCTCGACGCTGGCATTGCGTGCGCGGCCGTTCAGGGTGATCGTGATGACTGCTGGGGCGGATTTATCGTAGCGCTTCATTGGTTTGGTCCGAAGTCAGTCTGTTGATCAATTTCCGGCCGAGCTCTCGCACCAGGTGGCGACGGAACTTGGCGGTCGCATGAGTGTCGCCCTGCGCATCGAGCTCCCAGGCGAAATCATTGATGGCTGCATCTAGGTCAGCGCCTGCCAGCCGTGGCAGTGAGAGCCTGCGCGGCCGGTCCGCAACGCCGCCAATAGTCAGTGCAATGTTCGACGGTGTGACCACGGCAGCCGCGGCAACCAGAGCGAAATCGCCATGCCGGATCGACACTTCCTCGAATGCGTAACGCGCATTCTTATCCTGCAGCGGAAAACGCACCTCTTCGACGATCTCGCCCGGCCGAATGGCAGTAGTCAGCATGCCCTGAAAAAAATCATTGGCTTTTATTACCCGTCGACCCACCTGGGAACGCAGCACAAGTTCGCCTTGCAGTGCCGTCAGGCACAGCGGCAGTTCGGCGCTCGGATCGGCATGGGCTAGCGAACCGCATACCGTGCCGTGGTTGCGTACCTGAAAATGTGAAATCCACGGAATCGCCAGCTTGAGCAATGGCACTTCCTGGGCGAGGTTGACACGCCATTCGATACTGGCTTGGGTAGCAGCTGCGCCGACGACCAGATTTCCATTTTCAATGCGCGCGTAATTCAGTTTTTGGCAACGCGAAATATCCACCAATATTTTTGGCTGCGCCAGGCGGATATTGAGCATCGCCATCAGCGACTGACCGCCGGCCAGGATTTTGGCATCCTCACCGTATTGCTTAAGCAGCGCGACAGTTTCCTCGGCGCTGTCGGCGCGAATGTAATCAAAGGCTGCCGGTTTCATTTCGCGCCTCTTATTGCGTTGAACAACTTGCGCCACCAAGGCATGCGCACGCGGGCTGTGCCATCTTCTCCTAACGCCTGTCTTCCGAGTTGTTCGAACAACTGGCGCAAAATAATTTTGGCTGCGCCTTCCAGCATCCGCCCACCGACGGCGGCAACCTTGCCGCTGACTGCCGCTGAATAGTCGTAATGCAACCGGGTGCCGCCACCGAAAGGCTCAAGTCTTAGCTTGCCTGCGCCGCTGGCTGAACCGAAGGCGCTGATGCCACTGCCGCCCAAGGACAGGCTATTTGGCGGATCCAGGTCGGACAGACTGACTTCCGCGGCATAACGTGCCTTGACCAGGCCGATGCCGATGGTCACATCGGCCCGGTACTGGTTTTCGCTGGTCTTGGTCAGCGCATGGCAGCCGGGGATGACCTTGGCCAACGCATTCGGGTCGAGCAGCACCGCAAACACCTGTTCCGGCGAGGCGGCCAGATCGACCGAACCGGCCATGTTCAAACCATGGCCTCCTGCCGGAGCTTGTACTGCCACGACCGCACGCGGCTTGCTGGGCGGTGGATCGTCAGCATCCAGCAGTGCATGAATTTTTGAAGGCGTCATGGGCAGCGCGATATTCGGATTGCCCAGCGCATCAGCCAGCGCATTGCCAATGCACACCGGCGTGCTCATGTTGTTACCTTCCCCCAGTCCTTTTGAGCCCAAAGGCGTGAAAGGCGATGGCGTTTCCATATGCAAGATGAATGGTTCCGGTACTTCGCATGTGGTCGGTACTAGATAATCGGCAAAGGTGCCGGACAAGAAACTGCCGTCGCTGCCATATACGAATTCTTCCATCAGGGCCGCACCAATGCCTTGGGCAAATGCGCCGCGGATCTGACCGTCCGCCAATGCTGGATTTAGAATACGACCGGCGTCATGTGCTGTGATGTATCGGTCAACCCTCACCTTGCCGGTGGCACGATCCACTTCCAGCGCGCAGATATCAAACACGAAGCCATACACCCCTGAGCTGTTGATGACATCGTTCTCGTCGGGAGCGACCAGCTGCGGCGGTGACCAGAAAACCGTCTCGCGCAAACCGGTGGTCACGCCGCGCGGCAAAGTACCCGGCGACCAGTGCGTGGCGCCGGCAACCCGGTGGAACGGAAGTTTTTCTTCGGGACGGTCGAGCGAGTAGATCTTGCCCTTGGCAAACGCAATTTGCGCCGGTTCGCATTGCAAGATATCGGCCGCGATGATCGCTAGCTTGGCGCGTATTTTAAGTGCGGCAAGATGTACGGTACCTGCTACCGCACCGGCGAAACGGCTGGAGTAATTTCCGGCGGCAATCGACCAAGCGTCCTTTTGCGTGTCGAGCTCGGCATTGACGACAATGTCAGGGGTATTGAGGCCAAGCGCGTCGGCGACTACCTGGGCAGTGACGGTCCGGTGGCCCTGCCCTTGCGGGACCGAGTCGATCACCACCGAGACGCTGCCGAGCGCGTCGACGCTGACCGTCGCGCTCGCGCTTGCGCCATTTTTCGGGCCGGCCTTGGCGCGTTCCTCGGCAGTCAACGCAGTGGTGATGTAACCCATGTTGGAAACCGAGGGCTCGACAATCGCAGCATAGCCAATGCCGTACAGGCGTCCTTCGGCACGCGCCTGATCGCGCCGCGCCAGCAGCTCGGCAAGGCCACCTTGCTCGCGCGCCATGGCAATTGCTTGCTGGTAGTTGCCGGAATCGAGCAAGGCCCCAGCCGGAGCGCGATAGGGAAAAGTATCAGCCTCAATCAGGTTGCGTTCGATTACGGCCAAGGGGTCGAGCTTGAGCTCAACCGCGATGTGCTGCATCAGACGCTCCAACGCGAAGTACATTTGTGGACCACCAAAACCGCGCACCAGTCCGGAGGGCGTCTTGTTGGTTAGAACCACGCGGTTATGCACTGCGAGGTTTCGCACTTTATAGGCTCCGGTAAGCGAGCCGTGCATGCGATAAAAGGTGGCGGGCTCCGGCGCGCGCAGGTAGGCGCCGCAATCGTCGAGCTGCTGATAACGCAGTGCCAAGATCTCGCCGTCGGGTTGAACTGCGGCTTCAATGGTAGTGACACGGTTGGTTGAAGAAACCGATGCTTGCAAATGCTCGAGACGATCTTCCACCCACTTCACCGGCGCCCCTGCCTTGCGCGATGCCAGGCACAACAGAACGATATAGGTCGACACGCCCTGCTTGACGCCGAAACTTCCGCCCGAGTCGCGCGGAGTGCGCAGCCGCAGTCGCGCACCGGACACTTTCAGCGCACGTGCCATCACCGGATGCAACGCAAACGGCCCCTGGAAATTTGAAAAGACGTCGTAGCCTTCATCGCCGGGCAAATGTTCCGCCACGACCACGAAACATTCGATCGGCGTACAGGAATTGCGCGGGTAATGCACCTTTAGTGTGACAGTATGCGCTGCGGCAGCAAAGGCCGATTCCGGGTCGCCATAGCGGAAATGGCGGTCATTCACAACATTGGAGCCGACTGCCTCATGCAGCACCGGGGCCGACGGCTCGGCCGCCGTTTCCGGATCGACCACGGCGGGCAGCGTGCGGTATTCCACCTTGATCGTGTCCATAGCATCTTCGGCAAGGTAACGGTTTTCTGCCATTACCACCGCGACCGGCTCGCCGACATAACGCACGCGATCAATTGCCATGCACCAGTGCTCCATGGGCTGGCGTACGCCGACCGCAAAAGGCGTGGCCCAGTTCTTCACGTCCGCACCGGTTAGCACTGCGCGCACACCGGGCATTTCCAGCGCGACTGCACTGTCGATGGAAAGGATCTCGGCATGCGCATGTGGCGCGCGCAAGATGGCGGCATATAAGGTGCCCGGCTTGACGCCAATGTCGTCTGCATAACTGCCGCGCCCCGAAAGAAGTGCCGCATCCTCGACCCGAAGTTCTGGCCGACCAACATGGGGGCTGTCAACAGTGGCTCTATCAGCGTGGAGAGGCATATCGTTCAAAGAAGGCACTTTTCGCAAAGGTTCAATTGCAAAATAGTCTACGGCGAAGGCCTTGTAAACCGATTACCTTGGAGTGTGTCGATTTACCTTGCAGTCTGTTTTTTCGTTGAATAAATAATCTTACGCAGCCTGCAGCGCCTAGAGTTGCCGAGCGGCTTGCTAGATTGCTGTGATAAAGAGTTTTGCACGCAACACGAAATAATTCATGTGGTGCCGAATTTTTAAACACTGCAACTTGACCGCCGCGTCAATAGACATGAACACATCGTTGTGTCACGTCGTCACGGTCCGGGTGGGAGATTTCGCCAGAGCCGCATTGGGCTTGTGCGATTTTTAAAACGTTTCCGCTTTCCACCATTTTTGATAGATCGGCGTCGCTTGTTCACCATCAAGCGTCAAATCGCTGCACACCAGATTTAGCAAACCGGTAATAGCAAAGAATCGATCCGCACAAAACGGCCTTTCTGCTTGTCTGCTTCGGATAGTGCCGTCAGCCGGTTGTCTTTCAAGACCGCAATGAAATGCTTCTTTTCTGGACGATAAACTTGAAGTTGTCCTGCGCCGCATACCAGCTCGCCATCAGCACATAGCGAAATTTTAACTGGTTCGTAACGCAGATCGTCATCGTCTCGCATCTGCTCGTTCTTTGTCCCGTGACTAGCACGCTTGACCTGCCGCGTTGCCCCGTCGAAAAACTGGAGGGGTTTCTTCACCACTTCAAATGCCATCGGGATCACACGTCGCCATGGCACAACGCATTATGCAGACCGATGCCCTTTGCCGAGCGTCCCTTGCAGTGATCGTAATGCCCGCACAAGTCAGAGTGAACTGCCATGGATGACGACTATAATCGTCGCGCCCTCAACCAAAAACGTACCGATGGGTGTTTGCTTTTTTATTATTAAACGATGCGTTTGGATTTCATGATTGCACTTGCAATCACAACAGGAAACTTCGTTCTCAATGCATTACCGAGCCCCCGTCTACAACTATGACTTGACCAGTGACGAAATCACTTTCTTCACTTGCCAGATAGACAAGAGTTCCGCAGAGATCTTCCGGTAGTAACTCGCGTTTTATCGCCCGGCTCGCAATGTTATTTGCGCTGACTGCACCTTGCCACGCCGGATTTGCAAGCGTGTTTTCGCTTGCTGTAAGGCCGGGGGCTAACGTATTGACGCGAATACCGGCATCACCCAATTCGCGGGCCAAGCTACGGGTAAGTGCAACAACCGCTCCCTTGGAACTTACGTAATGCAGTAACATTGGCACGCCTTTAAACACCGTACCGGACGCGATGTTGATGATCTTCCCATACTGTTGGCGTCTCATTGTGGGCACCACTGCTTTTGCACACTCAAAAGGTCCGCGCACGTTTACGGCCATGACTTTATCCCACTCTTCGCTGCTGATTTCGTCGAATGGCTTTAAGGCAAGATTCGCAAACAAGCCTGCGTTGTTTACAAGGATGTCAATTTTCCCGAAAGCCTCCAGCGCTTTATTTACCATTGCCTGAACCGATTCCCTCGAGGTAACGTCAGTTCGAACCGCGATAGCCTTGCCACCTGTCGCAGCGATGTCTGACGCAATTGGTGTAGCGTCAATTACATCAGCGCATACGATCGCCGCTCCCTCAGCTGCCAGGACTTGCGCATAACGCGCTCCGATGCCTTGTGCCGCGCCCGTGACGATGGCAACCCGCCCGTTCAAACGCCCTATATATTCCTTTGATAACTGCGTCATTAATTATTCCTCCCTGTGTGAATGCTGGCATCGCGTGCGGTTTGTTGGGCATCCAGTCTGGCCTGATCTTCTTTTCTGCGGGCTTCGTTAGACATACCATTAAACAATGTCCCTAATACCCCCTTGTTGAGGTCGCTGGTACCGAAGAGCGCGTCACAGATCGGAAAGGTAAGGTTGAAGTTACGAGTATGCATAAAGTCAGGATTGTGATGAAGAACATGCATGCGTCGCACTGTGTTGATCAAAGGCAGGCGATCGAGAATTGGATGCTTGAGATGCGAAAGCGTATGCAGTCCTTCATACATCAAGTAGTACGATGCCATCGTCAGCATCGCAATATATCCCGCGTTCGCAGACCATAAATAACCCACTGCAAGGGCTGGCGGCAACGCAGCCAATACAAACAGAATTGGTGCAAAAGGCGGAAACAGCAGCGCCCGCCAGTCTTGCTGACCGTCGTAATCAAGAGTTCCATGTGAAAAAAATTGATGATGGGTTCCGACATGACGCTTGTATGCGGGCTTGATCCAGCTTCTTGGGTTATGTAGGAGATAGCGATGCCCAGCCCATTCTGCCCAATTACCGAATAAAAACATCGGCACAACGACAAAGAGCCATTCCTGCCATGACATGTCGGTCAACCGGGCAGCACAATACCAAATCACAGAGAAAGTAAAAATCAGCGTGAACGCAAGGTGGAGTTCGCCCCGATACCAGCTTGGCGTTTCAGCACGGTACTCCTTTCTGAATGCATGAGATCGCGCTATGATTTCCTGTTCACGATTCATGATGAATTCCTTTTATAGTCATAACGATTTTGTTTATTCAAGTCCAAGAAATATTCTGTTGAAATTCGGGTCATCCAACAGCGTCCTCCTGTCACCGTCGAGTACAGTACGCCCGTTATCAAGTACGTATGCACGCTCTACAAAGTCAAGCGCACGATGCGTGTTTTGTTCTACCAATAGCATGGTGACACCGTCTTGCCCGATTTCGCGCAGCCTTTCAATGATCTCGTCGACAAGTTTTGGAGCCACGCCAATGAACGGCTCGTCAAGCAGCAGCAGCCGCGGCTTTGACATAAGGGCGCGTCCGATCGCAACCATCTGCTGCTGACCACCGCTGAGCTCGCCAGCGTTTTGCCTGGCTTTTTCCTTAAGAATCGGAAAAAGCGAAAACACTTTTTCAAGCTGCTCCTCAAGGGTGTCGTGCCGAGATGCGTATGCGCCCATTATCAGGTTCTCTTGGACACTCATCGTGGCAAACAGGCGGCGCCCTTCAGGGACAAGTGCAATGCCGCGCGAAACCGTCTGTTCTGTAGTAGCTTGCTGGAGTTGCTCGCCTGCATACTCGATGGTGCCGCCGGTAGTTTGATATAGTCCGATAATTGCCCCCATCAGCGTGGATTTACCGGCCCCATTGGCACCAAGCAATCCGACCCGCTCACCAGCGCCTATATGTAACGACACATCCCATACTGCTCGCAACTTGCCATGGTCGACACTTGCATTAGTGACAGTCAGCATTAAATCGCTCCCGTGGCTATAACCGAGCTTGGACGCAACGTGCCAGCGGTTGATCCAAGATAAGTACTCAGCACCTTCTCGTCGCGCACCACTGCCGCTAACGTGCCGTCTGCAATGACCGTGCCTTGCTCCAATACGATGACGCGATCGACAACCTGTTCCAACGCAGAAAAGATATGTTCCACCCAGATCACAGTCATGCCGTACTGATCCCTGACATGACGCATGTGTTCGACGAACCGCCTGATTTCCGAGGGCGTAAGCCCGGATGCAACCTCGTCTACCAGCAGTAGTCGCGGCTTGCACGCCAGCGCCCGTGCAAATTCCAACGCCTTCTTCTCTTGCACGGATAGGGAGTCGGCCCGAGTCCCGACGCGATGTGACAGCTCCGCATATTCGATGAAGGCGCGAGCTTCTTGCATTGCGTCACGTGGAGAAAGAGGGTTTTGATTAAACATTAAAGGAATTGCAATGTTTTCTAGCACAGTGAGATCCCCGAATGGCCGCGGTATCTGGTAAGTCCTTCCAACGCCTAATCGGGTGATCTGGTCCCGCCGTAATTTGCTCAGCTCTTGACCTGCAAACAAAATCTCGCCGGCAGTCGGGGTGTATACGCCAGAAATGCAATTAAAAAGAGTCGTTTTGCCTGACCCATTAGGCCCTATGAGCCCGACAATCTCGCCTTCCATGATATCCAAGCTGATGTCTTTTATAGCAATATTGCCGCCGAACTGCATACGGACCTTGTGAAGTTTAATCAGGGGCCGATGACGATCTGCTGTCAATTTGGTTAGCGGCAGCGCCTTTTCATCCTTGCCACTTCCAGCCGGAGAGAGCAACTGGTTCTCAGTGGCATATTCGTGATGTTCACGACCCAGCACAGAAAGGATCGGAATGCGGCGAATCCATTGGGACCGCAAAAAACCACCTGGCATAAAACGGCCGATCAGTAATATCGTCAGTCCGTAAATAGCGACTTGAAGACCCTTCACATTGACAAGGAGCCATTGCTGTATGGCGGAGAGCACCAGCACGCCCACAAGTGGCCCCCAGCGCAGACCGGATCCGCCAAACAGCACCATCGCAATCGGGACCAATGCAACGTTCAGGCCGAATACGGTGGTTGGATCGATGTAGCTCATCTGCCAAGCTTGTAAAGCGCCGGCTATCGCGCCAAAGCAGGCACTCATCACGAGCACTCGACGCTTGACCGGACCAATCTCCACTCCGACCGTTTCTGCCGCCTGTTCATCATTGCGTATGCTTTTGAGCGCATATCCAAACCGTGCCTTACTCATCGCAAGCGTGACAAAAAAAGCCAGAACACAAATGCCGAGCGCCAACAGGTACGCCTCCTTCAGCACCTGCGCAATCGGCAAGACAATACCGTCCCCTCCATTAGTGATAGCCGTCAAGTTATAAGCCAGTATCTCGGCTAACGGCAACAATGCGAGCGTCGCGAACGCAAAATAGTCACCATGCAATCGGAACAGCGGAACCGCCAGCAAAGCCGCCGCCATGCCAGTAATAGCAACTGCCACGCCGAGCGAAACTAAAAATGGCCAGTTACCTACCAAAGCGATCGAAAAGGCATAAGCGCCTACACCATAAAAACAGTAATGGCCAAGATTGACGTATCCCATTTCTCCGGCAACCCAGTCCCAGCTCTGCGCCAAGATATAAGCGATCAGCACAGTAAAGGCGAAGGAAGTGATGTAAGCACTGCCCACGAAAGGCAGCGTAGCAAGTGCCGCAACAATCACTGCGGCGACCCATCCCGTGCTGGAGTTTTTTAATGATGACATCATATTTTTCCTCCCAGACGCTTAGGCCAAACGACCAGGATTAGCAACATCAAAACGACGCTCAGTGCTGGCGCCCATTCTGGCTTCCAATACAAGCCAGTTAGGCCCTCCGCCACCCCTAGGAAAATGCCTGCGGCAAGCGCACCCGGCAAGTTACCGACGCCTCCAACGACGATTATCGTGAATGCCTTTACGGTAAGGTGGAATCCCATGTAAGGATCAACAGGAAATGATATGACGTAAAACACGGCAGCCACAGCCACCGTCGCAGAGCCGAATGCAAAGGTCAGCGCTTTCATGCGGGTGCTTTGCACTCCGCATATTTCCGCGCCGGTCGGATCCTGTGTTACGGCCCGAATCGCCATGCCGAACCGTGTGTACTTCAAAATGAGATGCATCACGGTGGTAAGCACGACAATTCCGACTAGAATCAGTAGCTGCGTAGCGGATATAACAATGTCTCCAAACTCAATCGCGTCCAGACGCAATGGGATATTGCGCTGTGTTGAACCGGCAAGTTTGGCGGTAACGTCGGATAGGATCATGAGCGTACCTACTGTTACCAATACCGTGCCAACCGTGCTCTCAAAATGGTTGCGCTTGGTTAAAGGACGTAGCAACAAGTGATAGTAACCATAGGCGCATAGAAACAGGAGTGGCGCCAGCAATATTGCGATGAGGATCGGATTCATCCCCCATGCCGAAAAAGCGAGGCTGGCCAGCACACCACTGACAGCTAGCAGCGTGCCGTGTGCAAAGTTAAGAATCCGTACGACACCATAAATGAGAGAGAGACCAAAGGCGACCACTGCATATAGACCGCCCATCATCACTCCTCCGATCACCACCTGCAGGAGGACTTCAAAATTCATATTGCGCTCACTTCTGCCATGATGGAGAAGGCCAGATCAACTTGCCAGTCGCAATCTCCTGCGGCCAGACGACTTGCACTTTCCCGTTTTGTATCTGCACTGTATATGCGCCTGTGTCAGGAAAGCCGCGCTCATCAAAGGTCAAATTTCCCGCCGGAGTCTTCACTGTAGCTTTATAGAGTGCCTCCTTTACCTTTTCGCGGTCTACGGCTCCGGCCTTCTCAAGTGCCTGCACTATGGTCAGGTAAGAAGTAAGGCGGCCAAGGGTCCAGATATAGTCAAACATGTTGACATCAGACCGCTGCATCACTGTTTCAACCAAATTACTGTAATCGCCTTTCACCCCGGGATACCAGCTCAGTTCACCTGTCATTCCTTCGACATCTTTTCCTACTTGGCGCTGTAGGGCACCGGTCAGCATAGTGTGATGAACGTCCATCGCCCGCACCTTTAGCTGTCGCATCTGCTGAACAAGGGGCACTGAGGCATTGTCGAAGGAGCTAACGTAAATAATGTCGGCCTTTGCTGCACGAATCTTTGCAATCAATGACGTGAAATCCTTTAATTCAGGTGAAAAGACTTCGTTTCCCATCACCGTAAGGCCTTGTTCTTCTGCTTTTTTGCTCCAGGTGGCGGTGATTGCTTTCATCACCGGATTGTCGTGCGTAACAAATAAAATGGATTTGGGCTTTGGGGTAACCTTTGAAATCATGTCGAAGTAACGTGTCGACCAGTTAGGAACGACCGGGAAAGGCGTGCCCCACACATACTTTAATCCGCGGTCATAAAGATGAGAGGCTGCAACGTTCGCCATCACCATAGGAATCTTGTGTTTTTCTGCCACCGGCGGAACCGGGCCGCCAATGGACGACCAGTCCGGTCCGACAAAAAAATCAACTTTGTCGACAGTAGCCATTCTTTCGTAGAGCTGGAGTGCGGTAGCCGGCACGCTTTGGTCATCGTAAATAACAAATTGAATAGGAAGCTTCTTGTTGCAGGACTTGATCATTACTCCACCGGATTTATTGATTTCCTCTGCAAAGACTTCGGTCATTTTTCTCCAGCGGTCAGCCAGCGTAGAGAACGGTCCTGTTTCGGAAATTGTTGTGCCGAGCAGGATTGGATCAGTGCATGAACCGATCGTCGCATTTGCAGGCAAAGCAGTCAGGACCAGAGTGCCGGCAGCAAGAACTGCGGCTGCCGTGCGGTAAGTTGTTTTATTCATTTCCGTATCTCCTTAGTTAATTTAATTTAGGCGCAGAACGATAAAACAACTAGTCGCTCCGCAAGATCTTGCCTACTGTCGCAATACACAGATTTAGATATCCGGGTCTACTGAGCATCTGCTTTTTACAAATCAGGTGTCTTCTAATTATTTAATTGGTCCAAGTATAATCATACGAAATACATCATTACTAATAATATTTAATGATATGTAACATCATTTTATTTGATTTAAAGTAGTTCTTGCTGCTATTGGTATTTAAGTTGAAAGAACCCCCCGCCTAAGGCGATTGCGCGTCTGGCCGCTGAAGGCCATCGAAGTTAAATGGATGTGAATCAGGTGCCGTTCGGGATAAATTCGAACTGCTTTAATGCCTTGCCCAGCGGAGGGCGTTACGTTGCACTGAAAGCGCTTCATGGTCAGTGGCGCAATTGGGCCAACGCGCGACAATCCCGCTTGACGGTACCAAACTGCCGTTGCTCGATGCGCGTGGTGCGCCATTGGCTGCTTTATTCATTTCCCGAGAAAACCTTGCATGACGATTGAGTCTGCTGGAAATAACTTCAGTTAAAGTGATATTATCTTTCGATAGTCACGAGGAAAACGCGTTATGGAATTTCGCCAGGTGCAGTACTTCATATGCCTCTTTGAAGAAGGCACGGTAACCCGCGCCGCGCGCAGGCTGAATATCGTTCAACCGGCTCTCAGTATGCAGATCGCAAAGCTGGAGGCGGACGTCGATCAACAATTATTCGAACGAACCAAGCAAGGCATGGTTCCCACTGCAGCGGCACGCCAGATGTATCGCATCTTTTTGCCGATCATGCGCGACTTTTCCCACGCTCGTACCCAGCTTATGAGTGCCGATGGCGAAATCAGCGGTCACGTTAACATAGGTCTGATCGCGTCCATTACCGAGGGAGTGCTGGCTGAAACCCTGAGCGAATTTTCAGCGAAGTACCCCAGTGTTAGCGTCAGAGTAGCGGATGGCTACAGTGCCACCTTGGCCGACTGGGTCGCTGGCGGAAAGATCGACGCAGCGATCATCAACAAGCCGCGCCGCCAGCTTTCACTCAATGTCGAACACATCGTCGATGAAGAAATGGTGCTTATCACCAGTGCCGGTTTTTCGGCGGTTCTGGCCCCGCGCCTTACGCTCCGCCAGATTTCTGCGCTTGGACTAACACTGGTCTTGCCGACCCGCGAGCATGGCTTGCGCGGTATTCTTGACAGCTTCGCACAGCACGAAGACGTGGATCTCGCGCCCCAGTTCGAGATCGACTCGCTGGTGACGACTGTGAAGCTGGTCGAACAAACCCAGCTGGCGACCCTCCTGCCGCGCATCGCGGTACATCGCGGCCTCAGCGAAGGACGGCTAAGGTCGCATGCAATCGTGTCGCCGCGGCTGATCCGGCAGGTAGTTGCCATTTCGCATCCTCGCCGACCGCTGAATTCTGCAACGAGCGCGTTCATTGCGCTGTTGACGCAACAGATCCGAAGGCGTACTCAGGAGCAGACCTCGGACGAGGCAAATGTAGCGTTAAGCAGCACCGAGGTGACCCCTAACTAAATAAACAGGCGTTCCAGACGCATGCAGCAGGGCATCGGTAATCGCGCCCAAGCGGCCATGCACCTGCGGTTCGATTTCCTGCTCAGACTACACCGACGCTGCGGAAAATGTGTTTGGTTTCAAGGAAATCGGCCAGCCCCTCATACCCATGCAGGCGACCGATACCGCTGCGCCGGTACCCCCCAGTCTCGGCTTCGGCAAACATCCTGTTGTGATCATTAATCCAGACTGTGCCGTTGCGAAGCGCCCGTGCGATACGCATGCCACGGTCGCCATCCTTGCTCCAAACGCTTGCCGACAGGCCAAATACCGTATGGTTTGCGCGTGCTACTGCCTCCTGTTCGTCGTCGAATTTTTCAAGTACGACAAAAGGACCGAAGATTTCTTCCTGGCAGAAAAAAGCGCCTGTATCGCGATGCGAAACCAGTGTGGGCGTCATGAAATAGCCTTCAGCCAGCGCGCCGCCCAGGCGGCCGCCTCGCAAAACCACTTCGTCACACGTATCAAGAGCACGCTGCACATGATCATCAACCGTCTCAACTGCACGCGCATCGATCAGCGGCCCCATAGTAACGTTTGATGCATCGCCAGGTGCGACAACGATCGCCTCGAACGCGGCCTTCAGGGCGATCTTCATTTCGTCATAGCACGACGCATGCACGAGCACCCGGCGTACCGCCGTGCATTGCTGTCCCGAGATGATGGTGGCCGCTGCGGCGATACGCGTCGCGGTCGCTCCGATATCGATATCAGGGAAAACGATGGCACAGGACTTCCCTCCCAGCTCCAGAGACAGTTTTTTCATCGTCGCCGCAGCTGCCGCCATAATGCGCTGGCCGGTCAGGTTTGATCCGGTGAAGCTCAATACATCAACATCCTCGGACGCTACCAGTTCCTGTGCGACCGCACTACCGGTTTCCGACACCAAATTCAGTACACCGTTGGGAAGCAGCTCGATGGCGGCAAGTTCCCGCAGTACCTGCCCAGTAATTTGTGCAGTCTGCGCCGCCGGCTTGATGACCACTGTGCAGCCGGCAGCCAAGGCCGGCCCGAGCGCACGCACCAGCAGGATAATCGGCGCATTCCAGGGAATGATCAGTCCTGCCACGCCTGCGGCTTCACGCAGTGTCGCCGAGTAGGCGCCCGGCTCCACCTCCATGAAGTGGCCGGGAATATGCCGCGTGAGGCCGGCGTAATAGCGGATCTCTGAAATTGCGAAAGCCATTTCTCCGCGCGCCTGCGCAAGGATCTTTCCATTTTCCTTCGACAGCAGCGCGGCGAGGTCGCTGCGGCGCTCGAGGCGGTCCGCCCATTGCAGCAATACAGTTTGCCTGTCACGAGCGTGATGCGCCCACTGGGTAGTTTCGAAAGCACGCTTAGCCGCCGCAATTGCGATACGTGCGTCGTCCCGGCCGCTATCGGCAAGTGTGCCGATGCGGGTACCATTGGCGGGATTAATGCTTGGAGCGGTTGTCCCGTTAATGGCGGGCTGCCACTGACCATCAATCAGGTTGAGTGCGTTAAGCTGAGCATCCATGCTGAAATTCCTTGTACGCTAATGTTGACTCTCTCCTCTGTCGGAGGAGCGTTAAAATACTGATGGCGCTTTTAACGCTCTTGCTTCCACGGCAGAATCCAGCCCTCGATTTCATTCAGGATCAGCGTCAGTAGAAAGCCCAGGATGGAAATGACGATCAGGCCTACGTACATGGTTTCTACCGATAACACCTGCCAGGCGTCCCAGATCATGAAGCCAATGCCGGTTTTCGCACCTACCATCTCGGCAATTGCGATCAGGATAAGGCCCATTCCGATGCCAAGCTTGATGCCGGCCATGATCGACGGCAGCGCACCTGGCAAGGCAATGGTTCGGAAGGTCTGCCAGCGACTTGCGCGAAAATTCTTTCCGACATCGAGATAGATTTTGTCGATTTGCATCACGCCAGTGATAGTGTTGATGACCACTGGATAAAACACGCCGAGCGCCACCATGACGATCTTTGACGCTTCGCCGAGGCCGAAGATCAGAAGGATCAATGGCAGAATTGCGCTCTTTGGAACCGGATAGGTCGCCGAAATGAGCGGATCAATAGCTGCGCGCAACGGACGGTACAGCCCCATCAGGATTCCGATCACCAGCGCCGGAATGCCGCCCAGCAAAGAACCCCACAGCAGGCGCTGCAGGCTGGCAGACAGGTTGGTCCATAGCTCGCCGGTACCGGACAACTCAATCATTTTTGCGACAATGCTGGTTGGCGATGGAAAAAAACGCGTGTCGATCAAGCCGGCTCGCGCGCTAAGTTCCCATACCAATAGCAGCAGCAGCGGCGATAGCACGCCGACCATGCGTTCCTGGGTTTTCTGGCTTATCTTCACGGTCATGTCCGTGCCTCCTCCTGAGCTTTGGCCCGTTGCACTTCTTCGCGCAGGTGGCCCCAAATCTGGTAGACCATTTCGCCGTAGGCCGGCAAGGACCTCAGTTCAAGCACGTTGCGCGGGCGCGCAAACGGCACATCAATGATCGCTTTCACTTGACCCGGGTGAGCGGACATCACCATAATTTTGTCCCCCAAAGTTACCGCCTCGTCGACACTGTGAGTAATGAAGACCACCGTTTTTTTATCTTCTTCCCAAATCCGCAGCACTTCTTCCTGCAACAGCGTCTTGTTTTGCTCGTCAAGAGCAGAAAACGGCTCGTCCATTAGCAAGATTTCCGGATCGTTGGCGAAAGCGCGCGCAATCGACACACGCTGCTTCATGCCGCCAGACAGCTGATGCGGAAAATGCTTAGCGAACCTGGTCAGACCGGTCTTGTCGAGATAATGACCGACCGTTTCGCGGATTTGTGCGTCGGGAATGCCCCGCATCTTAAGCCCGTAGGCGGCGTTGTCCCACACGCTCATCCACGGGAAGATCGAATCTCCCTGAAAAACCATTGAATTGCTCGGCCTTCCCGGCTGGTCTGCGCGTACCTCGACAGTGCCTCGACTGGGTTTTTCGAGCTCGGCCAAGATGCGCAGCAAGGTTGTCTTACCGCAGCCGCTAGGGCCGACAATGACAAAAAATGTGCCTGGCGCGATGTCGAGTGAAATATTGTCGATCGCGGTAAACATTTCCCCCTTGGTAGGAAATTGCTTCGTCAGATTGGCAATGCGTATCTTGGGAACAGTCGCCTGCGATGTGTCATTTAATCTCATATGCCGCTTGTTGGAATGATGGAACGGAACAGTCAAAAAAATGGGCTTGCCTACCTCTTGGGCTGGTACGGGCCTAGTTCTTTGAGCGCTGCGGCGGCGAAGGAAGTGTCGATCACCTGCTCGACAGTTGACGTCCCTTCCAGATATCCCTGCTGTTTGTAGAACTGGTAGTCCTTAAGCAGGCTAGCCTCATTGATTTTGCCATCCGGGTGAATACCATTTGGCGTCATTTTGCTGTAAAGCCCCGGATCCTTTACGTTACTATCCTTTGTTAATATCGCGATCACTTCGGCTGCGTTCGGGCCGGCAAACTTGCCATCCTTAAGCGCGTCGTTATAAAAGCGCGCGCCTTTCAAATAGGCCACCATGAATTTTTTGGCGACTTGAGGATTTTTCTTTATGAAGTCGCCGCCATACAGCAATACCGCAATCTGCTGGTTCGGGTACGGGTCATCCTCGTTCAGCTTGACCGCTGCGCCGCGTTCGATTGCCTGGCTTGCCGATGGCTCGGTGGTAACACTGGCATCAATGGCGCCATTCATCAGCGCTGCTACGTGCTGGGGATAGCCGATGTACTCGTGCTGCACATCCTTGTAGCTTAATCCGCCCTTTTGGAGCGCTTCGTTGAGCTTCGAGCCAGGCGAGCCTCCCTTGCCCGCTTCGGCCACCTTCATGCCTTTCAAGTCCTTGTAGCTCTTGACCTGACCGCTGTCGACCAAGGCCTTTCGCACCAGAATCGGCATGTAATCGTACCCCGGCGGGGTCGACCCCTTGTCGGCCACTACCTTTATATCGATCCCGCGCGCAGCGGCATTAAACAGCCCGGCCGACATTGCACCGGCAGCCACTTCTAGCTGACCCGTTCCCAGTGGCGCAATCATCTTCGGACCGGCGTCAAAGGAAACGAAAGTGATCTTGATCCCTTGCTGCGTAAAATATCCTTTATTGTTTGCGATAAAGAACGGCGCATCGCTGATCACATTGTTGATCCCGACGCGTACCTCGATCAGTTCGGCAGCTGCGGCAGGCACGGTCGTGATGCCTGAAGCAATTAGCAGCGCTACGGTCGAGACTGCCTTATTCCAGCTACGAATTCGGGCTAATGGTGCTGTGGAAAGGCGTTGTACGTTCGTCATGGTTTGTCTCCAAATGATGTAGCTGCAAAAAAAGCCTCTTTATGAATAACGTCTGCACGCTGGGGCTTGATGCCGATTTCAACATGAAGGGCGCCGAGATCTTTTGAAAAAATATTCAAAATGTTTAAGTTGAGCCTCCGTGCTGCCCCTTTATTTTCATGTGATAGCGTTCGTTGGCAGCGCATTTCGGTATAAGTTAGTCGCTTCCCTGATCGGCCTGGATCAACTTGTTGATTCCTTCCCAGCGTTTTACCAAACTTGCATGCGGAATCGAAAACAGGTCGAGCACCCGTCCTACCGTATGGTTCACGATGTCATCCAGGGTCTGTGGTTGGGTGTAAAAGGCCGGGACCGGCGGGAACACAATAGCGCCCATTTCAGTCACGGCAGTCATGTTGCGCAGATGAGCCAGATTCAGCGGCGTTTCGCGCGCCAGCAATACCAGCTTGCGGCGTTCTTTCAGGATCACGTCGGCAGCGCGGCTAACCAGATTGTCGGCGAAGCCATGCGCGATGCCGGCAAGCGTCTTCATCGAACATGGGGCGATGACCATTCCCGTGCAGGTAAACGAACCGCTGGCGATGGTGGCGCCGATATCTTTGACGTTATGCACGACATCGGCGAGTGCCTCGATGTCGGCGCGCTTCAACGACAATTCCTGCGTCGCAGTCAATGCTCCTGATGCGGACATCACTAGATGCGTCTCACAGACACCAGACGCGCGCAGCTGCTCCAGAATGCGCACGCCGTACACCGCACCGCTGGCACCGGTAATGGCGACAATCAGGCGTGGCTTCGAGACGGGTGTATTCATGTTTGTGTCACGCTAGACCAGTCTATCGTGACATCGGTCAGGATTTCCTTGCTCAGGTCAACTTCATCCTCACCCGGTACGCGCACCTTTGTAAACACGTGCTCGTGATACGACACCGGTTTGGTGGCGTCGAGCCCCATCTTTGCGCTGATTCCCTGCATGTGCATCGGAGGCGGTCCGCCATCAGGCGTTTCCTTGCCTATGGTGGTCGAAGGATCGAGAACTGAGCCCTGTGCTCCAGAAATTACAATCAGGTCGCGGTCTGCCTGGAATCGGGTCGCCACTGCCCATTCGACCTGCTGCGGATCGTGCACGTCGACATCGACGTCAACTACCGTTACCTGCTTGATATCGTAGTGAGCACCGAATGCACACAGGATCACGTTTTTCGGCTCGCCCTCGCGACGCTTTTCGAACTTCACATGAAGGTGATAACGGCCGACACCGCCGATCGACAGGTGCACATCCTTCACTCCCGGGAAACTGCGCTGCAGATGCGCAAGCAACGTGGCCTCGCGCGGTATCGAACCGAGCAGAAGGTGTTCCATTTCCGCCGGTACGATGGTGTGGAAGATGGGCGACTTGCGATGCGTAATCAAGTCAACCTGAATCACTTCGCGGTTTTCCTTGGCACTGTAATATTTTGGAAATTCGCCGAACGGCCCTTCCGGCTCACGCACCTTGGGCAATAGGCGGCCTTCAATAACAATTTCGGCGTTGGCAGGCACGCGCACGTCACTGG
This sequence comes from Herminiimonas sp., assembly GCA_027310305.1. Classification (GTDB taxonomy): domain Bacteria; phylum Pseudomonadota; class Gammaproteobacteria; order Burkholderiales; family Burkholderiaceae_D; genus DAIDBD01. Next base: position 35,992 of record DAIDBD010000096.1, read on the forward strand.
TCATGCATTTGACGACACGCAATGGCGCACCCTGCAATGCGCCGGCGATTTCCAGTTCATCATGGTCGATGGGCGTAATCGCCTGCGACGCAAGCAATGTAAGTGGATCAGCACCGATTACGATCGCGACTGACAGCGGCGTGTTGTTGGCTTCGGCCGCTTGGTAGAACGCGAACAGGTGACGCGGCAGCATCAGGATTGCCATGCGATCTTTCGCATGTACCTGAATGCGATTGATCGATACGTTCTGGATGCCAGTGACCGGATTGCGGGCAATGACCATGCCTGCAGTAATGTAGGGGCCGTTGTCATGCTCGCTATGGGTCGGAATCGGCAGCAAGCCGTGCAGGTCGATCTCATGATGGACGACTTGCTGGCAAGCGGCTTCGCCGCCTGGAACTTCCTGGCACGGCAGCGGATTGTCCGCCGCGCGGCGGTAAGCCTCCAGCAAGCCGGACTGCGGCACACCCATTGCTTCGGCGATCCAGGCACGACGCGACATAAAACCCGAGATGATTGGAATCGCATGGCCGTCGGGCTTTGGAAAGAACGCTGCCTGGCGGCCATCGAGGCACTTGGCGATCGCGGCAAGGCGATGCTTGAGCGCTACGTTCTCACGGATGACTGCCACGCGTCCAGTCGCGCTCAATTGGGTGAGCCATTGACGTAAGTCTCGGACGGCTGCGCCGGGCGCGGTCGTTGGATTCATTCAGGACACCTTTTTACTTGGTTTTCGCTATTAGTGAGCGATTCATATGTCTTCTTGCCAGTCCCACGCATTTGCGCTTCAAGATATTTGAAACATGGCATGACTAAATATTTTAATGAATTACCTAACCTGCCTGTTTTTGCCATCAGCGGCTGGACGAATGCTGCATAACAATGCACATCTGCGATCCCTGACCTCGGCGCGCGAGCGGACTGCAATTGGTTTGGCAGAAAATCTGCCATTATCGAGAGGCCGGTACGCATTAATGGGTTGGTCATTAGCCACTTATCAATTTCGTCTTAATTCGATGAGTATATGAAGGAAAATACATCAAAACAAATAATATTTAATTATGATATAAATCAGTAAATTTGATATGTTAAAAAACTTTGAATCGGGATCTGACTGGCCCTATGATGAAGACAATTTGGCCCTATCTCAATCCGATGTGACGATTATTTGTATATTAGTAAATTTGATAGATAAAATTCGTTTTAGCGACATAACATACCTTCGTGTGCCAACATTTTTTTCGTTGACATGGCACATTTCTGTGAGTCAGAAGCCGTATCTATACCTGTCGAAATAGCGATTAGCCCTTTTGCGAGAACGAACATGCTCCGTATCCTGCTGTTCCTGATCACGCTGTCGCTAAGCGCTAGCGCTGCCGCACGTGAGCTTTACATTGCAGCAGCCGCCGACCTGGCGTATTGCCTCGAAGATCTCAACGCCACCTTTCAGCGCATGCATCCGGATGCAAGGTTAAAAGTTTCCATCGGTTCGTCCGGCAATTTCTATGGACAAATCCGAAACGGTGCACCGTTCGAGGTGTTCATGTCCGCCGATCTGCTCTATCCGAGCAAGCTGGTCGAAGCAGGAAAGGCAGACCGAAGTACACTGCTGCGCTACGCGATAGGACGCATCGCGTTATGGTCCGTGAATCCGAAGTTCGATATTTCAGCTGGCCTGAAAAGTCTTGTGCAGCCCGGCATTCATCGTGTCGCCATCGCCAATCCGGCGCATGCGCCATACGGCCAGGCTGCGCGTGCGGCGCTTCAACATGAGGGTGTCTGGGATGCCGTAATGCCGAAGCTGGTCATGGGCGATAACATTGCGCAAACTGCCCAGTTCGTGCAGACCGGGAATGTCGACGCCGGCATCGTAGCACTGTCTCTGCTGAAATCAACACGACTGACCAACGCAGGCCAGTACGTGGTGATTCCGCTGGATCAATATCCGGCCATGGAGCAAGGCGCCATCGTCACCGCACACGGGCGGTCCAATCCGCTGGCGAAACAATATCTGGACTTTCTTGCTTCACCATTGGCACGGGCGATCTTTGATAGTTACGGCTTTCTGCTACCAGAGCAAGCTGCAAAATAATGCTGTGGCCCAGCGAAATATCATCCGAATTGTGGTCTACGTTATGGCTTACGCTGCGACTGGCCAGCGTCACCACAATCATTTTACTGATCATCGCGATACCGCTTGCACATTGGCTCAACCATTCCCGGAACTGGGTGCGGCCCGTAATCGAACTGCTCGTGACGTTGCCAATTGTCTTGCCACCGACGGTCATCGGTTTTTATCTGCTTGTCGCGCTGTCTCCGATACATTTCCCGGGCAATCTTTGGCAGCAAATTTTCGGCACACCGCTTACGTTTTCATTTTCAGGACTGGTTGTCGGATCGGTAATCTACAGTTTGCCGTTTGCAGTGCAGCCAATCCAGAGCGCGTTTCGAAGTGTCGATTCGACCCTGATCGAATCGGCGATTGCGCTGGGTGCCAGAGGGCGCCATATATTCTGGTCGATCATCGTGCCAGTTTCTCGCCATGGCATCCTGACCGGGGCTTCGCTCAGCTTTACGCACACCATGGGAGAATTCGGCGTTGTGATGATGCTGGGCGGGAATATACCCGGTCAGACTCGGGTCGCGTCGATTGGGTTGTATGACGAAGTGCAGCAGCTCAACTATCCGGCAGCCCATCAATTTGCATTGATTCTGCTGGTCGTTTCGGTTGTGCTGCTTGCCTTGATCAGCCTGTTTCAGCGCAGGGGGAAGCAGATCCTGCCGCGCCTGACGATATGACCGGCGAGCCCAGACTCCCCCAGACTTGATTCGGCATTCTTGTTCTGGACCTGGGCAAGCAGTTGGTCAATTAGTTCGTCTGGAAACAGTTTGGGGGCTTTGGCTTTCTTGGTCGTCTTCATGGGTTCGGTCATGGTGTGTCCCTTTCGGTATCATCTCATGACCTTTCCACACAAAAATACTGACAGACTCCGCGTTAACGATCCAAAGCGGAAATGCTGTTTGATTCCACCACTGTCAAAGTGCAACGCCATCCGAGACTGTAACGTGGTAATCGAGGTCGCAATCGAAGACTGCTCGTTTGAAGGGAGGACGGCATTGCTGGCCGTGTTCGTTAGGAAACTCAATACCGACATTCCCTCAGCCCACCTTGTCTACTTTATGGATCGACTCGCCTTCTTCGATTCCTTTCCGCGCAGAGACAAATGCCCGGCGCGGAATACTTGGACTCTTCAGGTTCAGCTCGTTGCGCATTGCTGAAAGTGCCTGCAGTCTTTCATGTAGTTCGCTCAGTCGATCTAACTGAAACAATTCGATTTCCCGGAACAAACGAGCATCATTACGAAGTGCGAGGAACTGGCCAGCCGCAGCCCGGTGCATAGCCGCGCGCTCGTTCGGCTTGAGAAAAGTCATCAACCCTGTGAGTAGCGAAGCCAGAAGAGTGAAAGCAGTCGCCCATTCAGGTTGGCTCTTTATCAGCGTTGCCCCGGCGACTGCCCCAAGAACCGTTGCCGGGACGCCCAACCAATAGTTGCGGCGTACCCAAGTATCTTCGGCGTTAAAATGTCCTTTACTGGAATATGTAGCGTCTTCCTCCAGACGCTCAGCCTCACGGCGTAGCGCGGCTACTTGCTTTTGCGTATCGTCTGGGTATCCATTCATTGTCTGCTATCCCCAGATCTCGACACGCTCCATTCTGACGACAATGCCTCGGCCTGCTGCAGCACCGCTTGCACAGCTACGTCCTGCAAATCAGGCGGATACCCGTACTTCCGCAGAATACGCTTCACTAGGACACGCAACAGTGCTGTGTGCTTGGCCTCGAAGGCGTCCGAAATGTACTTCAGGAAAATCAGTCCGAGCGCCACATGCTTGTAATCGGACGGCTCCATGTTGCCGCGCAGTTTGTCGGCCGCCTTGAACATCTCGGCCTCGAAACCGAGATTGCCGCCGTTGCCGTTTTTTGTTGCTTTATCGCCATTAGCCATATTGATTCCAGTTTCTTATTCTTTCGGAGGCAACGCTGCTTCGAGCGCCACCAGCATTTGTTCTGCTGCTTCCCACGGCAGCCGTCGCCCGTTAACGCGCATTTTGTGAAGTGCCGCCCTGGCCACCGTCACGGTAATCCGCTGCTCGCGCACCATCTCCGAGATGAGCCACACCGTGCCTTTGACCTCGACCTGCTCTGTTTCCGCCGCTTGTCTCAACGCAGCATCACCCGACAGCAGAGGACATTTTTCGACCTCGGCCAGCGCGAGCGCGAACAGGTCGTTGCGCCCCGGCTTAGCGTAAATTTGGCTCAGGGCCTGGACGCGTTCAACGCTCTTCGATGACAACGTGCGGGTCTGCAGGCCCATGTCCAGCAAGTGGGCATGCTGCTCTTCCAGTTCCTCGTAGTACAAAACATCCGGCACTGCGAACTGGTAGCCAAGACTAAACATTGGTGCCACGAGATCGCCCACTTCGACATCCATCAAAATGTTGGCATCACTGATTAACAGCAGCATCGCCGCCTTCCATCGAGCGGACGCGTCGAAACTGTTGCAGTGGCATGTTCATTAACTCGGCGGCCTTCGACTCGCCGATGTATTCCTCGGCTAGCGCGTGAAACACCAACTGTTCGAAAATGTGCGCCTTCTCTGTGGGATAGTCGCACCCCGGCTCCTTCCGATACCAGCCTTTGTAGCGGAACAGCTTAGCCTGCTCTTCGCGATAGGCAGGCGAGATGATTCCAAGGTCTCGAGCGCGATACAGAATTCCGGCCATCGACAGCCCGAATTCCTCCTTCAACAGCCCTAGTTCCTTGAGTTCGATGGCGTTGCGATGCTCACCCAGCTCTTGCAGCACAGATGCGCGTGGAAATAAGAACGTTCCGGCGAAGCGGTTGCACGCCATTTCTTCGTCCAGATCATCGGCAAGGCGGCCTTCGAGCATGAGATGTCCCAACTCGTGCGCCAGCGTGAAGCGCTGACGATCCCCCGGCCAGTGACGACCAACGACCACAATGGGCATGCCGTTGGCGCGCGCCGCAAGGCCGTCAAATTTATTCTCGGCATCAGCCTCAATCATGAAGACACGAAAGCCGTTGGTTTCCAGCACATCAATCAAATCGGGGATTGGATCAAAACCCAACTCCCACGCCTCGCGAACTCTCTCGGCGACTTCTTCGATCTGATCCATCGCGGTAATGGATGCTGGCAACCCATCGACCGTAGCAAAAGCCTTGACGGGCGAATGCGGAAAAAGGTTTTCCAGCTCGATGCGACGTTCGATCTGATCGATCACTTCATGGGTAATCGCATCCAGACGTTTTTTGGGCAAAGAGCTGCGCTTGCGGTACTCAATACCCTCGAGAGCGACCGGGTCCGGACGGAAGAAATATTCGGAGCGCACCTTGAGCGTACGCGATAGCCCGATCAAAATGTCGCTTGATGGCATGGCAATACCGTCTTCATACTTTTTGATAGATGCATGGGATACGCCGACGCGTTCGCCTAGATCGCGCAGGGATAGCCCAGCCGTCTTACGAGCTCGATGGAGTCGAATGCTAAACATGGTTGTCCTCTCGTACCCAAATGGGTCATTTGCGATGGTTTACAAAAGCTACTAAAACACATTAAATTGTAAACCAAGTTCATCACAAGTTCAAGGTGCGCCATAAGTGCTATTAGGAAACAGAGACGCGCCTGTCCGGATGCGGATTCGGATTGAATCGGGAATCGAATTTTGGTCCGATTGGTCTGATAGATCAGGTGAGTCCAGCATCCGGCAAGGTATAGGTGCCCGGAAATGGTTTTAAGTTAGGCAAGGTGGAGATTCTTACCTCTCACACAGATCGCTGTATTTTCCCCCATCTCGTAGCTTGATTCGGCTGCATTGCGCCGGTCAGCTTAGTCGTAGACAGCATATCTGACCGAGATGGTCATCCGAGGCCTTGCGCTGACCAACGGCTTCAACTTTTTAAGAACGGGGCGCCGCTCAAGGATGGAATACCGGCAGAAGGTGATCGGACAGAACAACAGAAATTAGCCGCCTGAACAACCAAGATTGCAAAATTTTAGCTGCGCTTATATCAGATTTGCCTTCGCTCCTTGCCTTTTCGCCATAGGCTTGCATTTGTCGTCAATTTTCCAGCCGGAGTTATCAAAAAAGTAGCTGCTTAACCACTTTTCGAATTTTCCGTACCACTTCCACTCGACAATATATTTGCCGCCTTTTCGAGCATCTCGCCCACAATCGTAGATTGCGTCTTACCTTCTTTTTTCGCTACATCGCGCAAAAGTGCCGCCTGCTGGTGCGTTAAGAAAAGGCTGATTTCTACACCATCATCCAGTTTTTTTTTTCGATAGGCTGCTTGCCGAGCAGCTGACGTGAGCGCCCCTCCCGCTTTTTTCGGCCGCCCCCTCTTCCGCGTTTCCATCAGATTCTCTGCCACGGTATTCCCTGGTCCGTAATTTCATCACTACCTCACAATAACATTCATCAGTGAGCGCGGCTATTTTTTTGAAAGCAACATTAAAAGAGCTTGTTTTTATTGTGAGGGGGTGACATTATATATGGGAGAATGGGAAAAACATAAAACTCAGCTTTCCGCCTTGAAAGCAAATGCAGACCCACCAGAATTTCATGAAATATCTTTATGTCAAAAATAGTAATAGGGAGAAATATGCTTGAAAACTTCAAACTGGACTGTATTCGCTGCGAAACGGTGCACGACCTGGCTGATGCAGTTGCCTTAGCAACCAAGGTATTTGCCGATTCAAAAACCCCTGCCATGGACAAGGCAACGTTCGAGCTCTCGAAAAACTTGTTTATCGGCGTTGCGCTCGATATCGCTTACACCAAAAAAAATGGCATGTTCAGCGATATGCTGGATTTTCTTACCGATCCGGGTTGGGACAGCCCATTACAAATGTTTCATCATTTTGATCGTGCTGGGGAAGCGTTCCAACAAAAAGATGCCGCAGCATGGCGCACGGAGTTCATGAAAACGACTGCGCATATATCCAGGGACATGGCTACAACACTGGTGAAGCAATGTCGCTTCCATTGGAAGAGCGCATTGCGCATTTCAGGAATAAATCAACGAGAAAAATCATGTCCCAGTGACTGTGTATCGGTTTTTAAGCAGGAACTGGTTGCAAGCGCATTGCACATCACCGCCGCGCTTCGAGCAGACAAGAATTCAGGCGCGACCCTAATTCTTGAAAATGCCCAAGTCAATGAAGGTTACCGTACAGTGCCCAATGCAAGAATAGCGAGGGCAAATCTTGAAAAAGCAAAAGGCAAATTCGAGAATCTGGCAGAGCCCATCAACCGTTTGCAATCGCGCCTTATTTTGGCTGGCTGCATGAGACCGGATGATTTTTATATCCCACCAATGCTGCTCCTGGGCGAGCCGGGTATTGGAAAAACTTGTCTGGCCATGCAACTTGCGAAATCACTGGATGTGCCGATGGAAAAAATAAGCGCTGGCAGCGCTCAAGGTGCCTTTCAATTCACCGGCTCCCACACAAGCTGGGCAAGCGCCAGACCAGGCTCATTGTTTACGCTGCTTGCCGCCGGCAAGTCCGCTACGCCTATCGTCATTGTTGACGAAGTCGACAAAATACGGGACGCGCAATATCCGGTTCTGCCGGTGTTGTTGGACCTGCTTGAACGAGAGACTGCTAAACGGTTCAAAGATGAATTTTTCGAAATGACATTCGATGCAAGCAAAATCATTTTTGTTTTGACCGCCAACAGCCTGGACGGCGTGCCACCGGCATTGATTTCGCGGTGTGAGATATTTGAAGTGCCGCGCCCACTGCCAAGGCAGCGATTACGCATCATCGAAGAAGTGGCAAATAGCTTGCGCGCCAAAACGAGGATGTCGATTGCGCTGGATAAAACCACAAGTGTCATCCTATCGGAACGCATGGATATTGATCTGCGCGGGATGACCCGTTTAGTCGAAGAAGCGTTTGCAATAGCGATACAGTCCGGTGAATCAGACGCTTTTTTGTATGGAGATAAATGCATGAAGCAATATCGGTCCGATGCTTTGGGTCGCTCTGAATTACCGAGAACAATTCATTGACTGCCTATCCTGTAGGCTAATAGCCCGCCACGCATTAAACAGCAAAGGGCTTCATATGGCGCCCTGCCCGCGTCGGCCTGTACGGCCAAGCACAGAGGTGGCCCTGTTTGGCTGGACACGAATTTGACTTCGTTAAGTGGTGCTTTGCGGATGTAGCGTTATCTACGCCGCCTCCTGAAGGGCGGGAAGATGCTGATAGTAAAACTCATCCGGTGTGCTGCCCTCAAGCCCACCCACTTGTTGCGTTAAGCAAAGCGCCCTCGGCACCGCGTTCTGCGCAACAGTCATGAAAGTTCGCGCGAAGATCAGCGGCATCATTCCGCTTAGTACACATGTTCAGCGGAAGATGCAGCTCGCCACCACGCCCCTAAGAAAAAACTATCCCGCATCTGCCTAAACACGCTAGGTTAGCTTCGATGTATTGAAGAATACGTGGCAATCGACTACGATGACACGGCTTAGGTAATCACTGAAGTTGACATGACTGATGAGCCACGTATCACTGTATGGAAGGGTTGCGCCCATGATGTCGCGAGCGCTGTAAAGATTTTTTGTGATCGATGGGGCCCCTATTCGACGAAATCCTCGCACCACTCCATTTTCAGCTTGTTCGGAGAGCTGATTGATCCGGCATTCGCGGCCTATCTTGCAACCCTTCCAGATCACCATCCCGGTCGTTGGCTCTTTTCCGAGACGTCGATTACAAAATTGGCGAGGCAGGGAGGCTTTGGCCTGCCCGAAAAGGTTATTCGCTTCTTTCTTCGTCAGTACACTAGGATGGACGGCCATGATGTCGAATACGAGGCAACGTTGGAAACGGTACAGGAAGTCGCCAGGCGATGCAGAACCAAGCGTCCAAACTCGCTCCCATCACGTCGAGCAAACCGTCTGTATTCTGAATACTGTGAATTTTGTGGCGCCCATACCGAACTTTCGGCCAAAGAAAAGGGTTGCACCCGACCGGGCTATGATGGCGAAGGCGCGGCGAGGTTGAGTGGCAAATACTGCTGGGACCATCGTCCTAAGTATTTGGATGGGTCACGAAATGATAAATATCTGCGAGCTGCAAGACATAAGCGTGAATTTGAGATCGAACTTGGACGCCTGATCCTGCAGGCCTCCGCTCCGAGTAAGCCGAATGCAGCCACAGGGGCTTCGGACCTTGATCTTTTCTATTTCAGGTTGCTTACGCCCTATCCTGTATATCCAAGCGATGTTTGTTTTTTGCGAAATGAGGCGCGGCAAATCGTCGACTCTCGTGTCAACGACCAAAAAAAACGGATCGTGATGATGCGGTCAAACCGATACGCGCTCTCCGCGATCGCCGAGAAAGTAAGTGCGAGAAGCCGACAGGCTGTTGCCAAGACGCTTGGGTCCATTCCAAAGTGGTATCGATTTGATTTGGCGAGCGACGCGGCCAACAACCCTAACATTGAGAATCTTTTTTCTACAGCCGAAAAATTTACGTGCTCTAAGATCGATCCAGAAACACAAATTCAATTTATGGGGCTCATAGGCCCCGCTGCGGCTGCTGCCTTTCAAGATTCCGATATCGCCGAGATTTTGTTGAACGATGACGGTTCGCTGTGGGCAATTAGTCGCACTGTGGGAATGAAGAATATTGGCTCGATCTCTGCTTCCAATGCAGAGCAGATCGTCCAATTCGTAGGCTACAATTTCAACCAAGAATGCGCCGCGAACAAGCATCACGTCATGGCAAAAATTCCTTTTGCGAATGCACGATTCACAGGGGTTTTGCCACCTACCGTTGACAGATCAATCTTTGGCATTCGAAAAGGTGCTAACCCTGCTGACGTTGTCGAGTTTCGCGACCAGATCTTCAGCTCGTAGGTGCGTGTATCTCCTTAGCATTTGCATTGACTTGTGTCCGCTGATGGATGCCACCTCTTGGTCGCTGAGCCCTGACTCTACGAGGCGGCTTACCGCTTCATGACGTAGATCATGAAATTTGAAGTCGGCGACGCCGACTCGTTTCTTGATTTCGCTCCAGACTTTGTTGAAGTTGTATGGCCGGCGCTTTCCGTCCTTGCCGGGTTCGCCGTAAAAGATAAAGTCCGTATCATCAGGGCGGGCTGGATTATCCAGAGCAAGTCGAAAGCTCTCGGTTGCAGCTTTGGACAGCGGCACGGTGCGTGGCAAGGTGTTTTTGGTCTCGATCAGACGCACGATACGGCGTTCAAGATCGACTTGCGAGCGTCGTAATGTCGTGATCTCGGACGATCGCATGCCGGTCTCAATGGCGATGCGAACAATCCAGCTGAGCATTGGGTTGGAATGCAGATCCACAGCGGCAAACAGCCGCCGTTCTTCGTCTGCGGTGAGGCGGCGATTTCGTCCTGGCCCGGGTGAAGGGCGACGTATGTTCAATACGGGATTGAAAGGTAAACCTAGCCCCCACTCCTTCACCGCCACCGTAAACAGGTGACCAAGCAATGCGAGTTCGAGTCGCACTGTATTAGCCGCCCGAGGCTGTGGCTCGCCGTCTTTCATACGGTCTTCTCCGGCGAGCCTGGCATCTCGATATTCTGCGATCAGCTCCGTCGTGATCACAGCAAGCGAATATTTTCCAAAGAATGTAACAAGGGAGCCTGAGCGTTTTTTCTCAGCGTTCTGAGTTAGCGGACGCTTGGTCGGCGTTACCTCGGCCAGATAGCGCTTCATCGCGGCTTCGAATCTCGTTCGCTCCGCGGGCGCACGCTGTATGAACAAGCCACGCACCATCTCGTCCTCAGTACGCCGTGACCAATCTTCCGCATCCTTCTTGAGTCGAAACGTTTTGATTGTTGTTGGCCATCCGGCCTTGCGGATGACCGCTTTCCAAGTGCCGGATGGGGTCTTGACGATGGTTGCCATGTGATCTCCAGTACTCTCGAATTTTGCTTACTGTACCGGAATTGTACCGAGATGCGTCACAGAAATGAAAAAAGGACTTAAGCTTTCACCTAAGTCCTTGATTTTACTGGTGGGCCTCCCGTGAGTCGAACACGGCACCAACGGATTATGAGTCCGCTGCTCTAACCAAGCATGAGCTAGAGGCCCAATCTTTTTGTGTGCGGGCAAAGCCCGCTCAATTTTCGCCCTTCCTCAAAAAGAGGATTGAGGCAACGATAAGGTCTTTACGGAATCAACTGCCTTCCAGGAAGCTCTTGAGCTTGTCGGAGCGGGACGGATGGCGCAGCTTGCGCAATGCTTTCGCTTCGATCTGGCGAATCCGCTCACGTGTCACGTCAAACTGTTTACCGACCTCTTCCAGCGTATGATCGGTCGACATCTCGATGCCAAAACGCATGCGCAGCACCTTCGCTTCGCGCGGCGTCAGCGAATCGAGAACATCCTTGACCACGCCGCGCATTGATGCATGCAGCGCCGCATCGGCCGGCGCCAGCGTGTTGTTGTCTTCGATGAAGTCGCCCAGATGCGAATCGTCGTCGTCGCCGATCGGCGTTTCCATCGAGATCGGTTCTTTCGCGATCTTCATGATCTTGCGGATCTTGTCTTCCGGCATTTCCATCTTGATCGCAAGCGTCGCCGGATCGGGTTCCGCACCGGTTTCCTGCAAAATTTGGCGCGAGATCCGGTTCATCTTGTTGATGGTTTCGATCATGTGCACCGGGATGCGGATCGTGCGCGCCTGATCCGCGATCGAACGGGTAATCGCCTGGCGGATCCACCAGGTTGCATAGGTCGAAAATTTATAGCCGCGCCGATATTCAAACTTGTCCACCGCTTTCATCAAGCCGATGTTGCCTTCCTGGATCAGATCGAGGAATTGCAGACCGCGATTGGTATATTTTTTCGCGATCGAAATCACCAGCCGCAAGTTCGCTTCCGTCATCTCGCGCTTGGCCTTGCGCGCTTTCATTTCGCCGGCGGACATCTTCTTGTTGATGCCGCGCAGGTCGGGCAAAGGCAGCACTACCCGCGCCTGCAAGTCGATCAATTTTTGTTGAAGCTCTTTGATCGTCGGCACATTGCGGCTGAGAATCGTACTGTAGGCCTGTCCCGAATCGACTTCGCCATCGACCCAGTCGAGGTTGGTTTCGTTGCCCGGAAAAACCTTGATGAAATGGCTGCGCGGCATGCCGCATTTGTTGACGGCGACATCCAGGATCTGCTTTTCGATATGACGCACTTCATCGACCTGTCCACGCAACGTATCGCACAGCTTTTCAACTACTTTTGCGGTGAAGCGAATGCTTAATAATTCAGTCGAAATCGCCTCTTGCGCCTTCGCATACGGCTTGGAGTTGTAGCCTTCTTTCTCGAAGGCCTTGCGCATCTTGTCGAACTGGGTCGAGATCGTCGTGAATTTTGCCAATGATTCGCGCTTCAATTGTTCCAGTTGTTCGGCCGAGAAGCCAGCTGCACCGGAAGCATTGCTTTCATCTTCTTCCTCGCCTTCTTCGTCATCTTCTTCCTCATCGTCGGAAACGGCGACAGGCGCAGCGGTGATCACCGGTTCGGACGCATTCATGTCCAGCAGGCCATCGACGATTTCATCGATCTTGATTTCGTCCTTGGTGATTTTGTCGGCCGCAGCAAGAATTTCGGCGATCGTCATCGGGCAAGCGGAAATTGCCTGGATCATGTCTTTCAGGCCGTCTTCGATCCGCTTCGCGATTTCGATTTCGCCTTCACGCGTCAGCAGTTCGACCGAGCCCATTTCACGCATGTACATCCGTACCGGATCGGTCGTACGGCCGAAGTCGGAATCCACGGTGGATAGCGCGGCTTCGGCGGCCGCTTCGGCATCGTCGTCGCTGGCCACGGTTGCGACGTTATCCGACAACAGCAGCGTCTCGGCATCGGGCGCATGCTCGTAGACGGCGATCCCCATGTCGTTGAAGGTGCCGATGATGCCTTCGATCGCTTCCGGATCGACGATATTTTCAGGCAAATGATCGTTGATTTCCGAATACGTCAGGAAACCGCGTTCCTTGCCGAGCTTGATCAGGGTCTTGAGTTTTTGACGGCGGCGCTCGAGTTCTTCTTCCGTTGCTTCGGTATCCGACGAAAATGCCTCTTTCAGCAGCGCCTTTTCCTTTGCCTTGCGGTCTTTCGCCTTGGCTTTGTCGACCGCTTTCAGTTCCGCGCGCTCAACGGCATTCAGCGCGGCGACTTCGTCATTCTCAGGCTGGAATTCTTTCGGCTTGCGGCCACGGCGCCCAGGCACTTTTACCGACGGCAGCACATAACCGGACGTATCAATCGCAGCCAAGGTCGCTGCATCCGTCGTTTGGCTGACGCCAGACCCGATCATCACGCTGACATCCGGTTTGTTTTCGGGCGCGGGTGCGTTTTTTGCGGATTTGCCAACAATTTTGGATTCAATTTTCTTGTTTGTCACGGGGGCTTTCAATGGCGCAGACGCTGGCTTTGCAGCAATCTTGGGTAAGGATTTTTCCGTCGGCCTGGCAGCCGATTTAGAGGCCGCTTTTGGAGCTGCCCTGGAAACCGTTTTCGGAGATGCTGCCTTGTTGGATGATTTCAGGACGATTGAGTTCGACGCGACTTTAGCCATGCGGTTTGGCTTGGCGCCGGCCGTCTTCACGGCCGCGGCTGTCGTTTTCGACGCAGTCGATCCGGCTGAAGCCGGTTTCGCATTTTTTGCGGAAGACGTCTGGGTTTTCGCGGGTTTCTTCATTGCGTTCGCCATGGAATCAACTACCAAAGGGTTGCTCGTTTTGTATGCAGAAAATGGGCATTAAAAAAATTGATTAGGACGCTTTTAGCTAATGCGACATTCGCTCGTGCAATATTATTTGAATTTTCGCTGAATTTTTTGCGTTTGTTTAATGAAATACAATCTGCTTACAGATATTGTAAGTTCTTGAATCAAAAGCTTTTAATTATAGCATACCGAGCGATTTTCTCCAGATTTACCCGCATCCGATCTTCATCGTTGTGCGATTTCCGCCTCAGCCTGCAGCCGCAATTGTTCTTGCTGTAATGTAATTTCACGATAACGCTTGCTGATTTCCTGTGCGCCCAAACCGGACGTCACCAATTGATCCAGTTCGGTTTTCAATATCTTCATTTTAGTTTGCCTTACAGCACCGGCAAGTTCGATTCGGGCTACTTCGATCTCGGACTCCGAGTCGGCGGCGATTTCGGCAATCAGCGGATCAAAATCCGATCCGTCCGGCCGCAAATGCTCGGCCAGCAATGCAAAATTCGCTTGCGGACCCATTGCGCGGCTTGCGTGAATCAATTGCGTCAGCATCGCGCCGCCGTCAGGCGCAAAACGGGTTACTGCCGATAATGCAGATTCATCCAGTTCCGCTGCCAACGCCGGATGGGCAACCAGCAACCGCATGATCTGCCGCTCGAGATCCACCGGCGGCGTACGCCTGCCGCGCGGCGGCGCCACGCGCGCCCGCGCAATCGGCTTGGCCAGCTCGAACAGCGTTTCGATTTCCGCCGGCGTCGTATGCGTCAGTTGTGCCAGGCCGCGCACGATCTGCAAACGCAACGAAGACGGCGGCATCGCCTGCAACAACGGCTTGGCATCGAACTGTGCGCGGGCGCGGCCTTCAGCCGTGCTCAAATCGTTTCCCGCTGCGGCTTCGTTGAGCAGAAATTGCGATAACGGCATTGCATCGTGCACCTGCCGCTCGAATGCTTCGGTACCCAATTCGCGAATATAGCTGTCCGGATCATGCTCGGTCGGCAGAAACAGGAACTTCACCGTCTTGTTATCCGACGCATGCGGCAAGCTCGCATCCAGCGCACGGCGCGCGGCACGACGACCGGCTGCATCGCCGTCGAAACTGAAAATCGCGTGATCGGTCTGACGCAACAGTTTTTGCACATGCATCGGCGTGCAAGCCGTGCCAAGCGTGGCCACTACCTGCGGAAAACCAAGTTGCGCCAATGCCACGACATCCATATACCCCTCGGTTACAAGAACGTAACCGGCTTCTCGAATTGCCTGGCGCGCCTCGAACAATCCGTATAGCTCGCTACCCTTTTGAAATAGGGGCGTCTCGGGAGAATTCAAGTATTTCGGCTCGCCGCCATCCAGCACCCGTCCTCCGAAACCGATGACCTGGCCTTTAGTATTACGAATCGGAAACATGATGCGATCGCGGAAGCGGTCGTAGCGCTTGCGATTGGCGCCTTCTTCATCGCTTTTATCGATGACCAGCCCCGCTTCAACCAGCGGACTTGCGCCGTAGTCGGAAAACACTGCGCGCAAACCGTCCCATTCATCGGGCGCGTAACCCAAGCCGAATTTCGCCGCGACTTCGCCGGTCAACCCGCGGCCTTTCAGATAAGCGACTGCATACGGCGCATTGCGCAATTGCTGGCGATAGAAGTCGCATGCCTGCGTCATCGCATCCGATAACGCCATGCTTTTCGCTTGTACTTCAGCGCGTTGTGCGGGCGGCAGCCTGTCCTCGTTTTCCGGGACGATCATGCCGACGTTTTGCGCCAGATCTTTCACCGCCTCGACAAAACCGAGACCGGAATATTCGATCAGAAAACCAATCGCCGTGCCGTGCGCGCCGCAGCCGAAGCAGTGATAAAACTGCTTGGTCGGGCTGACGGTAAAACTCGGCGATTTTTCATTATGGAACGGGCACAAGCCCATGAAATTCGCGCCGCCCTTCTTCAATTGCACATAACGCCCTACCACGTCGACGATATCGACCCGGTTGAGTAAATCCTGAATGAAGGATTGCGGAATCACGGCGGTCCGGAGGGTCTGGGTTCGACCATATTCACGCTTTCGACAGCGATGCCTTCACCAAACCGGACACGGCGGTCATGTCGGCGCGGCCGGCCAGTTTCTGCTTCAGCACAGCCATCACCTTGCCCATGTCCTGCGGGCCGGCGGCGCCCGTTTCAGCCATTGCCGCATCGACCGCCGCCTGCACTTCGGAGGCCGGCATCGCAGCGGGCATGTAAGCGGACAGGATGGCCAGTTCGGCTTTTTCAATGTCGGCCAGATCCTGCCGGCCGCCGGCTTCGAATTGGCTGATCGAATCCTTGCGCTGCTTGATCATTTTTTCGATGATGGCGAGGATATGCGCGTCGTTCAGCTCGATGCGCTCATCGACTTCCTTTTGCTTGATCGCCGCGGTGAGCAGGCGAATCGTGCCCAGCCTGGCCGTTTCCTTCGCACGCATCGCAGACTTCATGTCCTCGGTGATTTTTTCTTTCAGGCCCATGCCGATCTCCAGGTTCGATTCATTCGGTCAATAAACGCCAAAACCCGCCGCGGACCAACACCGGAGCGGGTTTGCACTTCAATTTAACCGCACAAGGTGCGGCGTAAGATCAGAACAGCTTTTTCGGCAATTGCTGGCTGCGGATACGCTTGTAGTGGCGTTTCACGGCAGCGGCAAGCTTGCGCTTGCGTTCGGCAGTCGGCTTTTCGTAAAACTCGCGCGCACGCAACTCGGTCAGCAAACCGGTTTTTTCAATGGTGCGCTTGAAGCGACGCAT
>DAIDBD010000116.1 GCA_027310305.1 Herminiimonas sp.
ACATCGTGCTTGGACCACACAGCGAACGCCCCTTCTTGCCCATCCTGCCGTTCGAGTCTGAAAGGTAGGTGCCCCGTGAAGCGGCGGACTATTTCGAGCCGGCTACGCGAGGCCGAGCAGCATTGTGTCGACCGCGGCGCTCGATGGACGCCGTTGCGCAGGCGTGTGCTTGAACTGATCATTGAGGCGGGTCGGCCGATTGGAGCCTATGATCTGCTTAACCAATTGGCCTCCGCACAGACGCCCCGCATGCCCCCATCCATCTACCGGACGCTCGATTTCCTTATTCAGCATGGGCTCGTACACAAGCTTATATCTCTGAACGCGTTCGTCGCCTGCGTGGGTTTTGGTCAACCAGTGCATGATGGTCAGTTCGCTATCTGTACCAAGTGTGGTAAGGCGGAAGAGTTGCACGACAGTGCGCTGGACGCCAATCTGAAACGGGATGGGCGCGATCTTGGATTCAAGATCAATCAACAGATTGTCGAGTTACGTGGGCTTTGCGTCGTATGTCGCGAAGCGCACTAACCTGAATTTTGCATAAAAAGGGCAAGAATGCTGTAAGTGATTGATAAAATGTGAGTTATTGAGAAACACATTCATCCACACGAACACACCTTGCCCGACATGAATTCTACCCCCGGAGCAACTGCGTTTTGCATCCATTCCCGCTCACGGCATTCGCGCCGATTTCGCCGGCGGCGGCTTGTCGTCCGATCTCGGTCCGGTTTTGCTGCGCGGCGTCGATCTGCAGATTGGCTTTACCAGGCGCATCGCTGCGGCCTTGCCTGATCGACGCCATCAAAGTTACGTCGACCATTCGTACCACGATCTATTGAGGCAGCGGATTTACCAAATCGGCTGCGGCTACGAAGACGGCAACGACTCCAACAGCCTGCGCCACGACCCGATGTTCAAGCTGGGCGCAGCCCGCTTGCCGTCGATGCTGACGCCGCACTGGCATCGGGGGCGACGATCTCGCGCTTCGAACATGCGGCGAGCCGCCAGGATATCTATCGTGTCAGCCAAGCGCTCGTCGAGCAGTTCATTGCCAGCTTTGCCAGTGCGCCAAAGAGTTTGATTCTCGATCTGGATCACGCCGAGGATGCGTGCTACGGGCTGAATGACGCGCCGAAAGTGGAAGCGATCAGGGAGCGGATCGTGCAGCGCAAGCCGGGCAATTCAGCACCGGAATAAAACGTCTTTCATCGTAGCGTGACATCGCGCTCTGCGCAGACGCTGTCAGTCGGCGCAGGCGCGACCACTCCAGCGCCGCTGAGTGCTTCACCCTCCTGTTGGATAAGCTCATGCGGCATCATTAAATTAAATCCCGATTGAAAAAATCGCGCCCATCCTGAAGGCCGGATTACAGTTTTGTTGTGCCCATTGAGGCGCTTTGTCAACATGGTCAGCGCACGTCACGAAACCGTAATACAAGATTGCTACAATCGGCGCCGATGTGAATAAAGCATCAACGTTAAAAAATTTGTTCTACTGACTTTTCGGAGATTTGAATGCAATATAAATTTGCTGCTGCTGCGGCACTGCTCGCTTCCATTCCGTTCGCGGCTGTTGCGCAAACCAATGTCACGCTCTACGGCATTGCGGATATCGCCGTTGCGGCCGAGGATACGGGCGCACCCGGCGCCAGTCGGCGTATCGCCCTCAACTCCGGCAATCAGTCCAGCAGCCGCCTAGGCTTTCGCGGCACGGAAGATCTGGGAGGCAGCCTGAAAGCCCTTTTCAATCTTGAGGCTGGCTTGAGTCTGGATACTGGAACAAATGACACTGCTTTGTTTGGACGCCGTTCGATCGTCGGTCTCGAAGGCGGGTTCGGCACACTCACGCTGGGCCGCGAGTACACGCCGATCGCGAGCGTGGCTGGCGCCAGCGACATTTTCGGTCAGGGCTTTTTCGGTAGCAATTTGAGTGCATTTACTACTAACCGTCTGACGCGCCGTTTGAGCAATTCCGTCAATTACAAGACGCCGTCGTTTGGCGGCGTGAAGGGTAGCATGGTGTATGGCCTTGGCGAACAAGTCACGGGGCCGTCGCTTGATACGCTCGGCCTGGCCGTCGAATATTCCAGCGGGCCGCTATACCTTGGTACCGGCTACCATGTAATCAAGCGAGTTGCTATCGGCGATGATAAAGAATACGTAGTTGGTGCAGGCTATAACTTCGGCGCGTTTGATGTAAAGGCAAACTATCTGGTCGCCGATCAGACCGGGGCGAACAACAAGTTCGAGCAACTCAACCTCGGTGCATCGGTTGGCCTGGGTCAAGGCCGCGTGTATGCCAACATTCAACAAAACAAGATCGAGACCGGTGCCAAGGGCAAGGGTTTTGCGGTCGCATATTCTTATCCGTTGTCGAAACGGACCAGCCTGTACACGTCGTATGCCACGCTGAGAAACAACGCCACCGGCGTGTTTGGCTTGAACTCGTCAAGCACGAGCGTGACGCCGCCGGCAACGGCGTCAGGCGCCGATCCGTCAGTATTTACGGTCGGCTTGCGGCACTCGTTCTAACGTGTAAAGCCAGCGCTACGCTGGCTTTCGTACGATAAAGACGGCATAGATGGCGTCGACAATTCGGTGCTATGCGCGGAGATCATGGTGTTGACTATATAATCAATCAGAGAGTGAAAGCGCGGCGAACTTTCTGCTGCGCTTTCACTCTATGTTGATTCGTTGTCAATCCAATTAAAGGCTGCACCATGAAAATACTGATGGTTTTAACTTCCCATGACCGGCTGGGCGATACTGGAAAGAAAACCGGATTCTGGCTGGAAGAATTTGCGGCGCCTTACTACGTGTTCAAGGATGCCGGCGCGGACATCACGCTGGCATCGCCGAAGGGAGGCCAGCCGCCGCTTGATCCGAAGAGCGACGAGCCCGATTCG
>DAIDBD010000119.1 GCA_027310305.1 Herminiimonas sp.
GACATGCGTTCGCTGGCGATCATGCGCGAGACCGGCTGTCCGGTGGTATTCGATGCAACCCATTCGGTGCAATTGCCGGGCGGGCAGGGTACGTCGTCCGGCGGGCAGCGCGAATTCGTGCCGGTGCTGGCGCGCGCCGCGATTGCGGTCGGCATTGCCGGCCTGTTCATGGAGACGCATCCGAATCCGGCGGAAGCCAAGTCCGATGGGCCGAACGCGGTGCCGCTCGGCCGCATGAAGCAGCTATTGTCGACGCTGATCGAACTCGATCGGGCAGTGAAAAAGGCGGGCTTCCTGGAAACCGATTTTTCGTGACCGGGTGAGCGGTTCAGTCATGCCGGTCTCCATGCCTGTAATAACAAGAATTTTATTTGATCTGGAGAATTAAATGAGTGCAATTGTTGACATCATCGGCCGTGAAATCATCGATTCGCGCGGCAATCCGACCGTCGAATGCGACGTGCTGCTCGAATCCGGCGTCATGGGCCGCGCGGCCGTGCCTTCCGGCGCGTCGACCGGCTCGCGCGAAGCGATCGAATTGCGTGATGGCGACAAGAGCCGCTATTTCGGCAAAGGCGTATTGAAAGCCTGCGAAAACATCAACACCGAAATCTCCGAAGCGATCATGGGCCTCGATGCCAATGAGCAGGCATTCCTCGACCGCACGCTGATCGATCTCGACGGCACCGACAACAAAGCGCGTCTCGGCGCCAATGCAACGCTGGCGGTGTCGATGGCCGTCGCCAAGGCGGCCGCCGAAGAATCCGGCTTGCCGCTGTACCGTTATTTCGGCGGCTCCGGCGCGATGCAGATGCCGGTGCCGATGATGAACGTGATCAATGGCGGCGCGCATGCCGACAACAATCTCGATCTGCAGGAATTCATGATCATCCCGGTCGGTGCACCGAGTTTTCGGGAAGCGATCCGCTACGGCGCCGAAGTGTTTCATACGCTAAAGAAAATCCTGCATGAAAACAACCTGACCACCGCCGTTGGCGACGAAGGCGGTTTTGCGCCCTCGGTAGCCAATCACGAAGCGGCGATCAAGCTGATTCTGCAAGCGATCGAACAAGCCGGCTACGAGCCCGGCACGCAGATCGCGCTCGGCCTCGACTGCGCGGCCAGCGAATTCTACAAGGACGGCAAATACCAGTTGGGCGGCGAAGGCCTGAGCCTGTCGTCGGCCGATTTCACGCATCTGCTGGCGACCTGGTGCGACAAGTATCCGATCATTTCGATTGAAGACGGCATGGCGGAAAACGACTGGGAAGGCTGGGCCACGCTGACCAATGTGCTGGGCAAGAAAATCCAGCTGGTCGGCGACGACCTGTTCGTCACCAACACCAGGATTTTGCGGGAAGGCATCCAGAAAGGCGTCGCCAATTCGATCCTGATCAAGATCAACCAGATCGGTACGCTGACCGAAACCTTTGCCGCGATCGAGATGGCCAAGCGCGCCGGTTATACCGCCGTGATTTCGCATCGTTCCGGCGAGACCGAAGATTCGACGATTGCCGATATCGCGGTCGGCATGAATGCGCTGCAGATCAAGACCGGCTCGATGTCGCGCTCGGACCGGATGGCCAAGTACAACCAGTTGCTGCGCATCGAGGAAGACCTGGGCGACATTGCAAGCTACCCCGGCCGCAACGCGTTCTACAATCTGAAATAAGCGTCAGCGTTGGGCCGGCAAATTTCTTCCGGCCCAACGCACGACGTAAAATGCCTCGATGCGTCTGATCATCCTCTGCCTCGCAGCGCTGCTGCTTCTGATCCAACACCCTTTGTGGCTGGGCAAGGGAGGCTGGTTGCGCGTCTGGGATCTCGATCAGCAAGTCACTGCCGCACAAAAGAAAAACGACGAGCTGAAAGCGCGCAATGCGAAGCTCACTTCCGAAGTGCAGGATTTGAAGGAAGGTACCGGCGCTGTCGAGGAACGCGCCCGCTATGAGCTTGGCATGATCAAGGAAAACGAAATTTTTGTTCAGGTGCTGGAGCCGAACGGCAAACCGGCAGTTGTACAGAACATCTCGCAACCCGTGGCAATATCAGATTCGAATTCAAGGTCGCAAGGCGCAATGCATCAAGAAAAGGGACTTCCTTCGGTCGTAGGGCGTCAATAAGCGCAGCGCATTGCGCCGCATGCTTACGGCCGTTGACAGCAGATTAACCGTAAAGAAGTTTACGCCATCTGGATGTCAAGTGCGTCGATAATTTGGCATCGCGGTAATTTCACGCAACATGCGGCGCAATGCGCTGCGCTTATTGACGCCCTACCGAGCTTATTGAGATCGTGCGCACAGCGCACGCTACGCTGGCTGCCAACGCTTGATTCCACGCGCCTGCTCGCCCGGGCTGCGCTGCATCGGGCAGTGTACGGTGCGGCATCGGGGAAGTAACGGCTTCCTTCCCATTACTCCAGCGGACAGCCCTCGACATAATCGGTGCCTGCCGACTATGTCGAGGGCCGGATTCAATGCCTGCTCTCGCTCGGCGGCAATAAAATTTCCGCGGCCGTTTCAGTGGCGAATAGCTGCGCGCAATCGACCTTGTCGAAATCGTAATGCTGGCCGCAAAAGTCGCAATCGATCCCGAGCTGCCCCAGCTCGGCAAGCGCCGATTCAACCTCCGGCTGCCCCAGCATCTTCAGCATGTTGCCTACTCGTTCACGATTGCAGCTACAGCGAAAGCTTGGATGTCTGGGGGCGAATGTCCGTATCGTCTCTTCCCAGAACAGGCGCCGCATCAGCGTGCCGATATCGGTGCCGAGCAATTCCTCATTGCGAACCGTCGAGGCCAGCATCACCGTCCTGTCCCAGGTTTCCAGCGCATCCTTTGCGGATATTGCGATGCCGCCTTCGATGGGCAGTTTTTGCAGCAGCAGACCGCGCGACACATAGTCGTCGGCTGCCAGCCACAGTTTGGTATCAAGCTGTTCCGAACGCAGCATGTAGTGCTCGATCACGGTCGCGACCGAATCGCCGTCCAGCGGCACGATTCCCTGGTACGCCTGCTGCCCCGGCAATTTTTCCTTGGGATCGAGCGTGATCGCGAAACGCCCGTGACCATGCAGGTTGACCAGTTGCGGCAAGGTGGCGTCTTCATCGATTACCGCATCCGGCGCCAGCTTGGCGGTGGCGCGCAACTGCAATTCCGAATCGCATTCGACGACCAGCAGATTGATCGGGCCGTCGCCGTGGATCTGCATCACGATGGAACCGTTGAATTTCAGATTGGCGGACAGCAGCGCGGCTGCCGACAGCATTTCGCCCAGCAGCGTCTTGACCGCTTTCGGATAATCGCGCCGCGCCTGCACCTGGCGCCAGGTTTCGGAAATTTCGACCAGCTCGCCGCGTACCGGCGCGCCTTCGAACATGAATTTTTGCAAGGTGTCTGCCATCATCCGATCCGCTTTAGATTCGCTTTGAAAAACCGGCTGCGTTCGACATAGTGTGCCGCGTCGGTGCGCATGCGGGCAATATCGTCATCGGCCAGTATGCGGACCGCTTTCGCCGGCGAGCCGATGATCAGCGAATTGTCCGGAAATTCCTTGCCTTCGGTGATCAGCGCGCCCGCACCGACCAAGCAGTTTTTGCCGATTTTCGCGCCGTTCAGAATAACCGCCTGAATGCCGATCAATGCGCCGTCGCCAACGGTGCAGCCGTGCAGCATCGCCAGATGTCCGACCGTTACGTTCTTGCCTATCGTGAGGGGAAAGCCGGGGTCGGCATGGAGTACGCAGCCTTCCTGTACATTGCTGTTTTCGCCGATGGCAATCAGTTCGTTGTCGCCACGAATCGTCACACCGAACCAGATGCTGGCATTGGCTTCGATGCGGGCCTTGCCGATGACGTTGGCGGATTCGGCAATGTAGGCGGAAGAGGAAATATCGGGAACAAGTTCGGCAAGTTGGTAGATGGCCATGGATTTCCGTAGAATGGATTGTTTGTACAATTAGCCGCCATTTTACCGCCGCCCGCATGAATCTACCGACCGACCGTGATTTCGTTGACTTGCCGAAAGAGCTGCGCTGTGCCGCGCTGCACTGGTTATCCGAGCCGCATGCCGATGCGAAGGTCAAAGGGGTAGCGGCACTGGCGCAGGCTTGGCGGCGCGCCGAAATTATCCTGATTCCCGATGCAGAACTGATTGCTCGGCAGCCTGTCCCGGGCCGGCCGGCGTTGCCTGAACTGGTGTCGCCTCTGCTGGTCAGGCATCGCTCGATGCGGACGGTCGAAGGCCGTGCGGCACTGATCCATGCGCTGGCGCACATCGAATTCAATGCGATCAATCTCGCGCTCGATGCGATCTGGCGTTTCCCCGGCATGCCGCGCGAATATTATGCAGACTGGCTGCAAGTCGCTGCGGAAGAAGCGCTGCATTTTTCGCTGCTTGCAGCGCATTTGTCGACGCAAGGTTTTGAATACGGCGATTTTTCGGCGCATAACAGCTTGTGGGACATGGCCGAAAAGACGCAAGGCGATATTCTTGCCCGCATTGCATTGGTTCCGCGCACGCTCGAGGCGCGTGGCCTCGATGCCGCGCCGCCGGTGCGCGCCAAGCTGGCGCAGGCGGGCGATATGGCCGCAGCGGAAATTCTCGATATCATCCTGCGCGACGAGATCGGCCATGTTGCCATCGGCAATCGCTGGTACGGCTGGCTGTGCACGGCGCGCGGACTGGAGCCGGTCGCAGCCTATGCCGAGCTTGCCGTCCGATACAAGGCGCCGCCGCTGCGCGGCCCCTTCAATCTGGAAGCGAGACGCGCAGCGGGATTCAGCGAGCGGGAACTGGCTGCATTAGGCCAGTGAAGCAATACGCATATGAAAGTTTTTGCCAGGAATTTTTCAGTCCGCAAAGCGGCGTATTGTGCATGCAGGTAATAACTTGGAAACTTTAAGTCCGGCAGAAGGTCTTTGACATTGAGCATGAATGCTTTGTCACCATTGGGAGAATGAGCGATGAAATCAAATAAAACTTTAATGTCTGTTTTGGCGATAGGCATGTTGAGCGTAGTGCTGTCCGCCTGCCAGAAAAATGAAAATACCGCGGAGAAAGGCCCGGCTGAAAAAGCAGGGCAGCAACTGGATCAGGCGGCTGCGAAAGCTGCGGTAGAGATCAATAAAATCGGTGAGCAAGCCGGCAAGGCACTCGAAAAAGCGGGTGAAAAAATTCAGGGTGCGTCAAAAGACGCGCAAACAAAAAATGCAGATGCAAAAGACGCGCAAAAATAATCGTATTGTTAAGGCAGGCGGGCTATTGCTGTAAAGCGTCCAACTGGCGCGATTCATTGCGGCATCCGGTCAGCATGCAATGCCGGACTGCAATGGCTGATCTACCAATGCATGCATTCGATTGCATTGGCTAATTGTGGCGCCGCATGGGAGACCGAGTCTGAGTGAATGCCTATTATTTCTTGCCCTTTTTCTTTTCTATCGCTTCTATCTTCTGGCTATTCTGGTGATCGGATTGGGCGGATACCATGTCGGGCGCGACTTCGATTCTGGTGATGCCCGACGAAACCGAAACGGGATCGCTGGCGGGAAAAGTCATTTCCACGCCATCATCCAGTAAAGTCTCCTGCGCCTTTTCTTCCTTCGTTGCACCGTCGCCGGAAAGCGTGACGATGGCGCTTGCCCATTTTGGATATTTCAGGTTGGCGAGATCGCGTACGGTTTTGACGTTGAACGCCTGTTTCAACAGAGCCGCATCTTGTTTGCTGATTCCCTGCAACGCATTGACCGGCGCATCGGCAATTTCTTCGAAACTCTTGTCCTGATAAGCCTTGTCTACCACTTTATTGACGTTCATGTTCCAGCCTTTCCAATATAAGCAATGCAAGCGTGGCGCTTGATCGCCTCATTGTGTTTCCGGAGTTCATTCGCATTATTGCGAAAGCGCACAAAACAGCAAAAAAACGGAACGAGTTTTGATCTGCGGAAATTGTTTGGAGCCATGCGGATGCAAACATGGTTATTTCATTTATCTGGAAGAATCGAATTTCAAGCGCAACCATGATGCGCTCCGCATCATGCAAGCAAAGCGCGTAACGCAGACAATGCCCGTGCGGATTGCGCCGCACTGGGGTGCGTTTTAGAATTCATTTTTGCCGCAATTTGCGCCACAGCGTGGTGCGGCTGATGCCGAGATGCTGTGCCGCTGCGGCACGGTTGCCATCGAAGCGCGCCAGAATCTGCGCAGCGGTTTCAGCCGGCGGAGCAGGCAATTGATCCGGCATCGGCATTGCCGTGGCTGCCGTTTTTCCGGCGAGCCCGGTGAGTTCGGGTGCGATCGCCATCACAAACCCGGGCGATAGTGCCTGCAACGGTTCGGCGGCGAGGAACAGCGCGAGGCGCTGCATCAGGTTGCGCAGTTCGCGCACATTGCCGGGCCACGCATAGCTGCTGAACAAGGGGGCGCAGGCTTCGACTTCCGCATGCAGATTGGCATGCGGGCGCACACCCAGCGACGCCAGCGCATGCTTCAGGCACCATTCGGCCAGCGGCGCCAGATCGTCGGGCCGTTCGCGCAACGGCGGCAGCGCCAGCCGCAGCACGCTCAATCGATAAAATAAATCGGCCCGAAATTTCCCTTCCCGGATGCGCGTCTCCAGATCGCAGTGCGTTGCGGTGACAATGCGCACATCGACTGCGATCGGCCGCGTGCCGCCGACCCGCACCACTTCGCGTTCTTCCAGTACCCGCAGCAACCGGGTTTGCAGCGCCAGCGGCATTTCGCCGATTTCATCGAGGAACAGCGTGCCGCGATGCGCTGCTTCGAACAGCCCCGCATGGCCGCCGCGGCGCGAGCCGGTGAACGCGCCTTCTTCATAGCCGAACAGTTCCGACTCCAGCAGCGATTCCGCAATCGCGCCGCAATTGACCGCGACAAAAGGCTTGCTGGCATGTGCCTGCGCGCGCGGGCTTTCGCGGTGGATGGCTTGCGCGACCAATTCCTTGCCGGTGCCGGTTTCGCCCTGGATCAAGACCGTCGCCGGCGACCTGGCAAACAGCACGATCGATTGCCGCAGCGTTTGCATCGCGACCGAGTCGCCGCGCAAATCGTTCAAGCCGTGCTTGGCGCGCAGGGTGTCGGCGACCGGCTGGACGCGGCCGCGGGTCGATTCCAGATGCGTGAAGCGGGCGATTTCCAGCGCGTCGTCGAATGCCTGCCGGATCGATGCGGCGGAATAGACGAACACGCCGGTCAATCCCGCTTCCTCGGCCAGGTCGGTGATCAGGCCCGCGCCGACAATCGCCTTGATGCCGCCGGCTTTCAATTCGCTGATCTGCGCGCGGGCATCTTCTTCGGTGGCGTAGGTGCGCTGCGCAATGCTGATGCCGAACGTCTCCTGGAATTCAGTCAGTTGCGGCATGGTTTCCTGGTAAGTGATCAAGCCGATATCGGGCGTGATTTTTCGTGCGCGCGCCAGCGCCTGCATCACGTCGAAACCGCTCGCCTTGGCGATGACGACCGGCACCGACAGCCGGCTTTTCAGGTATGCGCCGTTGGAGCCGGCAGCGATCACCGCATCGCAGCGTTCGGTTGCCAGCCGTTCGCGGATGTGGCGTACCGCGTCTTCAAAGCCGAGATTGATCGGTTCGATCAGCGCGCGGTCATCGAATTCGAGCGTGATGTCGCGAAACAGGTCGAACAGGCGCGAAATCGATACCGTCCAGATGACCGGTTTATCGATGGCTTCGCGTAACGGAGAGGGAGGGCGGTTCATGTTTCGTTTTGTTCCAATGTTTCAAATTTCAGGTTAATTGAAACATATAATGAAACAACAAGGCAAATTTATTTCCTTCTATCGATTGAGCATTTTTCAATGCACTGTTTCTAAAGGGATTTTTTGTTCCAACCTTTTTGGAACATGGTGGCACGCTGATTGCAATACAGTAATCAACTCTCATCCATGAAACAGCTCGTAATCGACAAGGTGCAGACATGAGTCATTATTCCGCAGGCGCGGCTTTTCGCCGGGCAATCCAAGAAGAATCGCCATTGCAAGTGGCCGGCGCCATCAACGCGAACCACGCGCTGCTCGCCAAACGCGCCGGTTTCAAGGCGATTTACCTGTCCGGCGGCGGCGTCGCTGCCGGCTCTCTCGGCTTGCCCGATCTCGGCATTTCCAATCTCGACGACGTGCTGACCGACGTGCGCCGCATCACCGATGTCTGCGATCTGCCGCTGCTGGTCGATGTCGATACCGGCTTCGGTTCCTCCGCGTTCAATGTCGCGCGCACGGTCAAGTCGATGATCAAGTTCGGCGCAGCGGCCATGCATATCGAAGACCAGGTGGGCGCCAAGCGCTGCGGCCATCGTCCCGGCAAGGAGATTGTCAGCAAGCAGGAAATGGTCGATCGGATCAAGGCGGCGGTCGATGCGCGCACCGACGACAATTTCGTCATCATGGCGCGCACCGATGCATTGGCGGTCGAAGGACTCGACGCGGCGCTGGAGCGCGCGATCGCATGCGTCGAAGCGGGCGCCGACATGATTTTCCCGGAAGCGATCACCGAATTGGCCATGTACAGGCAATTTGCCGCTGCGGTGAAAGTGCCGGTGCTGGCCAACATCACCGAATTCGGCGCGACGCCGTTGTTCACGGTGGACGAACTGAAATCAGCCGGTGTCGGGTTGGTGCTATATCCGTTGTCGGCATTTCGCGCGATGAACAAGGCGGCGGAAAATGTCTATGCCGCGATCCGCCGCGACGGCACGCAAAAGAATGTGGTCGATACCATGCAAACCCGCATGGAGTTATATGACCGCATCAATTATCACGAATTCGAGCAAAAACTGGATGCGCTGTTTGCGCAGCAAAAAACCAAGTAACGAGTGTGAGTAAACGTCAGGAGAATTAAATGAGCGAGCAACAGGCAACAGGCTTCAAACCGAAAAAATCGGTTGCGTTATCCGGCGTCACCGCCGGCAACACTGCGCTATGCACCGTCGGCAAAACCGGCAACGATCTGCATTATCGCGGCTACGATATTCTGGATGTGGCCGATACCTGCGAATTCGAGGAAATCGCGCATTTGCTGGTGCATGGCAAGCTGCCGACCGCGGCTGAACTGAAAGCGTACAAGACCAAACTGAAGGCGCTGCGCGGTTTGCCGGCCAATCTCAAGGCGGTGCTCGAATCGTTGCCGGCATCGTCGCATCCGATGGATGTGATGCGCAGCGCTGTCTCGACGCTCGGTTGCGTGTTGCCTGAAAAGGACGACCACAATGCGCCAGGCGCGCGCGACATCGCCGACCGCCTGATGGCTTCGCTCGGCTCGGTGCTGCTGTACTGGTATCACTACAGCCATAATGGCAAGCGGATCGACGTGGAAACCGACGACGAATCGATCGGCGGCCATTTCCTGCATCTGCTGCATGGCGAAAAACCGTCCGCGCTGTGGGAAAAGGCGATGCATACGTCGCTGATTTTGTACGCGGAGCATGAGTTCAATGCATCCACCTTTGCCAGCCGCGTGATCGCCGGCACCGGCTCCGACATGTTTTCCGCGATCACCGGTGCGATCGGCGCATTGCGCGGCCCGAAGCATGGCGGCGCCAATGAATTCGCATTCGAGACACAGAAACGTTACGACAATCCGGACGAAGCGGAAGCCGATATCAAGAAGCGCGTCGAGAACAAGGAAGTCATCATTGGCTTCGGCCACCCGGTGTACACCATCTCCGATCCGCGCAACAAGGTGATCAAGGAAGTGGCGCGCAACCTGTCCAGGGAAGCCGGTTCGATGAAGATGTTCGACATCGCCGAACGGCTGGAATCGGTGATGTGGGATGCGAAGAAAATGTTCCCGAACCTGGACTGGTTTTCGGCGGTGTCGTATCACATGATGGGCGTGCCGACCGCGATGTTCACGCCGCTGTTCGTGATCTCGCGCACCTCCGGCTGGGCCGCGCACATCATCGAACAGCGCATCGACAACAAGATCATTCGTCCGAGCGCGAATTATGTCGGCCCGGAAAATTTGAAATTCGTGCCGATCGGGAAGCGCAAGTAATTCCGCCGCACGTCGCGCGGGAGTGAGACCAGGGTCAGAGTTTTTCGGGGTGGCCTTGGGCCATTCGCAACGCTTCACTGCGAAAATTACTCTGACCGTGATTAAACTACTGTTCCGCGTGATTCACGCGCGCTGATAATTTGCCCGCTGCGGCTAGTAACCAGATTTCTCAACACAACACTTTTAGGTACTTTGCGTACCCGATTATCCAAGGAAAAAAATGTCTGCACACATCTCCAACGTCCGTCCCAAAGCCGATAAAGTGCTGGTCGATATCGTCGACTACGTGACCAAGTACAAGATCGCGTCGAAAGTGGCGTATGAAACCGCGCGCAACTGCCTGATCGATACGCTCGGCTGCGGCCTGGAAGCGTTGGAATATCCGGCCTGTAAAAAACTGATGGGCCCGATCGTGCCCGGCACCGTCGTGCCGAACGGCGCCAAAGTGCCCGGCACCCAGTTCCAGCTCGATCCGGTGCAGGCCGCCTTCAACATCGGCTGCATGATCCGCTGGCTCGATTTCAACGATACCTGGCTGGCTGCGGAATGGGGCCATCCGTCCGATAACCTGGGCGGCATTCTCGCCACCGCCGACTGGCTGTCGCGCAATGCGGTCGCTGCCGGCAAGAAGCCGCTGACGATGAAAGACGTGTTGACCGGCATGATCAAGGCGCATGAAATCCAGGGTTGTATTGCTCTCGAAAATTCGTTCAACAAGGTCGGCCTCGATCACGTCGTGCTGGTCAAGGTCGCATCGACCGCGGTGGTGGCTGAAATGCTCGGCCTGTCGCGCGATGAAATCCTGAACGCCGTGTCGCTGGCCTGGGTCGATGGCCAGTCGCTGCGCACGTATCGCCATTCGCCGAACACCGGTTCGCGCAAATCATGGGCCGCCGGCGACGCGACCTCGCGCGCGGTGCGTCTGGCATTGATGGCCAAGACCGGCGAAATGGGTTATCCGTCGGTATTGACTGCCAAGACCTGGGGTTTTTACGACGTGCTGTTCAAGGGCCAGCCATTCAAGTTCCAGCGCAAGTATGAGAGCTACGTGATGGAAAACGTGCTGTTCAAGATTTCGTTCCCCGCCGAATTCCATTCGCAAACCGCGGTCGAAGCGGCGATGACGCTGCACAAGGAACTCGCCAGGGCCGGCAAGTCGGTCGAGGACATCAAGAAAATCACGATCCGTACCCACGAGGCCTGCATCCGCATCATCGACAAGAAAGGCCCGCTCAACAATCCGGCCGATCGCGACCATTGCATCCAGTACATGGTTGCGGTGCCGCTGATTTTCGGGCGATTGACGGCTTCGGATTACGAAGACAATATCGCATCCGACAAGCGCATCGACGTGTTACGCGACAAGATCGTCTGCGTCGAGGATACATCGTTCACCAAGGATTATCACGACCCGAAAAAGCGGTCGATCGCGAATGCGTTGACAGTCGAATTCAAGGATGGCAAAAAGATGAAGGAAGTGGTGGTCGAGTATCCGATCGGCCATGCGCGCCGCCGCAAGGAAGGCATTCCATTGCTGGAAGCGAAGTTCAAAACCAATCTGGCGCGGCAATTTCCGGCAAAGCAACAAAAGACCATTCTCGACATATCGCTGGACCAGAAAAAACTGGAAGCAATGCCGGTCAATGAATATGTCGATCTGTACGTGATCTAAATATCAAAGGCTGGATTAAAGCGCAGCGATCACTGGTTGCTGCGCTTTTTTTTGGTTCAAAATATGGCGGTTGCGTAAGTGCTCAGTAAGCTGGTTTGGCGATACTGATTCATCAGTCAGGCACCTTGAAATATGGAGAGAGCAATGAACTTTGCAGATTCCTACCGACAGTCAATCACGGACCCGCAAACCTATTGGGCCAATGAAGCGAAGCTGATCGATTGGCATGCGCCGTTCTCCACGGTGCTCGACGATTCCAATCCGCCGTTTACCAAATGGTTCGTCGGCGGCAAAACCAATCTTTGCCACAACGCGGTAGACCGCTGGGTTGCAACGCAAGGCGACCAGCCCGCGCTGATCGCGGTTTCCAGCGAGACCGAGGACGGCCAGCTCCACGAAAAAATTTATACCTTCGCGGAACTGCAGGCGGAGATCGAACGTACCGCCGCCATCATGCTGTCGCTGGGTGTCGCCAAAGGCGATCGTGTGCTGATTTACATGCCGATGATCGCGGAAGCGATTTTTGCGATGCTCGCCTGCGCGCGTATCGGTGCGATTCATTCGGTCGTGTTCGGCGGCTTTGCATCGAACAGCTTGGCAACCCGGATCGACGATGCGAAACCGGCATTGATCGTTTCCGCGGATGCCGGTTCGCGCAACGGCAAGGCGATCGCTTACAAGCCATTGCTGGACGAGGCGATCAAGCTGGCACGACACAAGCCGGCGCATGTATTGCTGGTCGATCGCAGGCTGGTGCCGATGACAATGATCGCCGGCCGCGACGCCGATTATGCCGCGCTGCGCCGGCAATATATCGATGCACAGGTGCCGATCACATGGCTTGATTCAAACGACACGTCCTACATTCTTTATACGTCCGGCACCACCGGCAAACCGAAAGGCGTGCAGCGCGACGTCGGCGGCTATGCGGTCGCGCTGGCATCATCGATGAAGCACATCTTTTGCGGCAAGCCGGGCGAAACCTATTTCGCGACTTCCGATATCGGCTGGGTGGTCGGCCACTCGTATATCGTGTACGGCCCGTTGATCGCGGGCATGGCGACCGTCATGTATGAAGGTTTGCCGATTCGCCCGGATGCCGGCGTCTGGTGGAGCATCGTCGAAAAATACAAAGTGACGCGCATGTTTTCCGCGCCGACCGCGGTGCGCGTGCTGAAAAAGCAGCCGCCGGAATACATGAAAAAGCACGACACCTCTTCATTGAAGGCGCTGTATCTGGCGGGCGAGCCGCTGGATGAAACGACGTCGCAATGGATAGCGTCGGCGCTTGGCGTGCCGATCATCGACAATTACTGGCAGACTGAAACCGGCTGGCCGATTCTGTCGATCGCGAAAGGCATCGAAGACAAGCCGACCAGGCTCGGCAGCCCCGGCGTGCCGATGGCGGGCTACAAAGTCAAGATACTCAACGAATCGACCGGAGCAGTGTGCGGCGCAAATGAAAAAGGCGTGGTCGTGCTGGAAGGCCCGTTGCCGCCCGGTTGCATGCAAACCATTTATGGCGATGATGACCGCTTCGTCAAAACCTACTGGTCGAACTTCAGCAACGAACAGGTTTATTCGACCTTCGACTGGGGCATTCGCGACGCCGATGGTTATTACTTCATCCTCGGCCGCACCGATGACGTGATCAATGTCGCCGGACACCGGCTCGGCACGCGCGAGATAGAAGAAAGCATTTCCAGTCATCCGAATGTGTCGGAGGTGGCGGTGGTCGGCATCGAAGACAAGATGAAAGGGCAGGTCGCGGTAGCGTTCGTCATTCCCAAAAACGCGGATGCGGCAGCCACGCCGGAATCCAGGCGCGCGCTGGAAGCGGAAGTGATGGCGATCGTCGACAAGCAACTGGGCGCAGTCGCGCGTCCGTCTCGCGTGCATTTCGTCACGCTGCTGCCGAAAACCCGGTCCGGAAAATTATTGCGCCGCTCGATCCAGGCAATTTGCGAAGGCCGCGATCCCGGCGATTTGACGACGATTGAAGATCCGATGTCGTTGGAGCAGATCAGAGCGGCGCTGGCCGGGTAATTCGATGCGCTGTGCCTGTGCGGAAATTGAAAGTCGGCCTGCCCGATTCAAGCGACGGGAAATGGTTATAAAATCATTTATCCGCGCGGGCAGAAAAATTGCAAACGCACCTCGGCTTTCAAGGGAACCGTCATGAGATCAACCAGGGCAACCGCCGCAATCGAGCGGCTCAAGGCGCGCAGCGGCAATGCGGAATATTCGATGGTCCGCACCGCAAGCGGATTGTTCTATCTTGTATCGGGTTCGAATGCGGGATCGCCGGAAAAATTGAGCGAGCCGTTGGAGCAGGATGCGTTTGTCGCGTTCGTCAACAATTTCGGCCCGCAAAAACCCAGAAGAGTCAGCAAGCTGGATGTCGCTTTTGAAAAGCAGCTTGCCAAGAAGAATCCTGAATGATCCGCGCATGACAGGCGCCGTTTCATGTGCGCAGTGCCGGCAATGTATCGTTGGCAGGGATGAACTGCAGCGCGACGCCGTTATTGCAATAACGCAAACCGGTCGGTTTCGGCCCGTCCTCGAATACATGGCCCTGATGTCCGCCGCAACGCGCGCAATGATATTCGGTGCGCGGCAGGATCATCTTGAAATCGCGATGCGTGCCGATCGCATCCGGCATGACATCGAAGAAACTGGGCCAGCCGGTGCCGCTTTCAAATTTTTGCGCGCTCTTGAACAGCGGCAGATTGCAGGCCGCGCAGACATAGGTTCCTTCGCGCTTTTCGGCATTCAACACGCTGCTGCCGGGCCGCTCGGTCGCTTCTTCGAACAGCACGGCATAACTTTGCTCGGGCAATATTTTTTTCCAGTCGGCTTTGGATTTTTTCAAGGCAGTCACGGCAAGGGCTTCTTTGGTTAGTGGCAACAATGCAAGGCCTGCGAACATGTGGGCAATTGCAAGCAGTGATCGACGACGATTCATGATGACTCCGGTTGGCTGATTTGCAATTCTGTGCACAAATGAAACAAAACGCTGCTCGACTATCGTTTGTCGATGACGTCTCGGCTTGCTTACAAAAATGCGGAATTGCTTTTGAAAAAACGTTTCGCGCTGAAGTTATCGCAGCGTGCATACTTATCTGTATACGATAAAAACAGCCATCCGGAGTCAGATTCTTCAGCGCGATGCATTGAGGGAATTGTTTTGACCGGTTCGTGGAATCATCGGTAATGCATGCGGGATGCGCATCGCGCAATTCAATCGATCGTCGCGATCACCGGCGTGTGATCGGACGGCTGTTCCCATTTGCGCGGTATCTTGTCGATCACGCATGCCGTGCAGCGGGCAGCCAGCGACGGGGACAACAGGATATGGTCGATCCGCATTCCCATGTTGCGGCGAAATGCCATTTGCCGGTAATCCCACCAGCTGAATAGTTTTTCGGACTGATCGAATAAACGGAATGCATCGGCAAGGTTCAAGCCGCACAGCCGCTGAAACGCCGCGCGCTCCGGCTCCGATACCAGCACCTGTCCTTCCCACAGAACCGGATCGTGCACATCGCAGTCGGCGGGGGCGATGTTGTAATCGCCGAGTATGGCCAGGTTCTCATGCGTTTTCAGCTCCACAGTCAGCCATTCCTGCAGCGCTGCCAGCCACTTCAGCTTGTATTGATACTTATCGGAATCGACCGATTGGCCGTTCGGCACATACGCGCAAATGATGCGCACGCCTTCAATCGTGGCGGCAATGATGCGCTGCTGCTCGTCCGCAAAAAGCGGATTGTTTTTCACCACGTCGAGCATCGGATGTCGCGACAGGATCGCGACGCCGTTATAGGTTTTCTGACCGGAAAACGCAACCTGGTAGCCGGCCGCTTCAATCGCGGCAGCCGGGAATTTGTCATCGGTTGTCTTGGTCTCCTGCAGGCACAATACATCGACCGGATTTTCCGCCAGCCATTGCAGCACTTGCGGCAAACGGACTTTGAGCGAATTGACGTTCCAGGTGGCGAGTTTCATGATTGGCTAAATTGTTTATTTATGCCGGGAAGCCGGACCGTTTGTAATAACAGGTTACTCACTTCAAAGCAGGTTTGCGTGGTTTTTTCCTAGAATGCCGATCTTGATGGTTTCAAGCCGCATCTGTCAAGGAGCATCCGCGTGAAACGAACGCATGCTCCTATACGCCGGCAAATATTGAAAAGAACCGGCTCTTATAAAAGATATTGCTTATTGCCGGTGCGCGGCTGGCAAAAGGTATCGAACGCCATAGGGTCAATGGCCATCTCCAGTTGTACCAGGTGGTAAAAACAGCAGCAGAATGCGCCAAATTTTATTGCGGGAAGTTGCTTGTCGCAGCAATTTGTGCGATGTTGGCGTGCCAAGAAATAACGGTTTCTTATGTTTGTCCAGAGCCGTTGTGAGCAAAAATTGCAGTATGCCGGCGGTAGAATGGTTTTCTTCGTAATCATACACATCATTGGCGGCCACAGCTGGGCCGAAACAGGATGAACGTACTTTATAAGCCAGCGGTAATAAGGGAGAAGGGCTATGAGCGACATAAAAATGGCGGGCACTGAAAATAGTGATCAGGCCACGCCGTCAAAAGGCCAGTCTGTGAATGACCGTCGCCCCATTGCCCATGCTGCTAAGGATATGGCGGGCGTTTGGCGTGATCCGCACGATCTCGCCGATCACCTGACTGGCGTGGCGGCGCTGGCCGCCTGTCATGGCCGGAAATTCGGCGCAGAGGACTGGGCGCATCTTGCAGGATTGTGGCATGACTTAGGCAAGTACCGCCCGGCATTCCAGAGCTACATCCGAAAAGCTAGTGGATACGAGGCGGAAAACGCACACATTGAAGGCGCTGGAAAGGTTGACCATTCCACGGCAGGGGCCGTTCATGCTGTAGATGAATTGGGCGAGGGCGCTGGCCGACTGCTGGCCTACCTCATTGCAGGCCACCACACCGGACTACCGGACTGGAATGGCGATAATTCCAGCCTATTTCAACGGTTAGAGGATGCACGCCAGAAAGGGTTTCTAAAGGAGGCGTTGGATCAGCAACCACCCGAAGCCATCCTGCGCGGCCAGCGCCCCGATAGCCGCCCCAAGGGTGGCGCGGCTGATCTGCATCTGTGGCTGCGTATGTTGTTCTCCAGCTTGGTGGATGCAGACTTCCTCGACACCGAGAACTATATGGACTTGGACAAAGCGAATACACGCACTACCTATCCGCACATCGATAATCTGCTCGCGCGTTTCACCTCCCACATGGAACGACTCGCTGCTGACGCTGTGCCCACAGCCGTCAATCGAATCCGCGCGGATGTCCTGTGTCAATGCATCGCACGCGCGAGTGAAGAGCGGGGCAACGGCCTTTATTCCCTCACCGTTCCCACTGGCGGTGGCAAAACCCTATCGGCTCTCGCCTTCGCCCTTCACCATGCGAAGAAGTACAAGAAAAGGCGGGTGATCTACGCCATTCCCTACCTGTCCATCATCGAACAGACAGCGGACGTGTTCCGAAAAATATTCGGTGAGGATGTAGTCGAACATCACAGCAACCTCGACCCAGACAAGGAGTCTGCCCGCAGCCGGTTAGCATCAGAAAACTGGGACGCGCCGCTCATCGTCACCACTAACGTGCAGTTGTTTGAATCCCTGTTTGCGGCGCGCACATCCCGCTGCCGCAAGCTGCACAACCTGGTGGACTCGGTGGTCATTCTGGACGAGGCGCAACTCCTGCCGCCCGAGTTTCTGGAGCCTTGCCTCGCCTCCATCCGCACCCTGAGCAAACACTACGGCGTCACCTTCGTGCTCTGCACCGCAACCCAACCTGCCTTTCAGCCGCGCGAGATCAACGGCCAGCCGTTCGCGGGCTTGCCTGATGTACGCGAACTGATGCGGGACGGCTCTCGCGTGCAAGACCCCAACGACCTTTACCAAGGATTGGATCGGGTCAAAGTACATTGGCCGGACACACGTGTCCCGACAACTTGGGACGAACTTGCCGAGCACATCACCCGCCACGATCAAGCGCTTACCATCGTCAACCGCAAAACCCACGCACGGGAATTGGCGAAACGCTTACCAAACGCTCTCTATCTTTCTACCGACCTGTGCGGCGCGCATCGCGCCGAACGGATCGAGGAAATCCGTATCCGGCTGGAAGCCAACCGGGAACGGGCAAAATCGGGGCTGCCAGTCTGTCTGCTCCATGTGGTCAGCACCCAGCTCATCGAAGCCGGCGTGGATGTTGATTGCCCTGTTGTGTTCCGGGCACTGGCGGGATTGGATTCCATCGCCCAGGCGGCGGGTCGCTGCAATCGCGAAGGGCGGCTCATGCGTGGAGAGAATGAGGTGAAAGGAGAGGTTCATATCTTCGTGCCGCCCGAGCCAGCCCCCTCTGGATTGCTGCTCAAGGGGGAACAAGCCACCCGCGCACTGTTGGCGTTCGACCCTGACCCAACGCTGGCACCAAACCTGTTCGAACGCTATTTCCGGCTCTGGTTTGCGGCGATCAACAGTATGGATAAGGAAGGCATCGTAGATTTGCTAACCTCCGGCAACGGCCTGGAAATAAGCTTTCGCACTGCCGCCGAGAAATTCAAGCTCATCCCTGATGACAGCGCGCCAGTGATCGTGCGTTGGGACGAGTCTGAAAAATGGCTGGTGATACTAAAGGCCAAAGGCCCCAACCGAGAAATCATGCGCAAACTGCAACGCTACAGCGTCAGCGTACGCAGGAATTGCCTCGACCGACTCATTGCCCAGCATGACGTTGAAGAAGTTCTGCCAGGTTTTTACGCTCAATCCAACGATCTACTTTACGATGAGACCTTTGGCTTTCTGGGATGCGCGGAAAATATCGCGCCCGCACCTGGAAACTATGTCTTTTGACGGAAAGATGACGATGCCCAAAACACTCTGTCTCAAAGTCTGGGGCGATTTCGCCTGTTTCACCCGACCGGAGATGAAGGTCGAACGCGTCTCTTACGACGTAATCACCCCTTCCGCCGCCCGTGCCGTGTTCGAGGCCATTCTGTGGAAACCGGAAATCCGCTGGACGGTAACGAAGATAGAAGTCCTCAAGCCCATTAAATGGATCTCAGTGCGCCGCAACGAAGTCGGCAAAGTGGCCTCGGCAGATAACGGTCAAGGCGACCGGGGTCTCTACATTGAGGATCACCGCCAGCAACGCGCTGGCCTGTTTCTGCGCGACGTGGCCTATCGCCTTCATGCCCAGTTCGAAGTCGTGGACGGTTCCAAGCATGTTCACCACTACCCGGAATTGCGGGGCCGCTTCCCGCCGGAACCGGAGGAAAGCCAACCGGAACATCCTGCCAAATATCTCTCCATGTTCCAGCGCCGAGCCAGAAAAGGCCAATGCTTCTGGCAACCCTATCTCGGCTGCCGGGAGTTCTCTGCCCATTTCGAACTGGTGGATGATGCCGCTACTGCTTCGCTGACCGAACCACCCATTCCGGACAGTCCCAGCCTGGGCTGGATGCTCCACGACATCGACTTCGCTGACGGCATGAAGCCCAGCTTCTTTCGGGCAGAGATGGAGAGTGGTGTAATCGACCTCGCAGGCGCGGAGGTGCGGCGATGATTCTTCAATCGCTGAATGAATACTACGGACGCAAGCAGGATAGTCTGCCCAGTGACGGCATCGAAAGGAAGGAGCTCCCGTTTCTTTTTGTCCTGAAACCTGACGGGGCATTTCTCCATATCGAAGACACCCGACAGGGGGATGGCAAGCGCAAACGCGGGAAAACTTTTCTCGTACCTCAAGGAGTTAAGAAATCTGTCAACGTGGCAGCCAACTTACTTTGGGGGAACGTCGAATATGTTTTGGGGCAGCCCGACCCCAAAAAGCTCGATGAGCAACGAAAGAAGGGCAAGGAAAAGCACTATCGGGAACGCCTCGGAGAGATGCACACCGCCTTCAGAACGGAAATTGAGCAGTTACCAAGTGCAGCTAAATCTACTCCAGAGATTGCCGCCGCGTTGGCGTTTCTAGCCAGTGGTGATTTCACATCTGTCTTAGCCGATACTCTTTGGCCACAGATCAGTGCAACGGGCGCTAATGTCAGTTTCAAGATGGCTGGCGAAGAAAGTCCGGTGTGCAGCACTTCAGTTGTTCTGGCGTCGGTCGGGCAGTCTAATAAAGACGAAGGTGAACCAAGAATCTGTTTGATCACCGGCTATCTGGATGTCGTCGAACGTCTACATCCTCCGATCAAGGGGGTATGGGGTGCACAAACCAGCGGTGCCAACATCGTTTCGTTTAACCTCCCAGCCTTCAATTCATTCGCACGCGAACAAGGCTCAAACGCCCCCGTTGGCAAGCGCGCCGCTTTCGCCTACACCACAGCACTCAATCACTTGTTGGCATCGAAACAGCGCATCCAGGTCGGCGATGCCTCCACGGTATTCTGGGCGGCGGCGGACAGCCGGATGGAGTCGCTGCTCTCGCAGTTTTTTGATGAGCCACCGCAGGACAACCCGGACCAGGGGACGAACGCCGTCAAAGAACTGCTTGAAGCGCCCTTGGCCGGAACCCCCGCGATTTACGATGACGGCAGCCGCTTCTACGTCCTGGGTCTTGCCCCCAACGCCGCCCGTATCGCCGTCCGCTTCTGGCACGTCGCCATAGTGGGCGACTTGGCGAGTCACATCCGCCAACACTTTGAGGATTTGGAAATTGTCCAGCCTCGGTATGTGGAACGCCCGTTCCTGTCCCTCAAGGCTCTACTTGTCGCCGTCAGCCCATTGGGTGACCTCGACAAGCTGCCGCCTAGGCTGGCTGGCGATTTCATGAAGGCCATCCTGGATGGCACGCCGTATCCGCAGACCTTGTTGCAGGCCGCGCTACGCCGCATTCATGCCGAACAGGCGAAGAAAGATGAGAAAACCGGCAAGCACCGGGATCACGTTCCCTACGCCCGCGCCGCGCTTATTAAGGCGTGGCTCAACCGTCAAACCCGCAATGCCAACCCAGATCAGGAAAGGAAGATCACCATGTCACTCGACGAGAGCAACATCAACAGCGGATATCGGCTGGGGCGTCTGTTCGCCGTGCTGGAGAAAGTGCAGGCTGAAGCCAACCCCGGCCTCAACACCACCATCCGAGACAGCTATTTCGGTTCCGCCTCCAGCACGCCGTCGGCGGTCTTTCCCACCCTCATGCGGCGCAATCAGCACCACATGACCAAGCTGCGGAAGGAGAAACCGGGCCTCTATGTCACACGGGACAAACTGATCCAGACCATCTGCAACGACGGCATTGACGGTCAGTTGGGCTTCCGCCCAATTCTGTCCTTGGCGGACCAGGGCCGGTTCGTCATTGGCTACTACCAACAGCGTCAAGACCTGTTTACCAAATCCTAAACCGAAGGGAGCGAGCAATGAGCATCCATAACCGTTACGACTTTGTCCTGTTGTTTGATGTGAAGGACGGCAACCCGAATGGGGACCCGGACGCAGGCAATCTGCCGCGCCTGGATACCGAGACCGGGCAAGGCTTGATCACCGATGTGTCTATTAAACGGAAGATCAGGAATTTCGTAGGTATTACCAAATGCAAAGAGGACGGCACTTATGAGATCGGCTTCGACATCTACATCAAAGAGAAGGCGGTATTAGGCCGCGCCCACTTCGACGCATTCGAAAAACTTGGCATCAGCCTGGGGCAGGATGCCAGTGAACTGATCTCCGAGGATTTGGCCGGACAGTTTGAAGCACTTACTCTGCCGGAAGGCATGGAAATCGACACCGACGAAGAGGGGCGCTCCATCCTCAAGCTGTCGGGAGCCACGTTGGACAAGAAAGAAGCACAGAAGTGGCTGAAAGACATCAACCCCACCAAGCCATTGAAGGATTTCATCAGCAAGGTGCTCAAGAATGTCACGGCGCGCAAACCGAAACAGGAAGAGTCAGAGAAAGGGCGTGTACAAATGTGCCAAGACTTCTACGACATCCGCACCTTCGGCGCCGTCCTGTCACTGAAGACCGCGCCGAACTGTGGCCAAGTGCGCGGCCCGGTTCAGATCACCTTTGCCCGTTCCATCGACCCCATTGTCACATTGGAGCACTCCATTACTCGTTGCGCGGTAGCTACCGAAGCTGAAGCGGAAAAACAGGGCGGCGACAACCGCACCATGGGTCGCAAATTTACCGTGCCTTATGGCTTGTATCGTACTCATGGCTTCATCTCAGCACACTTGGCTGGGCAGACGAAGTTCGATGAGAACGACCTTAAACTGCTCTGGGAGGCACTGAAAAACATGTTCGAACACGACCACTCTGCCGCACGGGGCGAAATGGCGACGCGAGGGCTTTATGTGTTCAAGCACGAAAGTCATCTCGGTAACGCCCCTGCTCACACCTTGTTTGAACGTATTCGGCCGAAACTCAAAGAGGAGGTAAGCGTGCCGCGCAGCTTTGACGATTACGATGTAGCGGTGGACGAAGCGAGCTTGCCGTCTGGCGTGACGTTGCTCCGAAAGTGTTGAAAAGCCCGGCTCAAGGCCAATATTTTTTATCTGTGAGATAGGCGATACTAGAATCTATCTTTGTTATTGGAGGA
Organism: Herminiimonas sp.; assembly: GCA_027310305.1. Lineage (GTDB taxonomy): Bacteria > Pseudomonadota > Gammaproteobacteria > Burkholderiales > Burkholderiaceae_D > DAIDBD01. The sequence continues at coordinate 22,274 of DAIDBD010000119.1, forward strand.
CAGCACCATGAGCGAAATCCATTTCATCGTTGAAGAAGCGCCGGAAGGCGGCTATGTCGCCCGCGCGGTCGGCGCGGACATCGTGACCGAGGCCGACGACTTGCCCGGCCTGCATGCACAGGTCAGAGACGCAGTGCATTGCCACTTTGACGCAGACAAAATGCCCGGCGTGATCCGGCTGCACATCACCCGTGAAGAAGTGCTGACGGCATGAGGGTGCCGCGCGATCTCTCCGGGATGGAGCTGGTCAAGCGTCTTGAACGGCTGGGATATGGCGTGACCCGCCAAACCGGCAGCCATCTGCGGCTGACCAGCACTGCGCATGGCGAACATCATGTCACCATTCCGAATCATGACCCGCTCAGGATAGGCACGCTCGCCGCTATCCTGGCAGCGGTTGCGGCTCATCATGGCATCACTCGCGATGTGCTGCTACAGCGATTGTTTGATTAAATGGCCAACGCTACAGACGAAGCTGTCGCGCTCTCCGCCCTGCAACACTGGATCTATTGCCCGCGTCAGTGCGGACTGATTCACCTGGAGCAGGCGTTCGCGGAGAACATCCATACCGCGCGTGGTCAGGCGGTGCATCACCTGGTCGATACGCCGGGTTACGAAATCAAATCGGGTGTGCGGGTGGAGCGTGCATTACCTGTTTGGAGTGATCGCTATAACCTGATCGGAAAGGCCGATTTGGTGGAATTTCATCCGGACGGCGCAGTATATCCGGTAGAGTTCAAGCATGGCGCCAAGCGGCAAAAACTGCACGACGACATCCAGCTTGCCGCGCAGGCGATCTGTCTGGAGGAAATGCTGGGCCGCCCGGTGCCGGCAGGCGCCATTTTTCATGCCACCAGCCATCGGCGGCGCGAAGTGCTCGTCACACCGGAACTCAAGCGGCTGGTGATCGAAACGGCTGAAGCCATTCGTTCCATGCTGGCCTCGGGCACGCTACCGTTGCCGGTGAATGATGCGCGTTGCCGCGAATGCTCGCTGAAAGAGATTTGCCAGCCGGAAGCGCTTGCAGAGCGGAGCAGGCAGCGCCAGCAAAGACGTAGCTTGTTCAACCCGGAGGAATAAGGTGCATACCGTCCAAAATACTCTCTATGTCATGACGCCGCGCGCTTATGCGCATCTGGAAAACGCCACCTTGCGCATCGACGTGGAGCGCGAGAAAAAACTTCAGGTGCCGCTGCACCATTTGGGCGGTCTGGTATGCTTTGGCGATGTCATGGTGTCGCCCGCGCTCATGCACCGGTTGGCGGATGAAGGAAAATCGCTGGTGATGTTGGACAATTCAGGTCGATTCAAGGCGCGACTCGAAGGCGCCGTCTCCGGCAATATCCTGTTGCGTCAGGCGCATCACCGCGTTGCATGCGAGCCTGCTTTTAGCCTGGAATTTGCACGGGCCGTGGTAGCGGGAAAACTCAAGAATAGCCGTACTAACCTGCAACGGGGCGCTCGCGAAGCCGCCGATCCGGATGAAGCCGCAACGATCAGCCGCAGCGCCGACAATCTCGCCGCCTCCTTGCGCGCTGCGGTGATTGCCAATAATCTGGACGAACTGCGCGGTGTGGAAGGAGAGGCGGCGCGCGGCTACTTCGCTGCACTCAACCTTATCGTCAAACCGCAAGCGCGCGGATCGTTCGCGCTCAACGGGCGCACCCGTCGTCCGCCGCTGGATCGTTTCAATGCGTTGATTTCCTTCCTCTATGCGATGCTCATGAATGATTGCCGCTCGGCCTGCGAGGCTGTCGGGCTGGATGCGCAGCTCGGTTTTCTGCATGCCGTGCGCCCCGGCCGCGCTGCGCTTGCGCTGGACCTGCAGGAAGAATTCCGCTCAATCATCAGTGACCGCTTGGCGCTTACCCTCATTAACCGCGGACAGGTTACCGCCGCCGATTTTGACGAACGCGAAGGCGGCGCCGTCATGCTGAACGACAAAGGCCGCCGCACGGTCGTCACCGCCTGGCAGGAACGAAAACAGGAAGAAATTACCCATCCGCTCAGTGAAAACAAAATCCCCATCGGCTTGCTACCTTTCATCCAGGCGCGTTTCATCGCTCGCACCATCCGTGGCGAGATGGAAGGTTATCTTCCTTATCTGGCAAAATAGGAATTCTTATACTAAATTGCCCGATGAGAGTACCGGGCGTGGATTGAAAAATGCTCATCATCGTCACCTACGACGTCTCCACCGAAACCGCTGCCGGTCGTAAACGACTGAGACGGGTAGCAAAAGCATGCGAAAGCATCGGGCAGCGCGTACAGAAGTCCGTATTTGAATGCACGGTCGATGAAATGCAGTTTGAACAATTGGAACGTACCTTGCTCGCTGAAATCGACGCGACACAGGATAATCTGCGTTTTTACCGCATTACCGAACCGGTGGAAATGCGGGTTAAACAACATGGGTGCTTCCGCTCAGTGGACTTTGAAGGGCCGCTCATTGCTTGAGCGCGAACCGCCATCGACGGCCAACATGCAGGACTTTCGCGCAAGCGCTAACCTGATGATAGATATAACATTTTTTCGTAGAACAAAATCCATGCCTCTAAATCTCAGGCTTTCTGGAAAACACTCGCGGAAAAGTATGAAATTCTTCTTACGTAACCGTATGTTACGTGAGTAGAGTATCGCCCGACCAATGTGTCGGGCGTGGATTGAAACCGCTGAAGGTCAAGGTGCCGGATACGCCGTTTGGCGTATCGCCCGACCAATGTGTCGGGCGTGGATTGAAACATATTGTTATTCCTTATTGTCGGCAGGATGGCGGTATCGCCCGACCAATGTGTCGGGCGTGGATTGAAACTAAAGGCACTGCGAAGGGTCAAGCTGGCGCCGAAGTATCGCCCGACCAATGTGTCGGGCGTGGATTGAAACCGCGCCTACGCCGAACTGTGGAAGTGGAAGTTCGGTATCGCCCGACCAATGTGTCGGGCGTGGATTGAAACGGCAGTGCCTACGTGCTGGCCCTGATCGACACCCGGTATCGCCCGACCAATGTGTCGGGCGTGGATTGAAACACGGCCTACGTGAGCAACACGATCCAGCGCAATGTGTATCGCCCGACCAATGTGTCGGGCGTGGATTGAAACGGGAATAACACAGGTCTACTGGGACGCAATAGGGGGGTATCGCCCGACCAATGTGTCGGGCGTGGATTGAAACGGGCCGAAGCGCGCAGTTAGTACCTGACCGCGCAGCGTATCGCCCGACCAATGTGTCGGGCGTGGATTGAAACGATTACCTCAATAACGCGAACAGCGCAGCCGCCAAGTATCGCCCGACCAATGTGTCGGGCGTGGATTGAAACTGCTTCGCGCCGGACATCGAGGAACTGGATGCCGTATCGCCCGACCAATGTGTCGGGCGTGGATTGAAACCGTTAATGTCATGCCGGAATAATAGACCTGACGATGTATCGCCCGACCAATGTGTCGGGCGTGGATTGAAACACGAGGTTCTCATGCCGTTTATTACCGTATCAGGTATCGCCCGACCAATGTGTCGGGCGTGGATTGAAACAAGTGGGCACGTGCTGCACTGTAAAAAGTTCAGCGTATCGCCCGACCAATGTGTCGGGCGTGGATTGAAACATGAATGAGTTGTAGATAACGTAGATCAGTCCGGGTATCGCCCGACCAATGTGTCGGGCGTGGATTGAAACGAGCCGCGTCGGCAAGCGGCGCGACAAGGGCGAGGTATCGCCCGACCAATGTGTCGGGCGTGGATTGAAACAGCACGATGTAGCCGATCGGGCACATGGTGTCCGGGTATCGCCCGACCAATGTGTCGGGCGTGGATTGAAACATCACGCGACCGACAGCGTCATCCATGACCGATTACGTATCGCCCGACCAATGTGTCGGGCGTGGATTGAAACAGGTTTTTAGACATTGCTTCCTCAAGCGCCGCATTGTATCGCCCGACCAATGTGTCGGGCGTGGATTGAAACGGTTTGATACTGCGTCGGCCACGCCCAAGCTGACGTATCGCCCGACCAATGTGTCGGGCGTGGATTGAAACGTAGAACGCCTCGACCACCGGCTCCGTGATGTAGGTATCGCCCGACCAATGTGTCGGGCGTGGATTGAAACATACTGCGGGTTGCCGTAATGGTTGAACGCCAGCTTGTATCGCCCGACCAATGTGTCGGGCGTGGATTGAAACAAACTGCGCCGTAGTATCTGGGAGAACAGCTTGTGGTATCGCCCGACCAATGTGTCGGGCGTGGATTGAAACATCGCTCATCTGGATCATGCTTCACTCTCCTAGCCTGAATTTTGCATAAAAAGGGCAAGAATGCCGTAAGTGATTGATAAAATGTGAGTTATCCCTAAAACACATTCGTCCACACGAACACACCTTGCCCGACATGAATTCTACCCCAGAGCAGCTCCGTTTCGCGTCGATTCC
>DAIDBD010000126.1 GCA_027310305.1 Herminiimonas sp.
GTATCCTTCCACCCTTCGTCGAGAAAACCGGCCTTGACCGTATCGTAAGCCGCTGCGCCGCTGTCGTCGACCGACCGGCCGAGCACGCGAAACTGGAGGCCGTGCACATGCATCGAATGCGCCATCGCCATCATCATTCCCGACCGGGCGTCGTTGCGGAATTCCCAGATTTCATGGGTTCCCAGACGCACGGTTTCGAGCGCCGTCGCACCCTGCATGTCGAAGCTGTTGCCGTTGATGCCCCACACCATCATGCCCATGATGAGGTTGAACACCTTGGGGCTGTTGGCATTCACGGCCAGTGCCGGGTCGATCCGGGGCAATGCGGCCAGTCGCGGCGGTTGCGCAGCGGGCGCGGCGGCGCCTTGTGCGATACGCGCCTTCAGTATCGGAAATGGCGCGCCATCCGGCAACGCCGATGCGCCCATCATGCCGGCCATCGACATGCCGCTGTTGAAGGCGAGGCTTTGCAAGGTCAATTCCGTGCCGGCAGGCCAGCGGCTGAAATCCACCCACAGGTCTGCGCGTTCCGCCGGCGCCAGCATGACGTAAGGCCGCTGCAGCGGCCTTCCAAGCAAGCCGCCGTCGGTGCCGACCACCGTCAGCGGCGAGCCGTCGTTCCAGGCAAGCTTGATCATGCGCGAGTTGGAGGCATTGAGCAGCCGCAGCCGATAAGGACGCGCTTCGAACGACAGGCTTGCGTCAGGCTGTCCGTTTACCAGTATCCGGTCGCCGAGCACGCCCATCATGCCGGCCATCATCTGCCCCATTCCGCGCATCGGCCCGCCGGCATTGTTGTCTCCGCCCATCATGCCGCCCATGCCACCCATCATGCCGTCCATGCCGCGCCCCATCATTCCACGGCTGGCGGCAGGTTCCGGGCGGCCGCCCGGCGTACTTCCGGACAAATAGACGAGTTGATTATCGTCATCGAAAATACGGTCCTGCACGATCAGCGGAATGTCATATGCACCGCGCGGAAGATCGAGGGCGGCTTCCTCGTCATCGCTTACCAGAAACATGCCGGCCATCCCGAAGTAGACCTGCTTGCCGGTACGGCCATGCGGATGCGGATGGAACCAGTAACTGCCGGCGCGATTGACGACGGTGAACTCGTAGACATAACGCGCGCCGGGTTCGATCGCAAAGCGCGGATGGCCGTCCATCGCTTCCGGCACGTGCAGCCCGTGCCAGTGAATGATCGTCGATTCCGGCAAGTCGTTGATCAGCTCTATGCGCACCCGCTGTCCGCGCCGTACCCGAATCACCGGGCCCGCATAGCTGCCCGGCCACGGCTGCAGCGCGTCCGCAGGGCCGCGCAACAGCTTGCTCCGATAGCGCCATACCCGGGTTTTCTTTCCGGGAAAAATCGCGACTTCATCTTCGGCGGCACGCAACTCGATATGGACGTCGATCGCCGATGACGCATCGCCGGAAAAAATCCGCTCCGGCTCACGGGCTATCGCGTTGAGACCTTGCAAGCCGATAGCGGCTACAGTCGAGGCCAGCGCCGACTGCAGCAAGACACGACGTTTTTTGTTTGTCATGCAAATACCCTCCGATCCGCGTTTCTCGGCGCAACGACGCTGCCGCTTTACTGTTGCCGAACGCTGTCCGTCTGCGTTCCGCAACTGCCGAAACCGCCCATCATGCCGACATGCATTGCGCCCATGCCGACAATGCCCGCAACCGCGATGAAGCCGACAATTGCGAAGACGATCAGCACCGTGTTGAACAATGTCGAACCGCCGCCCATCCTGTTTTCATGGCCTGGCATTTTCGCCTGCTCCATTCCACCGTTCACATTCATGACGTCTTTCCTTCCTTGGCGATCTGCGTCCATTTCTTGCCCCGGTCCTTGCTGACGTAGACGCTGCGTTTGAACGTTGCAATAGTGATTTCATCGCGGCTGACAGGATTTTGCGCAATGTAGGCTATCGCATCGTCGCTCGCTACCGGCAGCTGAACATTTTCGGCCTTGCCCTCTTTCTTCAGGCTGATCCGACTCAGCATCGGCTTGCCGGCATAACTGCTGAACCAGAGACGGTCGCCGCTCAGATCGAACCATGCGGCGAGCACCTGTCTGCCGGCAACCAGCCGTTCAAAATGATCGCCGCCATCGCGTGACAGATACAAGCCGTCGCCGGCGCCGGCCGCCACGATTTTGGCATCGGTCGGATGCACCGCTAGGCCGTTGACCTTGGCGCCAAGCCCGTTAGCCGCCGCCTTGCGCCATTTCATTCCATCGGAATCGGTGGCGTACATACCTGCGTCGCTCATTCTGGTGTTCGGTCGATGGTTCATCACATACACGGCATTGGTGCCGAAACTGGTCGCCAGGGTATGGAAATCCGCCTCTCCTTCCAGGCCGAGCTTTTGCCAGGTCTTGCCGCCATCCTTGCTTTTGATGACCCCGAACGGATTGACTTCGCCGGAACCCGGCGCAGGATGGCCGCTGCTGTAAAACGCGTCGCGCGTGGCGGAAAAACCCATGAAGTCGCTTTCCGGGCCTGCCATCTTCGACCATCCGCCATTCGAATAAACGGCCATGCCGTTATGGCTCGGAATAAATATTTTCTTGCCGTCGGCGCTATAGGAAAGCCCGTGGATATGCATCAATTCGATCTGCGAACCGCCGGCGGCAGCCCCGTGCGGAGCCGCCGGCTGGTTGCCCGCGACCGCAGGCAATGAGACGCCCAATACGAACACGGCAGCGATTCCTGCCGATGTCATCGCTGACATTACTGTTTTTGAAACCATCATTTTTGCTCCATTCGTTGAAATAATCGGGCATCTGGCGCGCAACCCGGCGAAACGGGTTGCTGCACGAGCACTGCGCTTTTTTATCGATCAAAAGCTCGCGAAAACCTTTGGCGCCGATGAAGAATTGAGATAGTAGACATTGATCGGTCCTTTCCTGTTGCCCGCCATGCCGGGTGCGCCGACGGGCATGCCGGGGACGGACAAGCCCTTGATGGGCCGATGCTCGTTCACTACCTTCTGGATGTTCTCAGCCGGAATCAGACCCTCGAACACATACCGGCCGATAAGCGCGGTATGGCAACCCTCAAGTTGTTCCGGCACCGCGTATTTCTGCTTGATCGACGCCATGTCATCCGTATCGATCAGCTTCACATCGAAGCCTTTGGTCTTGAGATAATCCGCATAGCTGTCGCAACAGCCGCAGTTCGGATTCCTGTAGATCTGGACCGGTATGTTTGCCGCCAATACAGGCAGTTGCACGCCGAGGATCAGTGTTGTCAACAGTGTTTTTTTCCAGGTTTGCATTGTTGTTCTCCTTCGTTTCGGTTAGTGAATAAACGCTTCAGTCCTGCTGCATCAGTTGAATCATTGCGCTGCGGGAGGGAAAGGCTGATTCCGGCTCTCTTCCCGCTGGAAGCGCCGCTGTTGCGGCGTCCAGAGCGTTTTCAAATAAGTAGCGACTGCTTGTATTTCGCTCGGCGCAAGCGTCTGACCGAACGCGGGCATGGTCAGACGCTGGGTCTTGTTGAACGGGTCGCGCCAGCCGTCCCGGATGATCCGGTACAGCATGGCATCCGAGTGTTTCCAGGTATGCCCCTTCGGACCGTGCGGCGGCGGCGGAAGCTCGCCTTGTGCATCGCGCTGCTGCCAGCCGGCCTGCCCCTCTCCCCGCTCGCCATGGCATGCAGCGCAGCGCTGCTGATAGATGAGGCGGCCGGCCGTGATGCGTGCCTGATCTGGCGATGACGAATGCGCAGCAGCGGGATGTGCCGCCGCCGAAAAACCGATCAGCCCGGCAGCGACGCAAAACACGGCGTTACGACGCATCGATCTTCTCCCAGGTCGCGCCTTGATCGCGGCTGCGGAACAGGCTGTTGCCGGCAGCGGCATACAGCACGCCCGAAGACGAACCCGCCAGTGCAGCAATGCCCGCTGCGGGCGCCTTCATGCTCGTCCATTGCTCGCCGCCGTCCGAGCTTACTGACAGTCCTTTTTGCGTAGCTGCGTAGACGCGCTTGGGCTGGCGGGGATCGTAAGATACGGCCTGTACCGCCGTTGCGAGCGCGCCGGCATCTTGCCAGCCGCAAAAGCAATCCATCGAGCGCCGCACGCCTTTCGAGGCGGCGGCAAACAGCCAGCCGGTCTGCATGCTTCCCGGCATGTTCGAATGGACGAATTGCCGGATTTCTCCGCGCGGCCCCTTATCCATCAACCGCCAGTGCGCGCCGGCATCCTCGCTGCGGAAAATGCCTTTCCCAATCACATACGCATATACCGTGTCCGCCTGATCGGCATGCGTGGCGAGCGCTGCAACCTTGCGGCTGGGCAGGCCATCGTTTCGCGCCGTCCAGCTCTGTCCGCCATCGGCGCTGCGCAGCACGCCGAATCCCGGGCCGGCCAGATACCAGACATTTTTGTTCCTGGCCGATGCTGTCACAGCGGCGATGTCATGCTTCGATGCAGCCGGCGGCAGTGCGATCTGCGTCCATGTCAGGCCCTCGTCGCCGCTTCGATAGAGCGCGTTGGCAGTCGCCTTGAGAAGCGCGTTGCCCGCATCATCCAATCCGAGCGCAATAATCCGGTCGGGCGTTGCATTCGCCTGACCGGCATGCGACTCGCCATAGACGGCAAGCATAACGATCAGCAGCATCAGCATGCCCGCCATGCGTACCAGGCTGCGCCGAAAAAAAGCGGATCGTCCGCCTGTCAAACTAGCTGCTTTGCTTTGGCCTCGGGTGGCCGTGCCGAGCGAATTTTCCATTGGCGTTCTCCTTTTCAGTTACTGCAGTACTTCGTTGAGCCGGCCGATAAAAGCATCGGCATCCATGAATCCGATCACCCGGCGTCCGGTTTCCTTGCCCTGCCGGTCGAAAAAAATAATGCCGGGCGGCCCGAATAACGCAAACCGCTTCAGCAGCGCCCGGTCATCGGCGCTGTTGGCGGTGACGTCGGCCCGCAGCAGCAGCACGTCCTTCAACCTGGCTTGCACCCGTGGATCGCTCAGGGTGAAGCGGTCCATCTCCTTGCACGACACGCACCACTCCGCCCAGTAGTCCAGCATCACGTAGCGGCCGCGCGCAGCCTGCAATTGCGTGTCCAGTTCCGCCACATTGCGCACCGGCCGGAACAGCGTTTCCGCGTTCGCCGGCGCGCCGGCGCCGGCGATTCGCAAGCCTGCGAGCGGCTGCAGCGGATCGCGGCTGCCCGACATTGCGCCGACCAGCAGCGCCACGCCTGATACCAGCGCAATCACGCCCACGCCTTTCCACAAGCGCCGGTGGCCCGGCGCACCGGCCGGCAGCGGATCGAGCGCATGCAGATACATCGCCGATACGATCAGCAGCGAGGCCCATAGCAGCATCTGGATCAATGGCGGAATCACCGGAGAAACGAGATAGATCGCGACCGCCAGCATCGTCACGCCGAAGAAATGCTGAACCGACTTCATCCATGCGCCTGCCTTGGGCAGCAGCGTGCCGGCGGCGGTGCCGATCGCCAGCAGCGGCACGCCCATGCCGATCGCCAGCGAAAATAGCGCCACGCCGCCCAGCACCACATCATGCGTCTGGCCGATGTACAGCAGTGCAGCCGCCAGCGGTACGGCCACGCATGGTCCGACGATCACTGCCGACAGCACTCCCATCAGGAATACGCCGATCGCCCTGCCGCCCCTGCTTCTGCCGGCAGCGCCGGCCAGCCTGTTCCGGATCGAAGCGGGAATCTGCAGTTCGTAAAAACCGAACATCGATAACGCAAGCAGCACGAACAATGCGGCAAAGCTGCCCAGCACCCACGGATTTTGCAGATACGAAGACAGCAGCGTCCCCGCAAGGCCGGCCGCCACACCCGCCAGCGCGTAGGTGATGGCCATGCCGAATACGTAGATCGACGACAGGACGAACGCATGGCGACGGCTCAGTTGCGCACGCTGGCCGACGATGATTCCGGAGAGAATCGGGATCATCGGCAGCATGCACGGTGTAAAGGCGAGCAGCAGTCCGAAGCCGAAAAACGCCGCCACCAGTGCCCACGAACTGCCTTGCGCGAACAGGCGGCCGATGCCGTCCGCATCGGCCGCGGCGTCTGCAATGCCTTGCGGACGAACCGCGTCTGCCTTGACGCCGGCCGGCTCGGCGGCGGATGCCTGCGGCGCAGCGCCAGCAAGAGCAGGCAACGCCACGTCGAATGTTTTTTCGATCGGCGGATAGCAAACGCCGAGCGGTTCATTGCAGCCTTGATAGGACGAATGCAGCTTGATCTGATTGGCTGCGCTTGCGGTTCGTTGCAAGCTGATCACGGCATCGATCGGACGGCGGTACACCTCCTCCTGCCCGAATGTAGCGTCATCTTTCATCTCGCCTGCGGGCAAGACCACGCCGGCGATCGTGATGCCGGGCGAGTCCTGCACACTGAACTTGATGCGGCTGCGGTACAGGTAATAGTCCTTGGCCGGCGTCAGCGTCGCGATCAGCGTATTGGCGTCCCGTGCGCGAACGGTCATCTGAAAGGATTCGTCCGGCGGCAGCAATTCGGACGATGGCGAAGCCGCGCCGAACCAGTCCGCGACCGAACCCAGCGCATTTTGAAAACCGGAAACTGCGCCGGCCTGCGGCGACTCGGCGTGCACCTGCGCGGATGCGCCGGACAGCAGCCAGAAAAAGAGGAAAAGGATGCGCGCCATGTCAGCTGTGCAACCGTATAAAGGCAGCGCCATCAACCGGCGCAGCGGTTCGTGCCATCCATTCGCTCACGCGTTTGAAAAAATTGATCTTCACATCCACCTCCCCATCATTCCGGCCATCATGGCCCCCATACCGAAAAACCCGAGCACTGCAACCGGACCGATCGCAGCGAGCACGATTATTTTTACAAACTTGTCTTCCCTCAGCCGCAGGTTGACTTCTCGTACCGCTTCACCAAAAACCCTGGCGTTCCGGATTCGCCTTATACCGGTTTCATTTTTTCGCCGCCTTTGCCAATTGCCGTTCCAGTTCATCGCCGGAGACCGCACCGGCCAGACGAAAGCCGTTTGCGAAAATGGTCGTCGGCGTGCCGTTGATTCCATGCGCGCGGCCGAAGGCGACATTCCGTTCGACCGGATTGCCGCATTTCGCCGGGCCGGCAGGAACAGCCCCGGTCAGCACCGCCTTTTCCCACGCCTTGCCCCGGTCCGCAGCGCACCAGATTGCCTTCGACTTGCTGGTTGCATCAGGATGCAACTGCTCGATCGGATAGAGAAAGACATACGTGGTCAGATTGTCGATACTGTTTATTTCCTGCTCCAGCTTTTTGCAGTAAGGGCAGTCCGGATCTTCGAAAACCGCAATTTTCCGGCTGCCGTTTCCCTTGACACGCTTGATCGCATCGGCGAGCGGCAGGTTGGAAAATGGAATGGCATTGATTTGATCCAGGCGAGCCTGGGTCAGATTTTCATTTGTCCTGGCGTCGATCAATGGTCCGGCAAATACATAACGACCATCTTCCGCCACATAAAACACGCGCCCGTCGACTACCGCTTCCAGCACGCCGGGAACAGGCGTTTTTGAAATACTCTTGATCGTGCGTTGCGGGAACGACTGTTGCAGCGTATTGCGTACCGCAGCCTCGTCGGCACGGGACGGCGAAGAGGCCAGCGCAATCGCGACGCCAAACGCTGCAAGAGAAAACTTCATGGTAAAAACCTCTTTGTAATTTTCGACGGCGGATGCCGCTTTGGCCGCAATCCCGGATGCGACGCCCTGTTGCCTGGAACAGTCATTTGAACCTGCTTCCATTTCTGGGGAGGCGTACAAGCGGCTGCGTCCGCCCGACCCTCCCCCTTTCTACTATCTCTGGTTACTGCTCTCCATTTTTTCTGCCGAAGGCAACGCCGCGGGCTTCTCGCTCTTTTCATCTTGCTGCTTGCCGCCGGAATTCATGCCTTTCATCATGAATATCATCGCCAACGGGCAAATCAGCACTAGCAGGATCGGCGCGCTGGCGACGACCAATGCGCGGGCGCCTGGCAGGGTGAAATAAGCGATGACGAGTGCCGCCGCGATGCCGACACCGATCCTGATCATCAATTTTGTATCGCATTTCATGTTCTTTCTCCTTCAATATTTTGACGTGAATAAAGTGAATCTGTATAGGTAAATGGCATCATTTTTCTGCGGGTATGGAAATCTTGTCTGCATACTTTTGCATGATGGTTCCCATCGCCTGCATCATTTCCGCTTGCATCTGCATGTTCAGCTTTTCATTTCCGGGCGGCAGACCAGCCATCATCTGACCGCCGTTCATCATTCCTCCCCCCATCATTCCCATCATGCCGTCGCATGACATTTTGCCGTCCATCTTCTTTTCCATTTTTTTCCCCGTGCCGGGCGAGTGGGGCGCCGGTTCCACAGCGACAGCCGCTCCTGCGAAAAACAAGGTAAATGCCGATAGCGTACCGGCCAGAATACGATTTCCGTTCATGGTGATCTCCATTGATTGGACACGCTTGATTGCGATATGCCGCGATGCCGCGGCATCAAAATATTGCAGCGGACGCCGAGCTTATTTCACGATAGATGCTGAATGCGCCGGGCGAAACGCATAGCCGGAGCGAGCAGGTTAAATCTGGAAGCTGCAGTGCAGGATGGAGAGAGGAACAGGACGGTGAGGAAGGATGGGCGGCGGCGCATCGAGACCGACGGCTATAAGCGGTTTGACAGGCGGCACAAGCAACAGCGAAACAGCAATTGCAACCGGCGCAGGCGATGGCGAAAACCGCTCGCTCGAAACCGCAACAGGCGTCTGCATGGAACAGTCGTCGGCCTGGAGCTGGTTGCCCTGTGAACATCCGGAATATGCATTGGCGTTCTTGCCGCTGATTTGACAAGGATTGCTGTCAGCCGCCGCCTCCGTCACAGCGCGCGTCTTCACCAGCGTGCATGCCTGTGCCGTTTGCGACAGCAAGCCGAGCACAAACATCAGCAACATGATGCGCGAGATGACAGTCAGTATGCGTGACGACGGGTTTCTCATGGTTGCAAGTATATGCCGATCCATCATTTATAACCAATAGGACTTGCGTATATATAAAAAGTTCTATCCTCGTCCGTCCGCCGGACAGAAACGCAGTAGCGGCTGGCCAACCTTATTCTGTTTTTCTTTCAGTAAAAGCCTAAACAGGGTTTTCTGCAACTATTCATTTTTTCTTCTCCAGTGCGGTCGAATTCCCGATCCGGCCGCGTATCAGTGCAGCAACCTCCGGACTGTCCCAGCTGGCGGGGCCGACGGTGCGGCCGATTTCCTGCCCGTCACGATCGATCAGCAGCGTCGTCGGCAGGCCTACGCTCCCTAGTTTGCCGGCAGCCTCTCCAGTGCTGTCGATGTAGATCGGCAGATGCTGCACGCCTGCTTCCTGGTAGAACCGCCGGACCAGGGACGGGCCGCTTTCACCGGCATCGATCGACAGCGCAACCACTGCGAAATCGGGGCCTCCCAGCGTTGCCTGCAACCGATCCAACGTCGGCATTTCCTCGCGGCATGGCGGACACCAGGTGGCCCAGATGTTGAGGAGAATGAGTTTTCCATGAGAGTCGTCGAGCGTGCGCCGGTTGCCTGCGGCATCTGCAAAGACAAGCGGCGCTATCGCCTTTGGCCTCTCGTGTATCTTGAATTTGAAATTGGTCATGGACGAAATCGCGGGTTCGCTGACCGCCGAATCAATCGGGCCGGGCAGCTTTGATGAGCGATAGAAACCCAGCCCCGCGCCAGCCAGCACGGCCGCTCCCGCCACTGCCGCAACAAGTCCTTTCCTGCTCATACCGGCGCCTTCCTTAAGCATGAAACTTTCATTCTGCAATAAGCTGCTTCAGATCGTGGACCATGTCGGCAACCGGCGTATCGCCTCTCATGTACAGGCGCAGCCGGCCCTGCGGATCGAACACATAGACAGCCGCATTGTGATCGACCGTGTAGTTGCCCGAACTGTCGGCCTTCTGCGCCTTGAAAAAGAGCTTGAACTTGCCGGCGAGATCGGCGGTTTGCTGCTCGTCCGCATACAGACCGAAGAAGGACGGATGAAACGCCGGAACGTACTGTGCGAGTACGTCCGCCGTGTCGCGCTTCGGGTCCAGCGTCATGAACAATCCTTGTACCCGGTCACCGTCCTTGCCAAGCTTTCGCACCGCGGCTGCCATCTTGGCAAGCGTGGTCGGGCACATGTCCGGGCAATGGGTGTAGCCCATGAACAGCATGACCGCCTTGCCGCGAAAGTCGGCCAGAGCGACCGGCCGCCCGCGATGATCGGTCAGATGAAAATCCTTGCCCCAGTCGACACCTGTGATGTCAACCGTCTTGAAGGATACCGGCGGCGCGGCCGGGCGGCGATCGCAGGCGGCGATCAGGAACAGCAAGGCGGCAATGCCGATCCATCCTGCCGGCCATTTCAATCCGTTTGTCGTTTGCACGCTAATCCACCGGCCGGTTGATGATGGGAACGGAGACCGGCACCGATTGCCTGCGGCCCGGCGCACTCTCAAGCAGCAGTTTGAGATGAACCGATTCGCCCGCTTTCAACGGCCGCTTGAGATTGGTGAGCATGACGTGCAAACCGCCCGGTGAAAATGCGACTATCTTGCCGGCCGGCAGGTCGACCTCCGGCACCTGGCGCATCCGCATGACATCGTTCTGCATCGACATCGAATGCATCTGTACCGGGTTTGCCGCGTCGCTTTCGATGCCGAGCAGTTTTACATCGGCGGGGCTGCGCAACTGCATGTAGACCGCGCCAACCTGCTGCCCCGGCATGGTGGCAGGCGCCCATGCATGAATGACCTCCAGTCCGGCGGCGCATGCCGGCAGGGATGCGCCAAGCGCAAACAGCAGAACAAGCATGCACCGGCTGCCATTGCCGGATATTTTGTGTATTCGCATTGCTATCTTCTCGGAAGATTGGTCGAGTCGTCGGGAAACGCTTCCGAACCGGTGCGGATATGAAGGAAGCGTTCCATCGGCAGCACCGCCACGATGCCGGCTCCCGGAATGTCGTAGTGGGCGACCTCCATGATCGTCCGGACGATCGCGTCGACCGTCGATTCCTCGGCGAAGATTTCGATTTTGATGTGTTCGATCGACAGATCTCTCGACATGAAATTCGTATAGCCGCCGGACCCCATCACCTTCGTCACCATCATTCCGCGAACGTGAGGCCCGAGTCTCGCTTCCAGCTCTTTCAGAACATCGGGCCGAATGACAGCAATGACATATTTGAAAATCATGGTTCCTCCCTCGTATTGTGAACAGTCGTATTCCTCAATGCTTATTACCCTTGTTACGTTTGGCACGTTTGGCGTGCCTGGTTCGAAGCGGCATGCGCAGCTCGTCGCCGGGCGGACGTCCCGGATGCCGTCGTCCTTTTCGTTTTTATGCCGCGCTGCTCCGCACAACATAGGCCGCCCGTGCCTGCCGCCGGCGCAGCAGCAGATAAACCACCGGCACCACGAACATCGACAGCAGCGGCGCGGTGATCATGCCGCCCACCATCGGCGCGGCGATCCGCTGCATCACTTCGGACCCGGTGCCGGTGCCGTACATGATCGGCACCAGGCCGGCGATGATGACTGCCACCGTCATTGCCTTGGGGCGGACCCTTAGCACCGCGCCTTCGCGAATCGCATCGAGCAGATCGGCTTCGCTGCTTTTGCCGATCGCAATGCGCGCTTCCCATGCCTGCTTCAGGTACAGCAGCATGATCACGCCGAATTCGGCAGAGACCCCGGCCAGCGCGATGAAGCCGACGCCGCCGGCGACCGACAGGTTGTGGCCGAGCAGCCATAACAGCCAGATGCCGCCCGCCAGCGCGAACGGCAGCGTCGCCATGATCAGAGCGGCCTCGTCGAAACGCTTGAAGGTCAGGTAGAGCAGCACGAAGATGATCAGCAGGGTCGCCGGCACCACGATCTTCAGTTTCGCGGTGGCGCGTTCCAGGAATTCGAACTGCCCGGACCACGAAATCGAATAGCCTGCCGGCAGCTTCACTTCTTTCGCCACCGCCTGCTGCATGTCCTTGACCGCGGAACTCAGGTCGCGATCGCGGATATCGACATAGACCCAACCGGACAGCCGCGCGTTTTCGCTCTTGAGCATCGGCGGGCCGTCGTTGATGCGGATCGCCGCGACATCGCCCAGCCGGATTTGCGCGCCGCGCGGCGTCAGCAGCGACAACTGGCGCAGGTTTTCCACCGAATCACGTATCTCGCGCGGATACCGCACATTGATCGGGAAGCGCTGCAGCCCCTCGACGGTTTCGCCGATATTGTCGCCGCCGATCGCCGCCGATACGATGCTCTGCACATCGGCGATGTTGAGCCCGTAGCGCGCCGCCGCATCGCGGTCGATATCCACATCGACATAACGCCCGCCGTTCAGCCGTTCCGCCAGCGCGGATGAAACGCCCGGCACTTTCCTGACCGCCCGTTCCACGTCGGCCGTGATGCGGTCGATCTCCTGCAGGCTGGCGCCGGCCACCTTGACGCCGACCGGGCTTTTGATGCCGGTCGCCAGCATGTCGATCCGGTTGCGGATCGGCGGCACCCAGATGTTGGACAGGCCCGGCACCTTGACGATGCGATCGAGTTCCGCGATCAGCTTGTCGGTCGTCATTCCTGCCCGCCATTGATCACGCGGCTTGAACTGGATCGTGGTTTCGAACATTTCCAGCGGCGCGGGGTCGGTCGCGGATTCAGCCCGCCCTGCTTTTCCGAACACGCTTTTCACTTCCGGCACGGTCTTGATCAGGCGGTCGGTTTGCTGCAGCAATTGCGACACCTTGCCCGCTGAAAGGCCGGGCAATGCCGACGGCATGTACAGCAAATCGCCTTCATCCAGCGGCGGCATGAATTCGCCGCCGAGACGCGTCATCGGCCACACCGTCACCGCCGCGATCAGCGCGGCGACCAGCAGCGTCGTCTTCGGAAAGCGCAGCACGCCCTCGAGCAATGGGCGATAAACCGCGATCAAAAAGCGGTTGAGCGGGTTTTTGTTTTCATCGGGAATGCGGCCGCGAATCAGGTAGCCCATCAATACCGGAATCAGCGTCACCGCGAGACCGGCGGCGGCGGCCATCGCATAGGTCTTGGTAAAGGCCAGCGGCGAAAACATCCGGCCTTCCTGCGCCTCCAGCGTGAATACCGGAATGAACGACAGCACGATGATGAACAACGAGAAAAACAGCGCCGGACCGACTTCGGCCGCGGCATCGCCGATCACCCGCCAATGATCGTCTCCCCTCAGCTTCTCGTCGGGATGCGCATGATTCCAGGCCTCGATATGCTTGTGCGCGTTTTCGATCATCACCACCGCCGCATCGACCATTGCACCGACCGCGATCGCAATGCCGCCGAGCGACATGATGTTCGCATTCACGCCCTGGTAATACATGACGATGAAGGCCGCCAGAATGCCGAGCGGCAGCGACACGATCGCGACTAGCGCGGAGCGCAGATGAAACAGGAAGATCGCGCACACCAGCGCCACCACGATGAATTCCTCGATCAGCTTTCCTTCGAGATTCTTGACCGCGCGCTTGATCAGGTTGGAGCGGTCGTAGGTGGTCACGATCTCCACGCCGGGCGGCAGGCTGGCTTTCAGGATGTCGAGCTTCTTCTTCACCGCGGCTATGGTTTCCAGCGCATTTTTACCGGAGCGCATCACGATCACGCCGCCGGCCACCTCCCCTTCGCCGTTCAGCTCGGCGATGCCGCGCCGCATTTCCGGTCCCAGCTGGATACGCGCCACGTCGCCCAGCCGCACCGATACGCCGGCATCGGTCGTCGTCAACGGAATCTTGCGGAAGTCGTCCAGCGATTTCAGATATCCCGATGCGCGCACCATGTATTCGGCTTCGCCCAGCTCAAGCACCGCGCCGCCGGTTTCCTGGTTGGCCTTTTTCACCGCGTCGATCACCATGCCGTGCGGGATGTTGTAGGCCCGCAGCTTGTCAGGGTCGAGCACGATCTGGTACTGCCGCACCATGCCGCCGATGCTCGCCACTTCCGACACGTTCGGCACGGTTTTCAGTTCGTACTTGAGAAACCAGTCCTGCAATGCGCGCAATTGCGACAGGTCCATTTTTCCGGTGCGATCCGTCAGCGCATATTCATAGACCCAGCCGACGCCGGTGGCGTCCGGGCCGAGCGACGCTTTTGCCTGCGGCGGCAGCCGCGACTGCACCTGGTTCAGATATTCAAGCACGCGGGAGCGGGCCCAGTACGGATCGGTGCCGTCCTCGAACAGGATATAGACGAACGAATCGCCGAAGAACGAATAGCCGCGCACCGTCTTCGCGCCCGGCACCGACAGCATCGTGGTGGTGAGCGGATACGTGACCTGGTTTTCGACGATCTGCGGCGCCTGGCCGGCATAGGTGGTGCGGATGATGACCTGCACATCCGACAGATCGGGGAGCGCATCGAGCGGCGTTTTCGACAGCGACCAGATGCCCCAGGCGGTGATCATCAGCGTCGCCAGCAGCACCAGGAAGCGATTGGCGATCGACCAGCGTATTAGTCTTGCGATCATTTCGCGGCTCCGGCTTTATCGGCTTTCTTTTCCTGCGCCGGCGCGGCAGCGGTCGGCGCAATCGTCACGATCTCAAACGCGCCGTCTTTCGCCGGGCGAATCTCGAACGCGACGGTGTCGCCCACTGCGACGTTCTTCGGCACGCCGCTTGCCGGCGGCTTGAAGCCCATCGTCATCGCGCCCCATTGCAGCGTTGGGATGGGGCCGTGCGAGATCGCGATTTCATCGTTGCCGATGCTCTCCACCTTGCCTACCCCGCGATGGACCGGGCCGCTGGCCGCTTTGCCGCCCTCGGCTGCCGGCGCATCGCTCATACGCGTAGTCGTGCCTCTGAGGCTGGCTTCGGAATCGATCAGGAACTGGCCGGATGCCACGACTTTCTGGCCGGCTTCCAGCCCTTTCAGCACGACGGTCTTGCCGCCGCTTTCCGCGCCGGTTTCCACATCGACCGGCGCGAATTTGCCGTCGCCCTGCGCGACGATCACGACGCTGCGGGTGCCGGTCTGGATCACCGCTTCGGACGGCACGGTCAGCACATCATCCTTTGCAGCCGAGGTGAAACTGATGGTGGCGAACATGCCCGGAACAAGCCGGCCGCCGGGGTTCGCCAGTTCCACGCGCGCCTTCAGCGTGCGGGTCGACGGGTTGATTTCAGGCAGGATCGCGCTGACCTTGCCTTTCAACACCGTGCCCGGCAATGCCGGCGACCGGGCTTCCACCGCATTGCCCGGCCGCACCAGCGCGGCAAAGTTTTCCGGCACGTCGGCGTTGACCCACACCGTGCGCAGGCCATTGATCCTGAACAGCGGCGCGCCGTTCATCACGGTCATCCCTTCGCGCGCGGACAGTTCCGCCACCACGCCGTCAATCGGCGAGGACAGCGTCAGGCGCGGATGAATTTTGCCGGTCGATTCCACCAGCCGAATCTGGCTGTCGGTCATGCCGGCGAGTCGCATGCGCTGCCGCGCGCCGTCCAGCAGCATGCCGGCAGCGCTGCCTTGCATCCGCTTGACGGTCAGGTATTCTTCCTGCGCGGCGATCCAGTCCGGCACGTACAGTTCGGCCAGCGGCTGGCCTTTCTTCACCGGATCGAGCGGCGCGCGCACATACAGCTTTTCGATGTAGCCATTGCTGCGCGCCTGCACCAGCGCCACGTCGCGCTCGTTGTAGGCAACGCTGCCGACCGTTTCGACAACCTGCGCACTATTTCCCTTGCTGACTTCGGCGGTGCGGATGCCGAGATTCTGCTGTACGCGCGGGCTGATTTTCACCGTGCCCTCATCACCCGCGCCCTCGGCATAAACCGGTACCAGCGGCATATTCATGGGCGACTGGCCGGGCTTGTCGAATTTCAGTCCGGGTATCATCGGGTCGTGCCAGTACAGCACTTTTTTACCCGGTTCGCCGGCATTCGACATGGCGCCGGCGGATGGGGCGGCATTCGACGCCGGCGCGGCCATCTGCATGCCCTGGTTCATGCCGGTCCGGTAGAGGCCGTAACCGGCTGCGCTGACAACCGCTGCAGCAACAGCTGCAAGAATAATATTTTTGCTTTTCATTTGACGTCCTTGCTGGTGAACATCGCCGCGTTCGCGGTGACGTCATTGACGGGAAACAGGAAATTGATTTGCGCCCAGAGACGGGCGGTATCGGTGGCCAGTTGCAGCGCCTGGATGCGCACGTCGATTTCGTTGCGGCGCGCGAGAAGTACATCGGTCAGGCTGGCCTTGCCGCCGCGATAGGCGCCGATCGCCGCCAGCGTGCGGTCATTGGCCAGCGGAATCAATTCCCGCTCGTAGCGCGCCTGGCGTTCCCGGCCGTTTTCCCATTCGTTGATCATGTTGCGGGTCTCGGCCACACGCATGCGCAGCGCATCTTCCCGCTCCGCTTTCACCTGCTCGACCATCGCCAGCTTGGAAGACAGTTCGCGATCCTGCCGGTTTTTCTGATCCCACTGCAATGGAATCGACACGCCGATTCCGATCATGTTGGAGTAAGCGGGGCCGCGCTGCTGGTACATCAATTCCACGCTCCAGTCCGCTTTCTTGTTGGCTTGCGCCAGCTTCGCCTCGGTCGCGGCGATTTCCTCCCGCTTGTCGAGCACGGCGATTTGCGGATGATGGGCGAGCTGGGTATCGAGCGTGGCCGGATCGAGACGGATCGCGTCGATCGCCGGTTTTCCGGTCAGCGGCAAATCGGCGGCTGCGCCGATCCAGGGCGCCAGCATGGTCTTGGCATTGCGAATCCGGCGCTGGATTTCACTGGCGCGATCATCGAACATCGCCAGTGCGCCGCGCGCGGCAAAGACATCCGCCTGGTTGCCGCGGCCGGCGCGATACGCGCCTTCCGCACCTTGCACTTCCAGCCGGGCCTGGCTGCCCTGCTCGGCGATGACGGCTGCCATCGCTTCCGCGTAATAGCGGTCCAGCCACGCCAACGCGGTATCGCGCTCGATGGCGGCAGCGGTCACGTTTTTCTCGGCCACGGTCTTGTCCGCATCGCCGTTGAAGCGCTCGGCACGCAACTGGCGCTTATCGGCGCGCGTGAATTCCTGCATCACGCCGATGCGGCGCATCGTCATGAAATCACTGGTCAGGCTGAAACGATCGGGGCCGTTGACCGGCAGGTTGTCGATGCCGAACTTGAGCACCGGATCCGGCAATTGGCCGGCGGCGACCGCCATGTCGCGCGCGGCTGACACGGCGAAATCCTGTGCCGTCAACTGACGCGAGCGTTCAACTGCCAGCCGCTGGGCTTCGGCCAGCGTAAGCGGCGCATCGGCGGCGAAAGCGGGAGCGGCAAGCGCGCCGGCCAGCACGGTAAGAGCGATTGCATGGGAAATGCGAAGAATCTTTTTGCGCCTATGGACAAGCGCAGTGAAAGCGGATGACATGGAATCTCCAGACGACATTGAACAACATCGGCTGCGCAAAACGCGCAACGATGACGGTCTAAACGATCTGGAAAGTCAGATCCGGAAACAGCAGTGTCGGATGGAGAGGGGCGGCGCGGTGATTCGCGCGAGCAGCGGTGATGATTGCGGAAAATGGTCGACCGAAAAATCCGACATCGCGATATGCGTTACCACAAGCGTTAGCGCGGCAGCCGAAAACGGCGGCAAAGGCGGCAATTCCGGTTTATCAAGCGACTGGTTCGCGCCCTGCGCGTGCGCATGGCAAAGGCTGGGTAGTTCCTTGTCCATTTGTTCGCAGCCTGGCATGCGTTGATCGTCGGAATTTACCGGCGCCATGGCCGCCTCGCTCGTGATGCCGGCCTGATGCGCCGGACACGAATACCCCGCCACGGCAAGCTGCGCGAACAGCATGCCGACCAGCGCGATGAGCGCTGTCAGAAAACGGAGATGGCGGGGCAATTTCATGATGAGCTGTATTTTACCTGCTTGCAGATGTTGCCGGGGATTACAAATTCGTAATGTGATCGCCGGCGTTTCGCTTCTGCTGTTCCAGCAAAGACATCAACCGTGGATCGCTCCAACTTCCGGAACGAAAAATGGGCAAGACCGGCAAGGGCACGGCAACGATCGCCGTCACACAAGGCAAACTGAAAATCGCGGCATGCAGCCGGCAACCGTGTTCTCCCTAACGCAAAAAAGCATCAATCATATTCCTGCGTATTTCGGCAAAATGCCCGCGGAAGTCCGGGCAATGCATCCAATCCATTCATGGAATACATACGGCTTGTCCCCATTTTATTCGCGCCATAACCGTTGCAGGGATGGCTATCCATACCGATGCCGTACGGTCCTCAACGATATTACCGATTTGTAATGCGACTGTCAGGGTCTTGTCGGGATCGGTTTCATAGAATGGCTCTCATGGGTCGGCAAATGAATGGTCCAGCGCCGATTCAGGCGCACACTTTTAACTGACAGGAGAATCACCATGAAATCGAAAAAAGCAGCTGTTGCAATCGCAGTTTCCACTCTCTTGGCGGCCTTCGGCTCGAACGCCTTTGCAGATGACAAATACGTGGGCGAGTTGGGAAGCAACTGGCAGGATCATATTACGTCAACCAAATCGCGGGCGCAGGTAGTCGCCGAACTGGAACAGGCGCGTGCAAGCGGCATGCAAGTCGGCGCAGATCCGTTTTATCCGCAAATCGTTGCAACGCCGACCGCGCGTTCGCGGACGGAAGTTCGCGCTGAAGCGAAGCAGGCCGCGCAAAATAGGAGCAGCGATCCTGGCAATCTCTACTTCGGCGCTTGATCGCGTTGCAAAAAAAATGCATCTGAAAAGGTGCATTTTTAAGTAAATATTCCCCGGCTTTGCCCTGATCATTACCCACAAGTTATTCGTTGCTTCGCATGATAAGAAACATGTCGGTAATGTGAGGCAAATGCTGGAAGCCACGCCACAACACATGCGGCCCCGGCGCGCCATCTCCTTTGCGGGCCAGGAAACCGCCAAGCCTGGCAATCCACAACACCGCTTCCGCCAGCGTGGGCGGTGTGGCCGCCGGCTCTGCCACGCGGTGGATGTTGCAGTACAACGCTTGCCATTCCTCTTTGCTGAGCATGACGGTGCACGGCAGATCGGGATCGGTTCGGGCCAGCATGGTCGCATACAAGATGCGCCAGGCAATGATGGAATAAAGCGTCAGCGCGACCGCCAATCGCTCCACCGTTTCCAGTTGGCGTGACTCAATGCGGCACCCGGTCTTGAGCACGCGATGCCAGACTTCAATGGTCCATCTGCAAGTGTACCAATGCACGCGTTCAATGGCAGCGCACCGAACGTCTCGTCATCGCGCACCCAGTTGCGTTGCGCGAGCAACCCCAATGGCAGCCGTTCCGGCGTGACGGCCAGCGTGCTGTGGCAGATGACGCCACGGCCCGCATCCGACAGTCCGCCCAGCCCCTGCGTTGCCGGATGATGTTCCCAGTTGAGGTAAGTCGTATCTTGCACCGCTAGCACGATCGGCACTGCCTGTGCGCGTGACCAGGTGGCATCGATGTGTCCGGCCAGAATGTGTTCCGGCACGGCTTTGGTGTTGTCGAAGAAGCGGTATGCCGCTTTCAAATCACGCCATTGCGGCAGGGCCTGCGGCAATGGCGTGTCGGGTGCGCAAGCAAGCGAGCGCGCCAGCGTCACCAGACGTGACGTCAAGCGTTGATCGCCTAACTGGACCGCCCCCAGTTCGTTCTCGGCCCAGTCGCGATCTGCCTGTTCTTCTTCAATCCCCATGCAGCGATGTCGATTGTTTCGGAT
>DAIDBD010000005.1 GCA_027310305.1 Herminiimonas sp.
ACCACATGATATTTGCAGTCCCATCTCGTATGACTCGAACTCTGATACTCTTTCATCGTGAATCTCCTTCTTTTGGGCGAGAAAGAAGATTCACAGCGACCGACGTATAGGTCAAACCTTATGGAGTCCCCCGGCATAGCCGGGGGATTACCTTATTAATTTAAAAAATGCATCCGGCATGCGGGACCAGGGCTCGCCGCTATCCGGATCGATCGCGTCGTAACGATAACCGGTGCTGTCCGTGACCCACCCGCAGGAACCGCAGTTCGTCATCGCCACCGACATGCGAAAACCGCCAGGGGTGACCATATGGCGAAACGGTGCGCCGGCCACGATGCCGTCCAGCGCCGCTAAAACCGCTGTTTCATCCGCCAACGCGAAGCGGCGCAGCACGACCGCACCCGGACACAATTCCTCCCGCCAGCTCTGCCCGTGCTCCGCATCTTCGAACAGGTTCATCGTCATTGCGCGCTTCCCATCCGTGACGCTCACGTCGCGTCATGGAAAATAATGCCGGCCGTATGGCGATGCCCCGAACGCAGACGGCTCACGCCGTGGCGCAGGTTGACCCGATACACACCGCGCGTGCCCTGCACCGGCCGGTGATGAACGGCGAATACGACGGCGTCACCCTGCTTCAACGGGACCACTTCCGGACGCGACTGCATGCGCGGCCGTTGCTCGGTCAGCACGAATTCGCCGCCGGTGAAATCACGGTCCGGTTCCGACAATAAAATCGCGGCCTGAAGCGGGAAGACATGTTCGCCATACAGATCCTGGTGCAGGCAGTTGTAATCATCGACCCCATATTGCAACAGCAGCGGAGTGGGCCGGCGCTGCCCCGCCTCATGGCAGCGAGCGATGAAGTCCGCGTGCTTCGCAGGAAAGCGGACGCCAATGCCCATCGCCTGGTTCCAGCGGTTCGCAATCGGTGCCAGATATGGATAAATCGACGTCCGCAGTCCGCGGACAATATCAGGCAGCGGGTAGTTGAAATACTTGTATTCGCCGCGGCCGAAGCCGTGGCGGCCCATCACGACGCGGCTGCGGAACATGCCATCCAATGGATACAGCGCGGCGACAGCGTCGCACTCTTCTTGCGCAAGAAGATTCTCGATCATTGCGCATCCATGCGCATCGAAATCTTGCGCGACGCGTTCCCAATCGAGCGCCTTGACGCGTTCGGCAACATCATTGGCAGTCGTTATGGCCACCGCCTGCCAGCTGCTCGGATTCATGCGTGCGCCCCCTTTTCCGGCAATGCGTTTGCTTCCGTGTCCAGCAGCGCGCGTTTGCGTTCCACGCCCCAACGATAGCCGGACAGGCCGCCATCGTTGCGCACGACGCGATGGCACGGAATGGCAACCGCCAGCGCATTCGCGCCGCATGCCTGCGCGACGGCCCGCACCGAGCCCGGCGCACCGATCCGGTTTGCAATATCGGTGTAGCTTGCGGTCCGCCCCGGCGGAATGTCGCGTAAAGCCTGCCATACGCGCTGCTGGAATGCGGTGCCGCGCACATCCAGCGGCAAGTCGAGGCCGATGCCAGGCGCTTCGACAAACCCGACCACCCTGGCAACCAGTTGTTCGAACCCGGCATCGCCGCCGATGAGCTTGGCGCGCGGGAACCGGTCTTGCAGATCACGCGCGAGTTCCGCCGGGTCGTCGCCCATCAGAATGGCGCAAATACCCAGGTCGCTTTGCGCCACGAGAATCGATCCGAGCGAACATTCGCCGATCGCGAACCGGATTGCCGTATTGGCGCCGCCGGCGCGGTAATTGGTCGGCGTCATGCCCAGTACATGATTCGATTTTTCATAGAAACGGCTGTTGGAATTGTAGCCGGCATCGAAAATGGCTTCGGTTACCGTACTGCCGGAACCGAGCTGTTTGCGTACCCGCTTCTCGCGCTGCGTCATCGCATATTCTCTTGGCGTCAAGCCGGTGATTTGCTTGAACATGCGATGGAAGTGATACGTGCTTACGCCAGCGCGCGCGGCCAGTTGTTCCAGGCTCGGCACATTGTCCGATTCCTCGATGATCCGGCAGGCGTCGGTGACCTTCGCCGCATAGTGCTCCAGCCGCGACGGCTGGTCCGGCCTGCACCGTTTGCAAGGCCGGAAACCGGCCTGTTCGGCGGCCTCGCAGGTTGCATGAAATCTGACATTTTCCGGCCGCGCCAGCCGGGCGGCGCATGACGGTCGGCAGTAGACGCCAGTGGTATTTACCGAGTAATAGAACGTGCCATCGGCTTCCGAAGCGCGTGCAACGACTGCCGTCCAGCGTGGGTCGTTCAAGGTTGCCGCTGCCTGTTGCATATGTTTTTCTGATGCGTTCATAAGAGGCTCCTATCAAGAATCTGCATGATGAATACAGTTTAGCGACCGCTTCCGAGCATTACACTCCGATCCTTGCTTTCAAATTCGTTTTTCTGGATTTTTTGCATGCCAATTGCAAATATAACGACCGGTCTTGCCGCATAAAATCAACCGGAGATGGCAACTGCCGCACAACTGGCTCCAGTACTCTCGCAATTGGACGCCAGGTTCTTCAGTCCGTTCTTCCGAAAAGAAAGGCCGGGCCGAATTTGCGCCATCTGCACAGCAACACCCTTGCCTCACCATTTTATCCAGCCGGGATTGGTATTACCCGCAACATCCGGGATAATCACTGTTTTCATTTTTCATACCGCCATGCCAATTCGCCTTATCGTCGGTCTCGGCAATCCCGGCCCGGAATACGAACAAACCCGCCACAACGCGGGTTTCTGGCTGGTCGACAATCTGGCCGAAAGCCATGCCCGCGGCGCGTTGTCGCGCGAATCGCGCTACCACGCGCTGACGGCGAAGACCGTCATCGCGAAACAGGAAGTGTGGCTGCTGGAACCGCAAACCTACATGAATCGTTCGGGCCAGTCAGTCGGCGCACTGGCGCGGTTTTACAAGATCGCGGCAGACGACATTCTGGTCGCGCATGACGAACTCGATCTCGCGCCGGGCATTGCGAAAATCAAGAAAGGCGGCTCCTCCGGCGGCCATAACGGCTTGAAGGACATCACCGCCGCGCTCGGCACGCAGGATTACTGGCGCTTGCGCATCGGCATCGGCCACCCGCGCGCGCTCGGCTTGCAGCAGCCGGTGGTCGATTTTGTATTGCACCGGCCGCGCAGGGAAGAACAGCTATTGATCGATGAGGCATTGGCAAAAAGCCTGGATGTCATTCCGCTGCTGTGCGAAGGCAAATTCGAGGCCGCCATGATGCAGCTCCACACGACGAAATGACATTTCCGCATGCACCTGGCCAGCGCGTCAAATCGCATTGCCTGCTGTCGGCTACGGTAAAATAGCGCGTTAATCCCATCCAGCAAAGCACACATCATGAGTCTCAAATGCGGCATCGTCGGCCTGCCCAACGTCGGCAAATCCACGCTTTTCAATGCACTGACCAAGGCCGGCATTCCCGCCGAAAATTATCCCTTTTGCACCATCGAGCCAAACGTCGGCATGGTCGAAGTGCCCGATTCGCGTCTGGCGGCACTGGCGATCATTGTCAAGCCGGAACGCATACTGCCGGCCACCGTTGAATTCGTCGATATCGCCGGCCTGGTAGCCGGCGCATCGAAAGGCGAAGGCCTGGGCAACCAGTTTCTTGCGCACATCCGCGAAACCGATGCGATCGTCAACGTGGTGCGCTGCTTCGAGGACGACAACGTGATCCACGTCGCCGGCAAGATCAATCCGCTGGACGACATCGAGGTGATCCAGACCGAACTGGCGCTGGCCGACATGGGAACGGTCGAAAAGGCGATCCATCGCGAAAACAAGAAAGCGCGGTCGGGCGACAAGGATGCCGCCAAGCTGGTCGCCATTCTGGAGCGCATCATGCCGCATCTGGACCAAGCAAAACCGGTGCGCGCGATGGGGCTGGATGCGGAAGAAATGGCATTGATCAAACCGCTGTGCCTGATTACCGCCAAGCCGGCAATGTATGTCGGCAACGTATCGGACACCGGCTTTACCGACAACCCGCTGCTCGATCAGCTGACTGCGTATGCGAAGTCGCAAAATGCGCCGGTGGTGGCGATCTGCGCGGCGATCGAAGCGGAAATCGCCGATCTCGACGAGGCCGACAAAGAAGAATTCCTGGCCGATATGGGCATGGAAGAACCCGGGCTCGATCGCCTGATCCGCGCCGGTTTCAAGCTCCTGGGCCTGCAAACTTATTTCACCGCCGGCGTCAAGGAAGTGCGCGCCTGGACCATCCATGTCGGCGATACCGCACCGCAGGCGGCCGGCGTGATCCATACCGATTTCGAACGCGGCTTCATCCGCGCGCAAACCATTGCGTATGAAGATTTCATCGCGTGCAAAGGTGAACAAGGCGCCAAGGAAGCCGGCAAGATGCGGGCCGAGGGCAAGGAATATGTCGTCAAGGATGGCGACGTGCTGAATTTCCTGTTCAACGTCTAGCCCAATTTCATTGTTTCACGACGTTCCATAAAACCTAAAACACCCTCGAAAGCCCCGTAAATACGGGGCTTTTTGTTGGTGGCGGTTCCTTATCGTTCCTTGTCATCCCATCCAAAAGCGGGTACGTTTGTGCGTATGGTCCAAAAATACCCGCCTAAAAAAGCGGGAATACAACGGAGGCCCGCCATGCTGACCGATTCGCAATGCCGCACCGCCAAATGCAAGGACAAGCCCTACAAGCTCACTGATGGCAAGGGGCTGTACCTGGCAACGGTGTGAAGGCCTGGCGATACCGTTTCAAGCTCACCAAGGCACTCTTCGATAGTCAGGAATAACTTCACTTATGCGCACCGCCCAAGACCTCCTCTCCGAACTCAACGCCTCCGACGAATCGCCTCGCATCGAGGCCAAGCGCTCGCGAGAAATCGGCAAATCGCTCATGGAAACGGTGGCGGCTTTCGCCAATGAGCCGGGGTTGAATGGCGGTCACGTTCTGCTCGGCATCGACTGGAAGGTCGACGAGAAAGGCGATATCCGCTACTGGCCGGCAGGATTGACCGACCCGGACAAGATTCAGAAAGACTTGGCCAGCCAGTGTGCCTCGATGCTTAACGTGGCGATTCGTCCGGAAATGGCGGTAGAGCGTATTGAGGGCAAGACGGTCATTGTGGTATTCGTGCCGGAGGCGGATGTCAGCCAGAAGCCCATCTATCTGAAGGCAACTGGCTTGCCCAAGGGTGCATTCCGGCGCATTGGCTCCACCGATCAGCGTTGTACCGACGAGGACCTTTGGGTACTGCGTGGCGCCAGCCAGCCCCAATTCGGCCCGGACATGGCGCCCATACCAGATGCGCGCATGGACGATCTGGATTCGCAGGCGATTGCCGAGTATCGCCGCTTGCGCGCCTCGGTAAAGCCGCAAGCAGAAGAACTGGGGTATGACAATCCGGATATGTTGGAAGCGCTATCCGCCGTTCGTCGTATCGACAACGAGCTGAAACCTACCTTGGCCGGCATCGTGCTGTTCGGCAAACCGATTGCTTTGCGGCGGCTGTTCCCGGCCTTGCGTATCGACTACATCCGAGTTGTCGGCACGCAGTGGATAGACGACCCGGAGCAGCGCTTCCAGTCGATTGATATTCGCAAACCGCTGATGCTGGCACTACCGCTTGCCGAGGCCAGCATCGTGGATGAGTTGCCCAAGGGTTTTCGGTTGCCGGAAGGCGAACTGCAAAGCCGGCAAGAGCCGGTGCTGTCACGCAAGGTAATTCGTGAAGCATTGGCAAATGCGGTAATGCATCGCAGCTATCAGGATCACAGCCCGATCCAGATCATTCGCTACAGCAATCGCATCGAAATTCTCAATCCGGGATATTCACTGAAAGACATGGCGAGCTTGGGTACACCCGGCTCACGCCTGCGCAACCCGGCGATTGCGGCGGTACTGCACGAACTGAGCTGGGCCGAAACCAAGGGTTCTGGCATACGCACCATGCGTCGCATGGCTGGCGAGGCAGGTTTGCCACTACCGGAATTTGCTTCGGACAGACAGAAGAATGAATTCAAGGTCACGCTGTTTCTGCACCATCTGCTGACGGAGGAAGACTATATCTGGCTCAAGGCGCTGGCGGGGGAGACGCTTTCCGGCGATGAGGCCAAGGCTTTGATTTATGCGCGGGAAACCGGCGCGGTGGACAACACCGCGTGCCGTGATTTTTCAGGGCTCGATACCTTGCAGGCGAGCAGCCTGTTGCGCCGCCTGCGTGACCGCGGTTTGCTGGAGAAGCAAGGAGCGGGGAGCCGTACCTATTACACATTGTCATCGCCGCAGACCAGTGTTGATCTTCATCCCGAACAGGGGAAACTTCCGTTGGAAGGTGGTAACCAAAGCGAGGAAGGTGGTAAGCAGTCCAATCAAGGTGGTAAGCGAGCTTTGCCGGACTTACCACCCGAGCTCGCCGCACGGTTGCCTAGTCCCGGCCAGCGCTTGGATGGTGTAGGTTTGCGGCAACTCATCCGTGACCTATGCAAGTGGCAACCGCTGCGCGGAGAGGAGCTTGCCACCTTGTTGCACAAAGACCTGAAATACCTGCGCAACAAGCACCTGACCGAAATGGTTCAGACAGGGCAATTAGCGTTTCTCTATCCAGAGTCGCCGAACCATGCGCTGCAAGCCTATACGTTGCCAACAAATGGAAATGGCAATTGATATTGGCATCTGGAGAATTTACAAAGCAACCGATTCTCCAGACATTGTCTGGAGAATCTTCTCCGACCAAGATTTTACCAACCTTGCCCTCAAAATCGGACAGCGGGGAAATCTCAATCAAGTCACCGATTCGAAAATACTCCACCAGAACGAAACGAGGTAACCCAATGACTACAAACAAGTCTCACCTCTTCATCGGCCAATGGCGCATAGTATGGATGGCCGGCTGGGACCAGGACTATGTGGATATGGAAGTCCCCGGCTACATTGCTTTCGAGAAGAACGGCCTCGGCAATTTCCAGTTCGGCCTGGTGCAAGGCCAAACGGATTACCATATCAATGACAATCGTGTCGAATTCACCTGGAGTGGGTTCGATGAGGGCGACGAAATAAGCGGGCGCGGCTTCGCTGAGATCGTACAAGGGGAACTGCTCGGTCATATCTACATTCATCTGGGGGATGATTCCTCGTTCCGAGCCATCAAGCAGAAATAAAAAACAGCATGAGCGAGTACCAATACTACGAATTCGTAGCCATCGACCGGTCACTGACCCGCGCCGAAATGGCAGAACTCCGCTCCCGCTCTTCGCGGGCGACGATTACGGCGACGAGTTTCGTCAACGAATATAACTGGGGCGATTTGAAGGGTGATCCGGCAGACTGGATGCGGCGCTATTTCGATGCCTTCGTCTACACGGCCAATTGGTGCAGTTGCCGGCTGGCGCTGCGGCTACCGCATGAGGCATTCGACAAGACCGAATTGAAGCGGTTTGCGACGGAATATGCGCTGACGATCGATGATTCTGGTACGCACTGGATCATCGACTGGTCACTGAGTGAAGGCCTGGACTACGACCGCTTCGGCATGGAAACCGGTCAAGGCTGGATGGGGAGCCTGGTGCCGCTCCGCGACGAATTGCTGCGCGGTGACCTGCGCCCGCTCTATCTTGGCTGGCTGGCCGGCGTCAGCGCCGGTGAAGTCGGTGACAATGCCGTTGAACCGGAAGTGCCGCCGGGTATTTCGCAGCTTTCGGCTGCGCAGCACGCGCTGGTGGAATTTTTGGAAATCGATCCCGACCTGGTGACCGCTGCGGCTGCAGGTAGCCAGGAGATCGAAGACTATTGGCACGATGATGACAGTGTCGAGGTCTGGGTGGCGGACCTTTCCAGGAATGAGATAGAAATTGTCTTCAACCTGCTATTGCAAGGCGCGTCGCAACAGGCCGAGCGCAGAGTGAAGTCGGAATTTCTTGCCTGGCTAAAGGAAAGCGGATCGCGAGAATCATCGCCCGCAAAACCACGCAAGGTGATCGAACTGCGCGCGCTTGCCAAGGAAGCGGAAAAACTCCGCCTGGAACGCGAAACCAAAGAGCACGCCCGACAGGAAGCCGCACGCCGCAAGCAACGCGAGGCCTATCTCCTGACGCTGGCTGCCGATTTCGATCGGCACTGGAACGCGATACACCAACATGCGCAACGCGGCACGGCATCCGGCTATGAGGAAGCGAAACGCGCCATCGTCGATCTTGCTGACGCGTATGCTCTTGCGTCGGACCGGAACGCATTTGATAAAGCTTTGCGCCGCTTCATGGTCGGCCATGCCAAACGCGGAGCGCTGGTTCGCCGTCTGGTCGAGGCTGGACTATGGGAGAAATAGCGATCAAACACGCGCGGTTTTCCGCATTGGAATGTACCGAATGCGAAAAGCTGCGGCCCGAGAACGCACGCCTTGTCGCTCTATTGGAGGCACATGGAATCGATTGGCGGCTGCCGAAGCCGGCACCAGTCCCACCGGTATCGATTCAGCCGGAACCATCCCGGCTGAGCACGGATGAAAAGATCGCGGTCTTTCGCCGCCTGTTCCGTGGCCGTACCGATGTGTACCCCATCCGCTGGGAGAGCAAGGCCGGCAAGTCGGGTTATGCGCCGGCCTGTGCCAATGAATGGCGGGCGAGTGTTTGCGAGAAGCCACGCATCAAGTGTTCCGATTGCGGCAACCGGCTGCTGATTCCACTCTCCGACGCGATCATCTACGACCACCTCGCTGGCGAGCACACCATCGGCGTCTATCCGCTGCTACCCGACGATAGATGCTACTTTTTGGCAGTGGACTTTGACGAGGCCGATTGGCGAGACGATGCACGAGCCTTCGTGCAGTCGTGCCGTGAATTGAGCGTGCCGGTGGCACTGGAAGTTTCACGCTTGGGCAACGGGGCGCATGCATGGATTTTTTCGCATCCAGCCTCCCGGCGCGGGATGCCCGGCGCCTGGGCACGGCGATCATCAGCCACACCTGCGCCGCACGCGCCAATTGAAGCTCACGTCCTACGACCGGCTGTTCCCCAATCAGGACACCATGCCGAAAGGCGGCTTCGGAAATCTGATCGCATTGCCGCTACAGAAAAAGCCACGAGAGAAGGACTGCAGCGTGTTCGTGGATGACGATTTCAAGCCGCATCCCGATCAATGGGCTTACTTGGCATCCCTTTCGCTAATATCAGTGCAGGCTGTTGAGACAGCTATCCTGAGCGCGACCGGCGGCGCCCATCCGTTGGACGTGACGTCCATCGCGGACGA
This sequence comes from Herminiimonas sp., assembly GCA_027310305.1. Classification (GTDB taxonomy): domain Bacteria; phylum Pseudomonadota; class Gammaproteobacteria; order Burkholderiales; family Burkholderiaceae_D; genus DAIDBD01. The sequence goes on from DAIDBD010000005.1 coordinate 9,255, forward strand.
AGATCAGCAAGAGCCTTGGAAGCGTGTGACTGCCGTGCCGAAGAAGTTACCGGGTGAGATGCCCAAGGCGCTTACCGTGACGCTGGCAAATATGATTTATTTCGAGAAGGCACATCTACCGCAGTCATTGGCCAATCGGCTGATCCGGCTGGCCGCGTTTCAGAACCCGGAGTTCGCGGCAAGGCGAGATCAGTGAATTGGTCGAGAATTACGGGCATATCATCGTGGACGAATGCCGAAAAAGCAGCGGTTACAATAGCGAGGTGTCATCACCAAAGCGGGTACAAAATGTACCATCAAATAAAAAATCCAGCACTGACGCGCCCTACAGCCCCGGATTACGATCTAACGTCTAATGCTTTCCTTCCAACGCCCCACTGCCTGTCCGATACCATGCCAACCCTTGCCGAACTCAATCTCTATCCGATCAAATCCTGCGGCGGCATTGCGTTGCGCGAAGCGACCTTGACCGCGGCCGGCCTGATGCACGAGCACATATACGATCGGGAGTGGATGGTGGTCGATGCGCAAGGCAGGTTCCTGACGCAACGCGAGTATCCGAGCATGGCGCTGATCACGCCGCGCATCAAGGGCAGCACGCTGGAGCTGCGCGCGCCGGGCATGCTGCGCCTTGAAATTCCGCTCGACCTGCCCGATCCGGATCACGCGCCGACATTGCACGTGCAAGTGTGGGATGACAGCGTGCCGGCATACGACTGCGATGAAACCACGGCAACATGGTTCTCGAATGCGCTCGGCGTTGCGTGCCGGCTGGTGCGCTTCCACCCTGCCGCCACGCGCGCCGCCAATCCGCAATGGACAGGCAGCGCGGATGCGCCGGTCCTGTTCTCGGACGGCTATCCGCTGCTGGTGATTTCCGAAGCGTCACTGGAGGACTTGAATGGAAAGCTGACCGCACAGGGACGCAGCGCACTGCCGATGAACCGCTTCCGCCCGAACATCGTGATCAGCGGCATCGAGGCATTCGAGGAGGATTACGCGGAATCGATCAACATCGGCAAGGCGGTTTTGAAGCCGGTAAAACCTTGCCCGCGCTGCCCGATCCCGTCGGTTGACCAGGCCACCGGCCGGATCGGGCCGGATCCGCTCGACATCCTGCAAACCTATCGCGCCGATCCAAAAATCGACGGCGGCATCGCGTTCGGGATGAATGCGGTTGTGCTGGCAGGCGAAGGAAAAATGTTGCGTATCGGACAAGAAGTTACCGTCGATCCCGCATTCTGACCGGAGCGATCCCTCCCCTCCATCTGCTTTTTATTTCCACGAACAACCACGCTCTTCAGACCAACGGTTGTTTCCGCGATTCCGCGCCGGAACAGCCGGCCGACTCCATTAATGTCAACTATTTGCCGATTTTGACAAAGGTTGGATTATCATTCCAATTGGCAAGTTTTAACCGGACTCCGATACACAATCCGCGACCCGTCCCTTTCGACATATGCACTCAATGCACATGACTTCCAAGGGCTAAAGAATTTTCGACCAAAGGGCCAGCGAGCAATGGCTGTTCGCCTCAAAAGCATGGATAGCCCTGCGAAAAGAGAGTTTGACATGAGAATAAAAATGGTTTGTCGCCAGGTTCGCCTTTTATTATCGACAGGTTGCCCTTCCCTCGGACGGCTTGCGCAAACGGCCCTTCTTGCGCTGGTTTTTTTATTGGCGTGGCAAAGCGAATCGCTCGCTGCCACCATTTTCATTACCAACAGCATGAACTGGAGCGCCATCACTACGGGGAGCGGTCCGGGAGGGCAGCCGGACAATACCGACGACATTTTCGTAGAAAGAGGGCAAACCCTGACGGTGAACGTGGCAAACGGCATGTCCAGAACCCTGCGATTGGGAAGCAATGCCGGTCCGCGCCCTGGCAACGGCACGCTGCGTTTCAATAACGGGGCGCAGGTTACCGTGGCCGGCCTGGTCACTGTCGGCGACGGCGGGCGGGTCGGCTCCATCGACATGACGAACGGCGGCACATTGATTGCGCAAGGTTTCGTCGACGTCAACCTCGGCTCCTGGAGACCCGGAACCGGCACCGTTCAACTGACCGCGACCAACACATTACCCAATTCGGGTGCATTCGATACATTCAACAACTTGATCATCAATGGCGCGGGAACGACCACCACTCTCGATCAGGACACGACGGTGTCCGGCACCCTTACGCTGGCCAGCGGCATATTGGCCGTCGGAGCCAACACACTGTTCCTGGATGGGCCGACCATTGCCGGCACGCCTGCCAACCTGTTAACCACCTCAGCCTCCAGCCTCTCTTTCGGCGGCTCCTCACCTGGCGTCATCGTACCCAGCAGCGTGACGGCGCTCAACGACCTGATTATCGACAATCCCAGCGGCGTGACGCTCAGCAGCAGCCCGACCATCAACGGCGTGCTGGATCTGACCAACGGCACCGTCACCACCGGAAACAATACGCTCAAGGTTGCGACTGCCTGCGACGTTCCCGGCGTCGTTCCCGGCAATGGCTATGTCATCGGCAACCTGCAGCTCACTTTCCCGCCGGGCGGCGCCACTTGCACCTATGACGTCGGCACCGGCACAACGTATGCGCCGATGACCGTCACCACACCGTCGGGCGGCACGCTGACCGGCACCACCATCGGCAACGAACATCCGCAGATAGCAAGTTCGGGGATCGATTCGGCCAAGGATGCCAACCGCTACTGGACGCTATGGGTAACCGGCGACACGATGAACGCCGCCAGCTACGATGCGACCTTCAATTTCATCACCGGCGATCTCGATGCGACCGCCACACCGACCAGTTTCGTGCTGGGAAAATACACCGGCAACACATGGACGCTGCCGAAGCCGGTAACGGCAACCGGCACTTCAACCGGGGTTACCGGCATTGCGGGGCCGCTGAACAGCCCCACCGGTTTTGTGGTCGGCGAAGCGGTGTTCGTCTGTTCGGTCCCTGCCGGCCTGCCGGCCGGCATGACTTGCGTTTGCGATAACTTCGGCCGCTCCGCCGTGAATCCGTCGACGATCTTCGGCGGCGATTACAGCCTGACGCAAAGCAGCGGCACGCCAGGCTGGCCGAAGATCGCCACGCAAGGCTTTCTGCAGATGACGAACAACAGCGGCAACATGGCGACTTCCGCCACATTGCCCGGCACCTTCCCCGCGGCCGGCAACCTGATCACGGTCGAGTTCAAGCACTATGCATACAACGGCACCGGCGCCGACGGCATCGCTCTGACGTTGTCGGATGCCGCCATTCCGCCGGCGCCGGGCGCATACGGCGGCTCGCTCGGTTTCGCGCAGAAAACGGCGGCAGGCGGAGGAGGCGCCGACATCAACGGATTTGCCGGCGGCTGGGTCGGCATCGGGCTCGATGAGTTCGGCAATTTTTCCAATCCCACCGAAGGCCGCAGCGGCGGGCCCGGCTTCCGGCGGGATTCGGTTGCAATCCGCGGATCGGGCTCGGGATTGACCGGCTATCCCTATCTCGGCGGCACCGGCACCCTTGCACCGGGGATCGACAACACAGCCGCTCCCAGGGCGCCCGGCTATACCTACCGGATCATGGTCGATGCAAGATGCTATCAACTCAATGGTGCGGGCTGCGGCAATCCCGCTCTCGCCAGGAAAACCGCGGTGTCGGTCGATCGCGACACCGCGGGGGGAACCAGTTATACGCCGCTGGTTCCATCGTTCGATGCCTATGCGGCCAACCCCGCCCAGGTTAACGTACCGGCGAACTGGAAGCTGTCGTTCACCGGTTCGACCGGCGGTTCGGTGAATATTCACGAACTCGCCGGCCTCAAGGTCTGTGCCCAGAGCATCACGCCGCCGGCCGGCTATCGCATCCAGATCGACAACCTGACGCCCAGCACTTGCGGCACGCCGGGCGGCAGTCCATCGTCGCCGATCGTCACGATTACCGCGCTCGACAGCGGCGGCAATCCGATCACGACTTACAACAAGACCATCAATTTATTGGCCGCACTGTCCGGCGGCGGTATATCGAGCGCCACCTGGCGCAAGGTGGGCGCCGCAACCGACCTGCCGGGCAACCAGTACACTTTCGTCGCCGCCGACAACGGCGTGGCGCGGTTCTATCTGACCGACACCAATCCTGAGACCGTGACCGTCAGCGTCAGTGAAAACGGCAGCACGGTTTCGTCTACATCGGGCACGCCGATTCAGTACAGCGGCAGCGCGTTCAACATCGTGAATATCGATCCTCTCGGAGCCGACGTCGGCGGCGGCGTCGTGGCGGGGCGCTCTCATTTATTCAGCGCCACCCGAACCAACGGCTGCAGCATCAATATCGGCTATACCGGCACCAAGAATCTGGATGGCTGGTATACGCCGGCCGTCGGCGACCATCCGACCGGGGCCAATGCGCCGCTGGTCTGCGCGCCGAATGCCGGTGGCACTTGCCTTCCTTCTACCGGCGCCTGCCAGACGCTGTCGATCGCGGCGCCTGCCGTGGACCCTAGCAGCAACAACATGCCCGCGCTGACATTTGCCCGCGGCGTCGCGAATTTCTGTCTTGCGACGACCGATGTCGGCAAATATTCGATCAGCCTGCGCGACGATACCGTGAGGCAACCGGCAGTCGGCTCATCCGGCACGCTTACGGCGCGGCCATTCGCCATAGCCGTTTCGAACGTCAAGCAAGGGGCCATCAATAACCCGGCCAACAATACTTCAGGCGGCACGGTGTTCGCCAATGCGGGCACCAACTTCGCGGCAACGGTCGGCGGCTATCTGTGGAACGGCGCGGGCGACGCCAATAACGATGGCTTGCCGGATCCGACCGCCGATTTCTCGCAGATCACCGGCGCCGGCCTCGCGCCCCGCTATGCGGATACCGTCACATTGGGTGCGGGCAAGCCGTTCGCACCGGCCACCCCGCTGGACTCGCCGGCGGGTACCGGCACCGCCGGCGCACTCAGCAACGGCGCCGTCGCGGTAACCAACGGCAGCAACACGCAACTCACGCTGAGCTACAACGAAGTCGGCACCTTTTCGATGACGGCGGCGCCGGCGACGGGATATCTCAATTCAGGCGTGAATCTGGCCAATCGCGTCGCGATCTTTTCCAATCCGCTCAGCACGGCCCAGGGGAAATTGGTGGGGCGCTTCAAGCCCGATCATTTCGCGCTATCGGGCGCGGCGTCGATCGACACGCGCGCCGACCTGGCCTGTTCGCCCGCATCGATCTTCACCTACATGGGCGAGCCGATGAATGCAAAATTCACGCTGGTCGCGCAAAATTATGCGAGCAGCACGACGCAGAACTATGCCGGCCCTTATGCAAAGCTGGCGCTGTCACCGGCTTCGGCATTTTCGTTCGGCGCCATCGACGGCATCGCGCCGGCGCCGCTGACGCCGCTGACAAATCGGCTGGATGCCACGATGGCCACGACGGGGAACTGGGTCAGCGGGTCTGCAGCGATGACTGTTCCGGTCGCATTGAACAGGAAATCCGCGCCGGTCGCGCCGGACGGCCCTTACGACAGTTTGAAACTGGGCATCTATCCGCAGGATGCGGAAGGCGTAACGCTGGCGGCGAGCGCGTTGAATCTCGATACCGACAATGCCGGAGGAAACGACAGGACGCAGATCGGCAATCCCACCAGGGTGCGCTTCGGACGGCTCACGCTGTCCAATTCCTACGGCTCGGAATTGCTGAAGCTGCCTCTAGCCATGGCGGTACAGTCGTGGAACAGTGCCACCGGCTTCACCACGAATAGCGACGACAGCTGCACTGCAATTGCCGGACAGAGCATTACCATGAACAATTACAGGATCAATCTTAGTGGCTCTCCCGCTTGCGAGACAACCGTTCCGGCCAGCGTGCCGTTCAGTAACGGAACAGCCAGCCTGATTCTTTCGAAACCGGGCGCCGGCAATAACGGCAGCGTGGATTTGACGGTGAATCTGGGTACTGCCGCGACCGGCAATACCTGCGCCGCTCCGGCAACCGCCGAAGCGGCCGCGACCTTTGAAAACAAATCCTATTTGCAGGGCAATTGGTCTGGCTCCAATTTTCAGGCCAATCCGGCAGCGCGCGCCACCTTCGGTTTATACAAGAGCGGCCCCGCAATCTATCTCCGGGAAATGTATTAAGCGCGCCTGACGAAATAGATAAATTTCGTCGTGGCGCAAGAAATACGCCGACCAACGAAAAAGGCGGATCGCTCCGCCTTTTTCGTTGGTCATGCCACCGCTGTCACTTCCGCGACTGCACTTCCGCCTGCAATTTTTCATACTTGGCTTGCAACTGCTCTTTCGTTTCACGCCATGCCGGATCGAACGGAATGCAGCTCACCGGGCAAACCTGCTGGCATTGCGGTTCGCTGAAATGGCCGACGCACTCGGTGCATTTATTGGGATCGATTTCATAAATCTCGGGCCCCATGTAAATTGCATCGTTCGGGCACTCGGGCTCGCATACGTCGCAATTGATGCATTCGTCCGTGATCAGCAACGCCATGCTTCCTCCCGAACCCGTACATTGCAACCACCGTTAAGCGGACGAATCCTCCAAACGCTTGCAAGCGTTTGCAGCGCTGCCTGGCGCAAAGCAATGCTTTGCGAAACCCCAGGCGGCGTGTCCGTGATCAGCAACGCCATGACAACCTCAACAAATTATTCCTTTTCTGCCTGCGCCAGCGCACGGATTTTTTCCGTGAGCCACTTGTCGACCGAAGGAAAAACAAATTTCGACACGTCGCCGCCCAGCATCGCGATTTCGCGCACGATGGTGCCGGAGATGAACTGGTATTGATCGGACGGCGTCAGGAACATGGTTTCGACATCGGGCAGCAGATAGCGGTTCATGCCGGCCATCTGAAATTCGTATTCGAAATCGGATACCGCCCGCAAGCCCCGAACGATCACGCGCGCATCGTGCCGCCGGACGAAATCCTTCAGCAATCCGGAAAAGCTTTCGACCTGCACATTCGGATAGTGGCCCAGCACTTCGTTGGCGATCTGCAGGCGCTCGTCCAGCGCAAAAAACGGCTTCTTGTTTTTGCTGTCGGCGACGCCGACGATCAGCTTGTCGAACAGGCCGGATGCGCGGCGCACCAGATCTTCATGGCCGCGCGTGAGCGGATCGAATGTTCCCGGGTAAATGGCTGTGACCATCGTGGCTCCTTAACGTCACCAATAGTGAACGCGCATTATGCCTGAAATTCAAGTTGCTTTATTGCGTCGCAGCAAGTGATAAAAAACCATGCCGGCCTTGTCGGCCCGGATCACTTCCCAGCCTGCGAGCCAAGCGGGCGGCGCATCGCCGTCGAGCGGTTGTTCCGCTTCGGCATAGACCAATCCGTCACCGGTCAAAAGCCGCCCGCAAACCGGCAGCAGCCTGGCGAGCCAATCCTGATGATACGGCGGATCGAGAAAAATTACATTGAAACGGGCAGTTTGCTCATCGATGCGCGCACCCAGGCTTTGCGCCGTCGCCAGCGCATCGCCGCGCACGATGCGCACCTGCTCCGCATGCAACTTTTCCCTGGTCGCTTCCAGTTGCCGCAACGCCGGCATGTTCGCTTCACACATGACGACGCGCGCGGCGCCGCGGCTGGCCGCCTCGAATCCGAGCGCGCCGGTGCCGGCAAACAAATCCAGGCAAGCGATCTGTTCCCAGCGTCCGCCCAGCAAATGGTTGAGCCAGTTGAACACCGTTTCGCGCACCCGATCGGGGGTCGGGCGCAATCCCTCCGCATCGAGCACGGCCAGCGGCGTGCGCCTCCACTGCCCGCCGATGATCCGCACCCGATGCGCCGCAACGGCGCGCCCGGTTCGCTTCGGCGCAGGTTTTCTACCTTGGTTTTTTTGCATTGTTTTCGGTGCGGCTTGTTTGGCCGAAATCTTGCCGTCAGCTTGTTTTATTTATCCGCGCCCACCACCACGGTCGCCAGCTTGTCAATTGCAATTTTCCGATTGAACGCAGCCTTGATGCCGGCCGCCGTAACCTTGGCAATGTTGGCAGTCCAGGTGTCGAGATAATCGAGCGGCAGATTGTAGTAACCGATGATCGCGATATTATCGAGAATCTTGCGGTTGTTATCGATGCGCAATGCAAAGCCGCCGACCAGGTTATCCTTCGCCGCTTTCAGTTCCGCCGGCGTCGGCCCGTCGCGCAAGTAGGCGGCAAGCGTGTCGCGCACTACTTTCAATGCTTCGCCGGTTTGTTCCTTCTGCGTCTGGAAACCGATCTGGAACGGCCCCGGCTGCAGCATCGGGCTGAAGTAACTGTAAACGCTGTATGCCAGCCCGCGTTTTTCGCGCACTTCATGCGTCAGCCGCGACACGAAACCGCCGCCGCCCAGAACGTAGTTGCCGACTGTCAGCGCAAAAAAATCCGGATCGCCGCGCACCAATGCGGGCGCGCCGATCATCACATGTGATTGCGACGCCGGATGCGCGATGCGCTCTTCCTGTGCCTGCGCAGGCGGTACCGCGGGCAATTCAGGCAGCGCGGCACCTTGCGGCAGGCGCATCGTCAACTGCTGCGCAATCGCATCGGCCTGGGTGCGGCTGACGTCGCCGATCATTGCAATCACCGCGCGATTGGCGACATAGTACGCATCATGGAATGCGATCAGATCGTCGCGCGTGATCGCTTCGATCGACGCGACCGTTTCTTCCTTTCCGTACGGATGCGCGCGATACAGGGTGCGCCAGAATGCCTTGTCGGCAATCGCCTCCGGCTTGGTCAGGTCTTCCTTGATCGCGGCAATGGTGCGCGCCTTGTCGCGCGCGAAAAAATCCGCCGGATAACTCGGCTGCGCAAGCAGGCGCGCCAGCAGCATGACGGATTTGTTCCGCTCCTCCTCGCTCGATAATGTCCGCAGCGTTGCACCGGCCCGCTCGATGCCGGCGCCGCCGCCGCGCCTTGCGGCGGTATCGGCGAAGGCGTCGGAAATTTGCGCCTCGTTCATCGCAGGTTCCACTGCGCCGTCCGGCAAGCGCGCCTCTGCCAGACCGCGCGCCAGCATCGCGTTGGTCAGCGCCGCGGTGCCGGCCTTGCCTTGCGGATCGCGGCGCGAACCGGCATCGAATTCGACGCTGACATCGAGCATGGGAATCGAATGGTTTTCGACAAAAAAGACCCGCGCGCCATTGGCCAGCGTCCAGTTCTGGATCTGGAGCGCCGCCTGCGCCGAACCGCATGCAACGACGGCCAGCGAGGCCAGTAAATTTTTTAACTTGGGCATGGATTTACTCTGGATATTTTTATCTCGCGGATGCAATCCCGCGACAAGAAAGGAAATGGATTTTCGATCGGTTCAATGGCGTAGCGCCGGCGGCGGCGCAAGTTTCTTTTCCGTCAAGGGCAGCGGAACCAGCGTGGCAATCGTCAGCGTATCGTCGTTGAAATATTTTTGCGCAACCGTCTGTACCTGCTGCGCCGTCACCGCGCCCAGTTTTTCGATGATGCGATCGATCAACTTGTGCGAGATGCCGGTCATTTCCATGGTGCCGATTTCCATCGCCTGGCCGAAAATCGAATCGCGCTTGTAAATCTGTCCGGCAATCAATTGCGTCTTGACGCGCTTGAGTTCCGCTTCGGATACGCCCTCTTTCGCGATCCGGTCCACTTCGGCGCGCAGCAGCTTTTCCAGCTGCTCGGTGGAGGTTCCCAGCGCAGGCGTGCCATCCAGCAAAAACAGCGACGGGCCGCGCGCATTGCTCGAATAACCGGCGCCGACCGAATTGGCTACCTTGTCGGTGCGCACCAGTTTTGCATTCAGCCGCGCATTGTCGTAGCCATCCAGGATGGCGGCCAGTACATCGAGCGCATGCACGTCGTCGTCTTTTTCAACGTCGCGCAAGGTCGGCACCTTGAAGGCGAGCGCGACATACGGGTTTTCAGCGGGCGCCTTCACCGTCACGCGCTTAATGCCGTGCTGCGGCGGCTCGTTCTGCGGCTTGGTAACCGGCGTCGGTTTGGGCGGGATCTTGCCGAAATATTTTTCCGCCAGCTTGCGCACCTGCATCGCATCGACGTCGCCGGTCACCACCATCGTTGCATTGTTGGGTGCATACCAGAGATCGTGCCAGGCCTTGGCGTCCTGCACCGTCATGTGCTCCAGATCATCCATCCAGCCGATGATCGGATGATGATACGGATGCGCGTTGAAGGCAGCGGCATTCAATGCCTCGTACACCTGCTGAATCGGCTGGTCTTCGATGCGCCAGCGGCGCTCTTCCATCACGACGCGGATTTCCTTGGCGAACTCGTCCTTGTCGAATACCAGATTGGCCATGCGGTCGGCTTCAAGCGCCATCACCGCTTCCAGTTTCGATTTCCCGATCTGCTGAAAATACGCGGTGTAATCCTTGCTGGTGAATGCATTTTCGCGGCCGCCGAGCGCGGCGACGCGGGCGCTGAATTCGCCCGCCTTGAGCGTCTTGGTCGCCTTGAACATCATGTGTTCCAGCGCGTGCGCCACGCCGGTGGTGCCGTTCAGTTCATCCATCGAGCCGATCTTGTACCAGATCATGTGCGCTGCGGTCGGCGCCCGATGATCTTCCTTGACGATGATTTTCATGCCGTTTTTCAGCATGAATTCCTGTGCCGGTTCCGCCTGCGACGTTAACGGCATGAAACTCAGCAACCATGCCGATGCGATTAATCCAATCCGAAATTTCATGATCCGCGCTCTGTTAGAATGTGGTTGATTGTATCCGCTTGTCCGCAGCACCGCTGCAAGCGCCCCTTACCGCGTTTCCGCCCTGATTACCGACCTCAATTCCGATGTTTAGTTTCTTCAAGAAAAAGCCGAAAGATCCCCCGCCTTTATCGCCGGAACCTGTTGCACCCGAGACCGTCGCGGATGTACCGTCCGCGCCTGCCGCGCCGATCCAATCCGATGCGCACGAAATGGTCGTTCCTGCGGCAACGCCGGCGGAAACAAAAAAATCCTGGCTGACGCGGCTGAAAACCGGCTTGTCGAAAACGTCATCGAGCCTGACCACGCTGTTCGTCGGCGCGAAGATCGATGACGATTTATACGATGAATTGGAGTCGGCGCTATTGATGTCGGATGCCGGCGTGGAAGCAACGCAACTGCTGCTCGACGGGTTGAAGAAGCGGGTCAAGGAGGAAAAACTGACCGACGCCGCGCAAGTCAAGGCCGCATTGCGCACGCTGTTGATCGAATTGCTGACGCCGCTGCAAAAACCGCTGGTGTTGGGCCGCCAGCAACCGCTGGTGATGATGATCGCGGGCGTCAACGGCGCCGGCAAAACCACCACCATCGGCAAACTGGCGAAGCATTTGCAGGCGCACGGCCAATCGGTGCTGCTGGCCGCCGGCGATACGTTCCGCGCCGCCGCGCGCGAGCAATTGACGATCTGGGGCGAGCGCAACAACGTGACGGTGATCGCGCAGGAATCCGGCGACCCGGCCGCCGTTGCGTTCGATGCAGTGCATTCCGCGCAAGCGCGCAAGATCGATGTGGTGATGGTCGATACCGCTGGACGGCTGCCGACCCAGCTGCATCTGATGGATGAACTGAAGAAGATCAAGCGCGTGATCGGCAAAGGCATGGCTTCCGCGCCGCATGAAATTTTGCTGGTGATCGATGGCAATACCGGGCAAAACGCACTCTCCCAAGTCAAGGCATTCGATGATGCGCTCGGATTGACCGGGCTGGTCGTCACCAAGCTCGACGGCACCGCAAAAGGCGGCGTGCTGGCAGCGATCGTCAAGAGCCGGCCGGTGCCGGTATATTTCATCGGCGTCGGTGAAAAGATCGAGGATTTGCAGCCGTTCAATGCGGAAGAGTTCGTCGATGCGTTGCTGAGCTGACCACTAAACAACCATGTCGATGATTGCATTCCATCAGGTTTCCAAGCAGTATCCCGGCAATGCGACGGCGCTGTCCGATGTCACATTCTCGGTCGCCAAGGGCGAACTGATTTTTCTGGCCGGCGCGTCGGGCGCCGGCAAATCGACGCTGCTGAAAATGATTGCCGCCATCGAGCGCCCGAGCGCCGGCAGCGTGCTGGTCAACGGGCAGGATATCGGCCGGCTCAACGCATCCGGCCTGCCGTTTTTGCGGCGCAGGCTCGGCCTGATTTTCCAGCAGCAGCGGCTGCTTCTCGACCGCAACGTGCTGTCGAATGTGATGCTGCCGCTGATCGTCACCGGCTCTGCGAAGGAAGAGGCCGAAAAACGGGCGCGTGCGGCATTGGACAAGGTCGGGTTGTTCGACAAGGCGTTGTCCGCGCCGCTGACCTTGTCGGGCGGCGAACAGCAGCGCGTGGCGATTGCGCGGGCCATCGTGCATCGTCCGCAAATCATACTGGCCGACGAGCCGACCGCCAATCTCGACCGCGACAGCGCCGGCAAGGTGCTCGATACGCTCAAAGCCTTTCACAGCGTCGGCGTCACCTGCCTGATTTCGACCCACGATGAATATTTTCTGGATAGCGCGGACCGCGTGATTTATCTGGAACACGGCCGGATCGCCGAAACATGGCGCAAGGAAAAATTCGAGGGTGCCGCATGAATGCCTGGCTGAGGCAGCACCGTTTTGCCGTTGCGGATGCGTTCGCTCGCATGCGCGGCGCGCCCGGCAGTTTTCTGTTCAACGTCGCGGTGATCGCGATTGCACTGGCGCTGCCGTTTGCCGGATTGACGTTCCTTGAAAGCATACGGCCGGTTTCCGCGCAACTCGCGGTGGAACCTGAAATCAGCGTCTTCATGGCAATGGATACGCCGCGCGAAAGAGCCACCGCGCTGGCATCGAGCATCCGCCGCATATTGCAGGACAATCACAGCCCGGCCAGAATCGAATTCATCCCGCGCGAAAGTGCGCTTAGTGCGTTAAGAGACAAGACCGGACTGTCGGACGCACTGACCACGCTGGGCACCAATCCGCTGCCGGACGGCTATGTGCTGAAACTCGCCGGCTATCAGAATGCAGCCGATGCGGCGCGCGTCGATGCGATTGCAGTGCAATTGAAGGCTCTGCCCGGCGTCGAATATGTGCAGGTCGATTCCGCCTGGGTCAAGCGTCTGGCGGCGCTGTTGCATGTGCTGCGGCTGATGCTGCTGTTGCTGGCAATCACGCTCGGCGCGGTCGTGGTTGCCGTGGTATTCAACACGATCCGCCTGCAGGTGATGACGCAACGGGAGGAAATCGAGATTTCCAGGCTGGTAGGCGCAACCGATGCATTCATCTACCGGCCTTTTTACTACAGCGGCGCACTGCTTGGCCTGGGTGCCGGCGGCCTGGCTCTGGGTGCGGTCGCATTGGCGCTGCAACCGCTCAATGCGGCGATTGCCGATTTTGCGCGGTTGTATGCATCGGAATTCCGGCTGGCTCCGCTGGGGGCGGCGGCAACCGCTTCAATGCTGGCGGTTGGCGCGGCACTCGGATTTATCGGCGCGCTGATATCGGTGCGGCGGCATTTGGCGCGGTTGAGCCGGTAGCCAGTCCATAGTCCGCCCGATGAGATCAGGCGTCTCTGTCGGAACTGCAAGTTCTGGTGCGTCAGTTCGCAAAAAAAGCATCGACTTCATCCATATATTTCTGCTTGGTCGAAGCATCCAGAAAAGCCGCGGCAAAGCTGTTACGCGCCAATTGCTGCGCGTGACGGCGTTCCAGCGGCAATGCGTCGAAGGCGGCAATGAAATTATCATTCAGGTAGCCGCCGAAGTAGGCGGGATCGTCCGAGTTGACGGTGGCAACCAGGCCTGCGTTCAGCAATTGCAACAGATTGTGGTCATGCATCTCGTCAAACACGCGCAACTTCAGGTTGGACAACGGGCAAACCGTCAATGGTATTTTGTCGCGAACGAGACGCTGGGTAAGCTCCTCGTCTTCGAGGCAGCGCACGCCGTGATCGATGCGCTCCACATGCAGCACGTCAAGCGCGGTTTTGATGTAAGCCGGCGGGCCTTCCTCACCCGCATGGGCAACCAGACGCAATCCCAGCTCCTTGCAACGCGCAAACACGCGGGAAAATTTTTCCGGAGGGTGCCCGCGCTCGGATGAATCGAGGCCGACGCCGATGAATTTATCCCGGTACGGCAACGCGAGTTCGAGTGTGGCGAAAGCCTCTTCTTCGGACAAGTGGCGCAGGAAGCACATGATCAGCGCGCCGGTCATTCCCCACTTCAGCCGGGCGTCTTGCAGTGCGCGATGGATGCCGTTGATCGCGGTGGCGAATGCAACGCCGCGCTCGGTATGGGTTTGCGGATCGAAGAACAGTTCCGCATGGCGAATATTGTCGGCATGCGCGCGCTCGAGATAAGCCCGGGTCATGTCGTAAAAATCCTGCTCGGTCAGCAACACGCTGGCGCCGGCGTAATAAATATCCAGAAAGGATTGCAGGTCGGTGAATGCATATGCGCCGCGAAGCGCTTCGACCGAAGAGTAGTCGAGCGTAATGCCATTGCGCCTAGCGAGCGCGAATATCAGTTCAGGTTCCAGCGAGCCCTCGATGTGAATGTGCAGCTCCGCTTTTGGCATTTTCCGCAGCGCGGCTGAAAGAGAGGCATCCATGCTTGGTCCTTTACATGCCTGATATATGAGGTGATCAACCACGGCCGCGGCCGTCAGCGCAATGCGCCGACGGCCCATCGATCAATTACCTGGGAATCGTCCCTTCCACGCCTTTAACGTAGAAATTGATTCCCTTGAGGTCCTTGCCGCCCAAAGTTTTGCCGGCGGCCACGATTTCCTTGCCGCTCTGATCCGAAAACGGGCCCTGGAAAGGCGTCAGTTTCCCCTCTTTGATCATCGCCGTTTTTTCATCCAGCAACGCCTTGACATCGGCGGGCAACGACGGGCTCGGCGACAGGATCTTGATGGAATTCTCCTTCACGCCCCACCAGATATCGTCCGGTTTCCACGTCCCGGCCAATGCGTCTCCAACGACTTTCTTGTAGTACGGCGCCCAGTCAATCGCTGCCGAACCGAGATGTGCTTTCGGGCCGTAACTGGACATATCGGAGTCCCAGCCGAATCCGTATATACCTTTCTCGTTTGCCGCCTGCAATGGCGCCGGCGAATCGGTATTCTGGATCAACACGTCTACGCCCTGTCCGATCAATGCCAATGCACCTTCGCGTTCTTTGCCCGGGTCGAACCATTTGTTGACCCATACCACGCGCGTGCTCACTTTTGGATTGACCGATTGCGCGCCCAGCGTGAACGCATTGATATTGCGGATTACTTCGGGAATGGGAATGGAGCCGACTACACCGAGCTTGTTGGTTTTGGTCATCTTTCCTGCGACGACACCGGCCAGATAGGCCCCCTCATAGGTACGGGCTTCATAGATTCCAAGGTTCGGCGTGGTCTTATAGCCGGTGGCGTGCTCGAATTTCACCTGCGGAAATTCTTTCGCCACTTTCAGCATCGGTTCCATGTAGCCGAACGACGTGCCGAAAATCAGCTGGTTGCCTTGCGTCGCCAGATCGCGGAATACCCGTTCGGCATCGGCGCCTTCGGCAACGCTTTCGACAAATGTCGTTTTTACCTTTTCTCCATATTCACTTTCCACCGCTTTGCGTCCGAGATCATGCGCATAACTCCATCCTCCGTCGCCAACCGGTCCGACATAGACGAAGGCAATTTTCAAGGGCCCGGCCGCCGCAGGCGCCGGCGCGGATGCAACCGGCTTCACTTCTTCTTTCTGACCGCAGCCAAAAAGCGCGAAAGCTGACGCCAGCGCAAGCATCGGCATCAGCTTTCGTGTCACTGAAAAGTCAAACATGATATTTTCCTTGAATGGATAACTCGGATTGGACTAAACAATAAACAACAGCAAAGAGTCTATCGGAACAAACAGGCATCCACAAAAATTGTGCGCGCGGCGGCATGTGAATTTGTTCCGATATCATGCCTTTTCACATCGAATCATCCGTCTTGCGAGGCCTGCCGAAATTGCAAAGCTGCGCCGATTGCAACAGATTATCACTGCGCCCCCGGGATCGAGAGCGGCGGCATCACGGCAATCACTTCGCCGGCAATTTTCCTGCGACCCCTTCGACGTAATAATCCATCTTGTTCAATGCATCGTCCGACATCGGTCCTTTTTCGAGTCGCACTTTACCTTCGTTATCCTTGACCGGACCGGCAAACGGCGTCAGCGTGCCGGCGACGATTTCCTTTTCTTTGGCCGCGACCAACTGCTTCACATCGGCTGGAACTGCCGAGCCGATCCCTTCCAGCTTCACCATGCCGTCCTTGATGCCGCCCCAGACGCTGGTCGATTTCCATTTGCCGTCGATCACGTCCTGAGCGGCCTGGGTATAGTATTTTCCCCAGTGGTGCGTGACTGCGCCGATCTGCGCTTTCGGGCCGAATTTCTTCATGTCGGAGTGATAGGCCACCGCGAATTTTCCTCTTTCTTCCGCCGCCTGCACGATCGCGGTGGAGTCGGTGTGATGCGTGACCACGTCGGCGCCCTGCCCCATCAACGTGATTGCCGCATCGCGTTCCTTGCCCGGATCGAACCAGCTATTGACCCAGATCACTTTCACTTCCGCCTTCGGATTGACGCTGCGCATGCCGCGGGTGAATGCATTGATTCCCTGCAGCACTTCCGGGATCGGAAATGCCGCGACATAACCGGCGACATTCGACTTGGTCATTTTTCCGGCCAGTACGCCTGCCAGATAACGGGCTTCATAAAAACGCGCATTCACGGTGGCGACATTTTTTGCGGTTTTATAGCCGGTCAGGTGCACGAATTTCACATCCGGAAATTGCTTTGCGACTTTCAGGGTCGGGTTCATGTAACCGAACGACGTCGTGAAAATCAGCTTGTTGCCTTGTTGCGCCAGATCGCGGATCACGCGCTCGGCATCGGCGCCTTCCGGCACATTTTCGACGACTTTGGATTTCACTTTGCTGCCGAGGTTTTTTTCCATTTCCTTGCGACCCATGTCGTGCTGCGTCGTCCATCCGGCTTCGCCGATCGGACTCACATAGACAAAACCGACATTGAGCGGGTCCGCAGCGGAGGCTGCGGGAGAAAGCGCGAAAGCAGGCAGCAAGGCAATGGCGGATAGCGCACCGCGCATGAAGTTTCTAGACATGGTTTTCCTCTACGTGTGACTCCCACTAACTGAATAACAAACTTCGACACACGCCGAGTGGGAAAAGCGGCAAGTCGCGGGCGAAAGCATGATATTTCCGCCCCAATCCAAATCGATGCAACGAAACAGATGAATGCCAAACCGGCTTTTCCAGGAAAAGGTCCGATTGAATTATGACCATCGCCCCACCGATGAATATATCGCCGATCGCATAGCGTCCATAACGCCAGCCTTATTTAGGGCCTATTCCGGCAGGTTCTTACTTCGGAATCGCACCCACTACGCCCTTGACGTAATAATTCATTGCCTTCAGGTCCTTGTCTTCCAGCGACTTGCCGGCTGCAACGATTTCCGAACCGTTCTGATCCTGGAAAGGCCCCTGAAACGGTTTCAGCTTGCCCGCCCTCATCTCGTTAAGCCGCTCCCCCAGAAGCAGGATGACACTCTCCGGCAAAGTGGGGGCGGGTGATGCAATCCTGATCATGCCCTGCCTGACGCCGCCCCAGGTTTTGCCCGGCTTCCACGTATGATCCAGCACGTCCTGCACCACTTTTTTATAGTACGGCGCCCAATCGATCGTGGCCGAGGCCAGATGCGCTTTCGGCCCGTACGCGGTCATGTCGGAATCCCAGCCGAATGCCATCACCCCTTTTTCCTGCGCCGTTTTCAGCACCGCCGGCGAATCGGTGTTTTGAATCAGCACATCGGCGCCATCGGCAATCAATTTCAGCGCACCGGCACGCTCCTTGTCCTGATCGAACCAGCTGTTCACCCAGGCGACCCGCGTCGCCACTTTCGGATTCACCGATTGCGCACCGAGCGTATACGCATTGATATTGCGGATCACTTCCGGAATCGGAATCGATGCGACAAAACCCAATCGATTCGTTTTCGTCATCTTGCCCGCGATGATGCCGGCCAGATAAGCGCCTTCATAAGTGCGGGCTTCATACACGGCCATGTTGCCGGCGGTTTTGTAGCCGGTCGCCTGTTCGAATTTCACGTCCGGAAATTCCTTTGCGACTTTCAGCATCGGCTCCATGTAGCCGAAGGTCGTGCCGATAATCAGCTGGTTGCCCTGCTTTGCCAGATCACGGAATGCCTTTTCGGCTTCCGGGCCTTCCGGCACATTTTCGATAAACGTCGTCTTGACCTTGTCGCCGAATTCCGCTTCGAGCAGCTTGCGCGCCCAGTCATGCGCATAAGTCCAACCGCCGTCGCCGACCGGGCCGCTATATACGAATCCCACCTTCAGCGGCGCGCCGGCCTGCATCGGGGGCACTGACGCCGCGGATGTCGCCGGCGCCGGTTTCGCCGGCTCGTTCCGGTTGCATGCGACAAGCGACGATGCGGCGATGAACAAGACGAACGGCAACACGGCTCGCGTTTTGATGTAATCGAACATGGCGTACTCCCTGACTGATGGTGGATTCGAGCGGGCAGTTCGACGAATCGATCGCCCCCCAGCTATACTTCCCGATCATTCGGCTTATGTCAGTGCGGGTTGAAGTTTTTCCCGAGCGACGCCGGCATGTTCAGCTTGATCCAGTTCACGTTACGCGAGATCAGCACCAGCACCACGATGGTCGCCAGATACGGCAGCATCGACAGCAGTTGCGATGCAATCGGTACGCCGATGCCCTGCATGTGGAAGGTCAGGATCGTCACGCCGCCGAACAGATAGGCGCCCATCAATACCCGCGCCGGCCGCCAGGTCGCAAACGTGGTCAGCGCCAACGCAATCCAGCCGCGTCCGGCCACCATGCCTTCCACCCACAACGGCGTATATACCAGCGACAGGAATGCGCCGGCCATGCCGCAACAGGCGCCGCCGAACAACAATGCCGCCAGGCGTATCCGGCGCACGTTGTAGCCGAGCGAATGCGCCGACGAGGGCGATTCGCCGACAGCGCGCAGGATGAGTCCCGCACGTGTCCGGTACAGGAACCAGATGATCGCGCCGCACAATAAGATCGACAGATAGACCGTCGGATGCTGTTTGAACAAGGCGGTCCCGACAAATGGAATATCGCCCAGCACCGGAATGCTGAACTTGCCGTTGCTCAGGCTGTTGCCGACATAACTGATGCCGATGTAGGCGGAGGCGCCGGCGCCGAACAGCGACAAGGCCAGGCCCGTCGCATATTGGTTGGTGCCGAGCCACACCGTCAGCAGCGCAAAGAAGCCTGCCAATACCATGCCGGCGGCGGCACCTGCGGCAAAACCGAACGTGACGCTGCCGGTATGCACCGTGGTGGCGAATCCGACGATGGCGGCCACCAGCATCATGCCTTCCGCTCCCAGATTGACGACGCCGGATTTCTCATTGATGAGCAACCCGAGCGCGGCCAGCATCAATGGCGTACCGGCATTGATCGACGCGGCAATTAGTGGCGCTAATGATTCCATCATTTCCTCCAGCTCAATTTATAGTGAATCAGTACGTCGCACGCCAGCAGCGAAAACAGCAGGATGCCCTGGAACACGCCGGTGATCGCGCTCGGCATGCCGAGGCGCGACTGCGCAAGTTCTCCGCCGATATAGAACAGCGCCATGATGAAACTCGAAAACACCACGCCGACCGGATGCAGACGCCCGACATACGCAACGATGATCGCGGCGAAGCCGTAACCGGGCGACACCGATGGCGTCAGTTGCCCGATCGGGCCGAGCACTTCGCATACGCCGGCCAGCCCTGCCAATGCGCCGCACAGCAGCATCGAGGTCCACAGCGACTTGCGCGCCGAAAATCCGGCATAGCGCGCGGCGCGCGGCGCCATGCCGCCGACCTGCAATTTGAATCCCGAAAAACTTTTGGAAAGGAATATCCAGCCCAGCGCCGATGCGGCCAGCGCCAATACAATGCCCAGATGCAGACGGGTCTGCGGCACGATGATCGGCAACAGAAAGCCGTCCGACAGCATCTTGGATTGCGGGAAATTAAAGCCGTCCGGATCTCTCAGAACACCATTCACCAGATAGCTCAGCAACAATTGCGCGACATACACCAGCATCAGCGACACCAGGATCTCATTCGCATTGAAGCGATCGCGCAGCCATGCGGTGATGGCGGCCCACCCCATGCCGCCGAGCATGCCCGCCGCCAGCGCCGTCGCGATCATCAGCGCGCCGCCATTGCTGCCGTTGTCGAAATACAAGGCTGCCGCGCCGCCGGCGGCCGCGCCCATCACCAGTTGGCCTTCGGCGCCGATATTGAACACGTTGGCCCGAAAGCAGATTGCCAGTCCGACCGCAATCAACAACAGCGGCGCAACCTTGATGCCGACTTCGGACCAGCCGCGCAGGTCCTTGATCGGCTCCAGGAAAAATACCGCGAGGCCGGTCAACGGATTTTTACCGAGCGCGACAAACATGATGACGCCGCACAGCACCGTCAGCAGCACGGCCAATACGGGTGACATCCACGACATGACCGCCGAAGGCGCGGGACGCTGTTCCAGCTTAAGCATTTGCAGCCTCCTGCGACCATAGTCCGCTCATCCACAAGCCGATCTTGTCGATCGTCGCTTCCGATCGCTTGATCGACGGCGATACCCGGCCTTTTGCGATCACGATCAGGCGATCCGAAATCTCGAACAATTCATCCAGCTCTTCGGAAATGATCAGCAATGCACAACCCGCGTCGCGCAACGCCACCAGCTCGGCGCGGATTTGCGCAGCGGCACCGACATCGACGCCCCAGGTCGGCTGCGCGACCAGCAGCACCTTCGGATTGCGCATGACCTCGCGGCCCACGATATATTTCTGCAGATTGCCGCCGGATAAACTGCCGGCGGCCGCCTGCGGTCCGCTCGCCTTGACCTTGAAACGCGCGATGACGGATGCGGCGATCTGGTTGATCGCACTGGTCTTGACCATTCCTTGCCGGATGGTTGCTGCGGTCTGGTGCGACAGAAGAATATTGTGCGCCAGCGACAGGTCGGGCACTGCGCCGCGACCCAGGCGTTCTTCCGGCACGAATCCCAGACCGCGCGCCCGGCGGCCCGCTGCATTCAAACGCCCGACCGGCGCGCCTTGCAGCAGCACCGCGTCGGCTGCGGCGCGCGGATCTTCGCCGGACAGCGTTGCCAGCAATTCCTGCTGGCCGTTGCCGGACACGCCTGCGATGCCGAGGATTTCACCCGCATGCAAATCGAAACTGATGTCCGACAAAGCCGTCGCGAACGGATGGCTTTTTGCGAGCGACAGATTTTTTACCGACAGCATCTGCTCGCCCGGCGCACGTTCGATACCGTGGATCGCCGGCGGCTCGGAGCCGGTCATCATGCGCGACAGGCTCGCAGCCGTTTCCTGGCGCGGATCGCATACGCCGGTGACTTTGCCGCCGCGCATCACGGTGCAGGTATGGCACAGCGCGCGGATTTCATCGAGCTTGTGGCTGATGTACAAAATGCTGCAGCCTTCGGATGCCAGCTTGCGCAAGGTCACGAAAAGTTTTTCGACCGCTTGCGGCGTCAGCACCGACGTCGGTTCGTCCAGAATCAGCAACTGCGGCTTCGCCAGCAATGCACGCACGATTTCCACGCGCTGGCATTCGCCGACCGATAACGTATGCACATGGCGCTGCGGCTCCAGTTCCAGACCGTATTGCTCGGCAGTGTCGGCAATGCGTATTTCAAGTTCATTGAGCCTGGTGTCGCTGGACAGGCCGAGCGCGATATTTTCCGCAACGGTCAGCGTATCGAACAGTGAAAAATGCTGGAACACCATCGCGATGCCGAGCTGGCGCGCGGACGATGGATTGGTAATGCTGACTTCGTGCCCATTCCAGAACACCTGGCCGGCATCGGGCTTGACCGAACCGTAGATGATTTTCATCAGGGTCGATTTGCCGGCGCCGTTCTCTCCCAGCACTGCGTGAATTTCACCGGGTTGAACTGTCAGATCGATGCCGTCGTTGGCGATCACCGACGGGTATTTCTTCGTAATGCCGCGAAGTTTTAGGCGTGTGTCCATGTCTCATCTATATTCTTATCGGTAAATATTATTTTTATGTCTGCAACTTACAGCAATTCTTGCGTTATCAATATATGTCACCTGCGATGTGAAATATAGAGATATCGATATACGGGCCAGGGCGATTGCATGAAGACCCGCTGAAATGAGGCTCGGAGAAATAGCAAGGAAGCCCCCGTTCGCCCTGAGTAGGCCGGAGGCCGTATCGAAGGGCTGGTTGTGCCCAAGCACCCTTCGATACGGCCTTTCGATACGCCCTGACGGGCTACTCAAGGCCTACTCAGGGCGAACGGTAATCACGGTTACCCCCAATTAATCTGCTCCCTCCCCCTTCATGCAATCGCCCTGATATACGGGCCGGTCTATGTACGCACTGCGGATTGATTTACGGCGGCAGATTGCGCGCACTGCCATCTGCAACGCAGCAACGCATCGCACTTTCAGATCATAAGATTTCATATATACCAACTATTGCGCATTTGCGCATACGGTGCCGTCCGCTTCTTGCATGATTGGCCGTAATGCTGCGGTCGCCCTAAGCGGCCTCTTCTCATCATTTCTTATTCCGGCCAGACCATAATCAACATCAGCTTTTGCATATAGCGCTATACGACGTCGATGCTAAGCTGGCGTCACAGGAAAATCATGGTGGAGTGACGATGTCTGACCCAATTCGTTTTTATTATCGCGGTGCCGTACAAGCCGTGACGGATGCGCCCCCTACGCGAACCGTCCTGCAGCATCTGCGCGAAGAATTGCATTGCACCGGCACCAAGGAAGGCTGCGCCGAAGGCGATTGCGGCGCGTGCACCGTCGTGATCGGCGATCTGCAAGACGGCCAGGTCGGATTCAAGACCGTCAATTCCTGCATCCAGTTGCTGCCGACGCTCGACGGCAAGGCATTGTTCACCGTGGAAGACTTGAAGCAGTCGGATGATGCGTTGCATCCGGTGCAGCAGGCAATGGTCGAATGCCACGGTTCGCAATGCGGATTTTGTACGCCCGGCTTCGTGATGTCGCTGTGGGGTTTGTATCTGAAGAACGAAGGCAAGGCCGGGCATCCGCAGCGCAAGGAAATCGACGATGCCTTGTCGGGTAACCTGTGCCGCTGCACCGGTTATCGTCCGATCATCGAAGCGGCCGAACGCATGTGCGATCTGCCGAAAGTCGGCATGGACCGCGACGCTGTTGCGAAGCCGTTGCAGGATTTGCAGCGCACTGAAACATTCACGTATTCGCACGACGGACAAACTTTTTACGCGCCGCGCACCATCGCGCAACTGGTGCAGGTACGCAGCGATAATCCCGATGCCTGCATTCTGGCCGGCTCGACCGATGTCGGCTTGTGGGTCACCAAGCAGATGCGCGAACTCGGCAACATCATTTATCTAGGCCGTGTCGCGGAATTGAAATCGATGAGCGAACAGAACGGCATGCTGGAAATCGGCGCCGGCGTCACGCTCGACGATGCATATGCCGCAGTCTGCCGTCACTATCCATCGGAGCTGTCCGAGATGCGGCAGCGCTTCGCGTCGCTGCCGATACGCAATGCAGGCACGCTCGGCGGCAATGTCGCGAACGGTTCGCCGATCGGCGATTCGATGCCGTGGATGATCGCTTTGGGTTCCGAAATCATTCTGCACGGCGCTGCTGGCCGGCGCACCATGCCGCTCGAAAATTTCTATCTCGATTATCAGAAAAAAGATCTGCGACCGGACGAGTTCGTCGAAGCCGTGCGCGTGCCGCTGCCTCGAAAGAATGCGCGCTTCCGCACCTACAAGCTTGCGAAGCGCTTCGACCAGGATATTTCGGCGGTGTGCGCGGCGTTTTGCATTACGCTCGACGGCAACATCGTCCGCGATGCGCGCATCGCATTCGGCGGCATGGCGGCCACGCCAAAACGTGCCGCGAAAGCCGAAGCTTCGCTCAACGGCCAGCCATGGAATGAAGCCGCCATGAAGCAGGCGATGACGCTGCTGGCGCAGGACTATGCGCCGCTGACCGACATGCGCGCATCCGGCGCCTATCGGATGAAGACCGCGCAAAATCTGTTGCACCGCTTCTGGCTCGAAACCCGAAGCGATGCGCCGTTGTCCGCTGCCGCAGTGAACGCGTTTGCCTGCCTGTGAGGACAAAAAGATCATCATGAATATTCCTGTCGAAACCGTTTTCGCAAAAAGCAAAGCAGGCGCATGGGCTGAAGTCGGCCGGCCGCATCCGCATGAATCGGCCGTGCTGCATGTATCGGGTGAAGCGACGTATACCGACGATGTGCCGGAGTTGCAGGGCACGCTGCATGCGGCGCTCGGCCTGTCGCAAAAGGCGCATGCAAACATCAGATCGGTCGATCTGGAAGCCGTCAGGAATGCACGCGGCGTGGTGGCCGTCTATACGGCGAAAGATATTCCGGGGCTCAATGATTGCGGCCCGATTCTCCACGACGATCCGATCCTGGCGGACGGCAAGGTGGAATATGTCGGGCAACCGATTTTCATCGTGGTCGCGGACAGTCACGACAATGCGCGCCGCGCCGCGCGCAAGGCAACCATCGATTACGAAGAATTGCCGGCGATCCTGACGCCGCAGGAAGCGAAAAAGGCGAAATCGTTCGTGCTGCCGCCGATGTATTTGGCGCGCGGCGATTTCAAGCGTGCATTCGAACAATCGCCGCATCGCGTCAAGGGCGAGCTGTATGTCGGCGGCCAGGAACAGTTTTATCTGGAAGGCCAGATTTCATACGCGATTCCGAAAGAAGGCAATGGCATGCTGGTGCTGTGCTCGACCCAGCATCCCTCCGAAATGCAGCATGTGGTGGCGCATGCGCTCGGATTGCATTCGCACCATATCGTGGTCGAATGCCGCCGCATGGGCGGCGGCTTCGGCGGCAAGGAATCGCAATCGGCGCTGTGGGCGGCGGCGGCGGCGATCAGCGCCGCACGCTTGAAGCGTCCGGTCAAGCTGCGCGCCGACCGCGACGACGACATGATGGTGACCGGCAAGCGGCATTGCTTCCATTATGAATACGAAGTCGGCTACGACGATGACGGCCGCATTACCGCCGCCAGGGTCGAGATGGTGTCGCGCGCAGGTTATTCCGCCGACCTCTCCGGGCCGGTGGCGACACGCGCAGTCTGCCATTTCGATAATACCTATTACCTGTCGGATGTCGATATCGCCGCGATGTGCGGCAAGACCAATACCCAATCGAATACCGCGTTTCGCGGTTTCGGCGGCCCGCAAGGGGCGATCGCGATCGAATACGTCATCGATGAAATCGCGCGCAACCTCGGCCGCGATCAGCTGGACGTACGCAAGCTCAACTTCTACGGGCGCAGCGATGAAGAAGGCCGCAACATCACGCCGTACGGCCAGAAAGTCGAAAACAATGTAATTCACGATCTGGTCGCCGAACTGGAAGCGAGCAGCGGCTATCGCAAACGCCGCGTCGATGTGCAGGCGTTCAATGCGGCCAGTCCGGTGCTGAAAAAGGGTCTCGCGATCACGCCGGTGAAATTCGGCATCGCATTCAATCTCACGCATTTGAATCAGGCCGGGGCGCTGGTGCATGTGTATGTCGACGGTTCGGTGCTGGTCAATCACGGCGGCACTGAAATGGGACAGGGCATCAACACCAAGGTCGCCCAGGTGGTCGCGCATGAACTCGGGCTCAACCTGTCGCACGTGCGCGTCACCGCTGCCGATACCAGCAAGGTTGCCAATACGTCGGCGACCGCCGCATCGACCGGCGCCGATCTGAACGGCAAGGCGGCGCAGGATGCGGCAAACAGGATCCGCGAGCGGCTGGCCGCTTTTGCGGCGAAAGAATTCGGCGGCGAAGCGACCGCAGTGACGTTCTCCAACGATTCCGTGCATATCAACGGCGTCTCGATCGCATTTGCCGATCTGGTGCAAAAAGCGTACAACGCGCGCGTGCAATTGTGGTCGGACGGTTTCTATGCGACGCCCGGCTTGCACTGGGACGCCGAGACCATGACCGGCAATCCGTTTTCCTATTTCGCTTTCGGCGCGGCAGTATCCGAAGTGGTGATCGACACGCTCACCGGCGAATGGAAGCTGCTGCGCGCCGATGCGTTGTACGACGCCGGCAATTCGCTCAACCCGGCAATCGACATCGGCCAGGTCGAAGGCGCATTCATCCAGGGCATGGGGTGGCTGACCACCGAGGAATTGTGGTGGAATCAGGGCGGCAAACTGATGACGCACGCACCCTCCACCTACAAGATTCCCGGCGTATCGGATTGCCCGGATGATTTTTACGTGAAGCTGTACAAGAACCGCAATACCGCCGACAGCATCCACCGCTCCAAGGCGGTCGGCGAACCGCCGCTGCTGTTGCCGTTCTCGGTATTTTTCGCGATCCGCGATGCGGTTGCCAGCGTCGCCGATTACAAGATCAACCCGCCGCTCAACGCGCCTGCGACCAGCGAAGAAATACTGAAAGCGGTCGAAGCGGTGCAAGCCGCCGCGGCCGGCACGGATCGATCGCGATCATGACGGACTGGCTATCCGCACTCACAACGCAAACTGTTCCGGCAGTGCTGGTGACGGTCGCGCGCGTCGAAGGTTCGGGACCGCGCGAACCGGGCGCGAAAATGCTGGTCACGGCGGAATCGCAGTTCGACACGATCGGCGGCGGCCATCTGGAAATGTGTGCGTGCGAGACTGCGCGCGAGATGCTGGCGTCAAGCGGTTCGTCGGTTGCAACAATGCGCCGCTTTGAACGCTTTGCACTCGGCCCGAGTCTGGGGCAGTGCTGCGGCGGCGTGGTTTATCTGTCATTTGAACGGATCGATCGAACGGCAGATCGAGACGCGCGCGATTATGTCGACCATCTAAGCGACGTCTGGTGCGATCGCCAGGATAGCTGGCGGATAGTCGCGCTGGATAGCGCAACAGCGCCGTCTTTATACGATGATGCCGGTGATTGCGTGGCCGGCCCTGCATTGCCTTCACATATCCAATTCGACCGCGAACGGCCTTGTCATGTGATGCAGGATAGCGCAGGCCAACGCTGGCTGATCGATCCATGCCTCGCGCACCGTCCGCATTTGATGCTGTTCGGCGCCGGCCATGTCGGTGCGGCGATCGTGCGTGCGTTAGCGGATCTGCCCTGTCATGTAACCTGGGTCGATGAGCGCGAAGACATGTTTCCGGATTCGCTGCCGGCCAACGTACAAATGGAAGCGACGGATATCCCGGAAGCGCTGATCGACGCTGCACCGGCAGGGACCAGCTTTCTGGTGATGACGCACAGTCACGCATTGGATCAGCGCTTGTCCGAACGCATCCTGCGCCGCGCCGATGCCGGCTGGTTCGGGCTGATCGGCTCCAAAACCAAGCGCATGCAATTCGAGCATCGTTTGCGCGAGCGCGGCATTCCGTCCGAACGTCTGGCTGACATGGTATGCCCGATCGGTGTGCCCGGCATCTCGGGCAAGGTACCGGCAGTAATCGCCGCCTCGGTCTGCGCGCAGCTGTTGCTGGTATGGGAAGCATCTGCCGAAAAGACCGATTTCCGCTACGTCAGAATCCCGCATATCAAAGAGAACTTACTAGAAACGCAACATGAAGCTAATTGACAATCCAATGACGCCTGGCTCTCCATCATCCGGCCTGCAAGCCTACCGCGCGAGCCTCCTGCATTTCACTGCGGACCCCGCATTTCATGACAACGCATATGCATGGCATGAGGACGGCCTATTGATCGTCAATGACGTCCGCATACAGGCGGCGGGAGATTATGCGCAACTGAAAGCCGGTCTGCCGCCGGGTACGCAGGTACATGATTACCGCGGCAAGCTGATCATGCCCGGGTTCATCGATACGCATATCCACTACCCGCAAACCGACATGATCGCGTCGCCGGCGCCGGGTCTGCTGCCGTGGCTGGAAACCTATACCTTTCCGACCGAGCGCAAGTTTGCCGATCCCGAACACGCACGCGAAGTCGCCAGTTTCTTCCTCGATGAATTGCTACGCTGCGGCACCACGACCGCGATGGTGTATTGCACCGTGCATCCGTCATCGGTCGAAGCGTTTTTTGCCGAGAGCGAAAAGCGCAATCTGCGCATGGTCGCCGGCAAGATCATGATGGACCGCAACTGTCCGGAATTCCTGCGCGATACGGCCGAAAGCGGCGCGCGCGAAAGCGAAGAGTTGATCAGGAAATGGCACAAGCGCGGCCGTCAACTGTACGCGATCACGCCGCGCTTTGCCCCGACATCGACCGAAGCGCAACTGCAACTGGCAGGCGAACTGGCCACGGCGTATCCCGACACCTATCTGCAAACGCATGTCGCGGAAAACACCGATGAAGTCGCATGGGTCAAATCGCTGTTTCCGAAGGCGCGCAGCTATCTCGATGTCTACGACCATTACGGCATGATGCGTCCGCGCGCGATGTATGCGCATTGCATCTGGCTCGACGATGCCGACCGCGCGCGCATGGCAGAAACGCAATCGGCGGTCTCGATATGCGCGACCTCCAACCTGTTTCTCGGCAGCGGCCTGTTCGACTTCGCACGCGCCGATGCGGCGCAGGTGCCGTTGTCGCTCGCCACCGATGTCGGCGGCGGCACCTCGTTTTCGATGCTGCAGACGATGAACGAAACCTACAAGGTGGCGCGCATGGGCGGCGCCTACCTGCCGGCGCTGCGCATGTTTTATCTCGCCACGCTGGGCGGCGCGCGCAGCATGCAACTGGAAGGCACGATCGGCAGTTTCACGCCTGGCGCGGAAGCCGACTTCATCGTGCTCGATCCGCACGCCACACCGCTGCTCGAACGCCGCACATCGCGCACGAATAATCTGGAAGAGTTGTTGTTCGCATTGGCGTTACTCGGGGACGACCGCACCGTCGCAGCAACTTACGTCGCAGGACGTCAATTGCATGCACGCAATGATCGGGCAGTTGAAACCGATTTGGTCTTGTAGAAAATTTTCTCACCGCCCGGGGATTTCCCTCGGTTCTTACAAACTGCATTACAACAGGAGATGTCATGCAACAAAACAGCTTAAAACTAAAACAACTGCTGCTCTTGACCGCCTTGGGCGCTGCGTTCGCAAGTCCGGCCATGGCGCAGACCAATGTCACGGTCAGCGGCGTTGTCGATGCCTATGTCGGCTCGATGCGCAACAGCGGCGACGCTTCCGGCACATCCGTCGTCAACAGCGGCGGCATGACCACATCGTGGTTCGGCTTCAAGGGGACCGAAGATCTGGGCGGCGGCTTGAAAGCGAATTTCGCACTGACCAGCTTCATCCAGGCCGACACCGGAAGGCAAGGCCGCTTCCCGGGCGATACGCTGTTTTCGCGTGACGCTAGCGTCGGCTTGTCCGGCGGCTTCGGCGCAATCTCGCTGGGCCGCGGCCTGGCGCCGCAATTCCTGCCGTCCATCCTGTTCAGTCCATTTGGCGATTCGTATACCTTCTCGCCGTTGCTCCTGCAAACAACCATACCGTTGTTCAACGCTTCCGGCTGGACCAACTCGGTGCAAGGCGATACCGGCTGGAGCAATGAAATCGTTTACAGCACGCCTGATTTCGGCGGCCTGAAAGCCAATGTGCACTATCAGTTCGGCGAAGTCGCCGGCGACAGCAGCAAGCGCAATATCGGCGCCAACGCACTGTACTTCAACGGCCCGCTGGCATTGACCGCGTATTATCAAACCGTAAAGGTCAACAACCCATTGAATACACCGGTAGGCAATGTGCAGCCGGGCGGCAATATACCATTGGCGTCAGGACAGTTTGCATCGAGCCAGACCGCATGGATGGTCGGTGGCGCCTATGACTTCAAAGCGACCAAGTTGTACGCCACCTATGGCCAAACGTCGCACAATATCGATCTGCAGGACAAGACCTACTCGCTGGGCGCAAGCGTCCCTGCGGGCAATGGAAAATTCCTGGCATCGTGGGCCGAAACCAAACGCAGCGGCGCTGCGTTTGGCGCGGCTCGGAAGCGCGACACGATATCCGTCGGCTACGACTACGATTTGTCCAAGCGCACCGATCTGTATGCGATCGTCATGAACGACAAGATCACCAATCTGAGTGCAGGCAACAGCTTCGGCGTCGGCGTTCGGCATCGTTTCTGATTTGAATTCGGCTTAAAAAAACAGCGCCTGCGGGCGCTGTTTTTTGTGAATCTACTGATAGTTAGAATCAGACAAACTTCCCGATTTTCTGTTCGACCGCCGCGCGCACCGAGCCGCTGACCACAAACAACTGCGCCATCGCGATATCGTCATGGAACCAGCGATCGCCATCCAGGCAAGCCGGGATCTGGCGCCGGATCTCGTCATAGGCGGCCTGCGTGCCCTGCCCCAGCACGAACCCCGGCAGCAACGATTCCGTCATCGTCAGCGCCTGCGCCGCCA
>DAIDBD010000039.1 GCA_027310305.1 Herminiimonas sp.
CCAGCTCTCCCGCCTCGCCGGGGCCGGCCGGCAGGCCGTCTTCGCCGGCCACCATGAAATCGATGCCGGGCCGCGCATAGCCGACCGGCACGCGCAGGCCGTCGGCTTGCCAGCCCGGCGGCACGAACCACTGGAAAGCCGTCGGCATTTCGGTCGAACTGAAGCTGGCGAAGAAATGGCAGGACGGCGGCAAGATGCCGCGGCACAGCGCCAAATCGCTTTCGAGCGTGATGTCGCCGGCAATGCGCATGATCCGCAAATTGGAAAATGCGTCTTTCGCGCCAGGCGCGCTGAGCAGCGTGCGCAGCAGCGCGGGAACCGTATAGCAAAGCGTGATGCGCCCTTCCCGAAGCGTTTGCAGCACGCCGCCAATACCGCGCTTGTGCGGATCCGCGATATGCAAGGTCGCGCCGTTGAGCAGTGCGGTGAATGTTTCGCGCACGCCGGCGATGGTGCCGGGCGAACTCAGGAGCACGACCCGGTCGTCGGCATGCACGTGGCAGGAATTGGTGGATGCCGCCACGCGCTGCAAGATGCCGCGCTGGCTGTTGCAGATGCCCTTGGGCTTGCCGGTGCTGCCGGAGGTGTACAGGATCACCGCGGGATCATCGACCGACGGCGGTACCCGCATTGCCGGCTCATCGGCCGCTGCCAGTGCGGTGGCAATGTCGATCTGCGCCAGGTCGGAAGAAATCATTCGTGCACGATCCGAGCCGGGATTGAGAATCATCGCGGCCAATCCGGCATCGCGAATGATTTCTTCAATCCGCGCCGCAGGATGTTTCATGTCTATCGGCACATAAGGCCGGCCGATCGCCAGGCAAGCCAGCGCGGCGAGCGGAAAGAGCGCGTTGTGCGGCAGCAGAATGCCCACCGGCCGGCCGGGCGGCGCCAGCGCTTCGATGCGCAACGCGAGGCCGTACGCCGCACGGCGCAGCGTGCGATAGGTCAGCCTTGTCGTGCCGTCATCGACCGCAGCGCGCTCGGCATGCCGCAATGCGATCTGCTCGAAGCGCTCGATCAGCGGACGTTCGATCCAGGCATCTTCGAAATAATCGTATGCAACGTTTATCGGGCCTTCGAAATCCAGCGGTATCGATTCACTGGCGCTGAACCATGACTCCAAAGCGGGAACTCGGCAAAAAGTTTTCCGCATCCGCGGAAGTGTCGATTCGATCGGCATCAAGATTTCTCCTCTGTTGAAAGCGCTGTCACAGAGCAAGAAAGTTTTTAAAAACAACTATTGTCTGGACGCAATCCCAATATAGTTGTTTAAATCGAAAGTGACTTGTTGATTCGCAATGATTAAACACAATCTTTTGACGAACCAAGAAACGGCGGACGCATGAAATCGTATATAACCGTAGCCGGTACGACCCTGCGCTTTCTCGATTTGCGCCAAAAATTTTTTGCAGGCGTATGCGTCAAGCGCTGAATGCCAATCCGGGCCGTCGGCACCGTCGCCGATGCCGGTGGCTGGTTTTTGCACAGCGGTTGTTCCTTACAGCGGTCTTCGAACCGCGCTACTCATGCTCGAGATTCCAGACCATATGAGCGTCGACGAGCAACCCGTAATAAGCCTTCAGCGCCGTGACTTGCGCTTGCAACGCATTGTTCATCGCGGCGGTTGCCTGGCGGCGCGCCAGCAGCAGCGCCTGCAGTTCGGTTTCGCCGAGCGCATAGGCCCGCCGCATCAGATTGGCGTTTTCCTGCATGGCCACTGCGCCTTCATTGGCGATTTGCAGGCTGTCATAGGCGCCTCGGGCGGTTGCAACGGCGCTCGCGATGTCCGCCTCGAGCTGGCGCTTTATGAGATCGGTTTCCTGACGCGAAACCTCCACCGCGGCAAGCGCCTGTTCACTGCGCGCATCGCGTATGCCTCCCGGGATCGGGATGCTGATCGTGACGCCCGAAATGCGTTCGCGCCCGCCAATCTCCGAGGCTGTAAAAACCCCGAGCGTCGGATCGGGAATCTTGTTCGCACGCGCTCGTTCTGCGCGGCTTTGGGCCGACCGCATCTGCGCCTGCGCAAGCTTGAGCTTGTCGCTGCTGGCAAGGATGCGGTCGCGCCAGAACGCCGCGCTCTCACCGATCGCCAATGGCGCCGGCAAGGTTGGCGCCTGACGCATCAATCCCGGAAAGCGGGCGGACAGACGCGACCACGCCACGGAAGCCAGCGTCTTCGCATCATTTTCCAGGCGTTTTTGGTCGGCCAGTTCGGCACGCGCGATGCTCGCGTCCAGTTTGGACGCATCACCCGCGCGGACGCGCTTTTCGACGGCCGCGAGGCTGTCCCGCGCCGACTGCAGGCCGCTCCCGGCAAGCTCGCGAGCATGCTCCGCCGCCAGGCTATCCACCCACAGGGCCGCCAGTTCGCGCGCCGCTGCCTGTCGCGCCTCGCCATAACGCGCCCGGGACTCTTCGACGGTTGCCTTGCCGAGGTTGCGATCGGCTGCGGCCTTGCCGGGAAGCCGGATGGTCCGTTCGATGCCTGCATACCACTCCCTGCGGTTGCCGGTGGCACTATTGCCGGGACCGTAGTCCAAAACCCGGCGCTGTCCCATCACCTTTGTGGTCCATTCATACGGCGATTGGTCGAGGATGCCGGCCTCTTGCAGCGCGACGTCCAGGCCGGCGCGCGCGGCGGCAACGCCGGGATCCTGCTCGAGCAGAGGACGGGCAATTTCGGCAGGCAGGAGCCCCGGCGGATTCGCAGGATCAACAGGCGCCACAGGCTGCATCGCCTGCACGCCGCCGCAGACAGCCAGCAGGCTTGTCAGGAGCAATCGAATCATCATGCGATCTCTCCCGTTTCGACGACCGCCGTCACCCAATAGCGCAGGCCCGTGCCGGCGAACTGCCGGCGAATATCGTCGAGCAGCGCCTCCTTGTCGGACGCGGCGAAAATTACCTGCACTTCCGTGGCGAGCGCCCGGCCCAGCACCTGCTCGGCCTGGCTGAGTTTTCCAACGGCCAGCCCATGCGCAGCCGTGGGCGCGCTGGTAAAAACCGGCGCATTGGGCGACATCAGCAACAAATCGAGCAGCTTTTCCTCGAGCGCCAGCGGACACAGCAATGTCAAGCAAAGTTCAGACATGGGACACCTCTTGTTTTGGGAATGCGAAGCGCAAATACAGAATGGGAAGCAGCATCAGCGTCAGTGCCGTGGCGGTGATCAGGCCGCCGATCACGACGATGGCGAGCGGCCGCTGGATCTCCGACCCCGGCCCCGTCGCGAACAGCAGCGGGATCAGCCCGAACGCCGTGATGGCGGCGGTCATCAGCACCGGCCGCAAGCGCCGCTTCGCCCCTTGCACCACGACCTCGCCCAGCCTCATCCCTTCGCTTTGCAATTGATTGAAATAACTGACCAGCACCACACCGTTCAACACGGCAATGCCGAGCAGCGCGATGAAGCCGACCGATGCCGGGACCGACAGGTATTCGCCGGTGACCCACAACGCTACGATGCCGCCGACCAGCGCAAACGGAACGTTGCTCAGGATGAGCAACGCCTGGCGGACCGAGCGGAAGGTCGAAAAGAGTATGACAAAAATGAGCCCGAGCGCGACCGGAACGACGACGGTCAGCCGGGCCGCCGCGCGTTGCTGGTTTTCGAACTGGCCGCCCCATGTGATGCGGTAGCCGGTGGGCAGGGGCAATTTCTGCGCAACGAGCGCCTTGGCCTCCTCGACGAACCCGACCAGGTCGCGGCCGCCGACGTTGGCGATGACCACGCTGTAGCGGCTGCCCATTTCCCGATCGATCTTGACCGGCCCTGCCGCCCGCTCCAGCTTGGCAACGCTGGTCAATGGCACCGTGCTGCCGTCCCTGGTCGTGATCCGCATCGCGCCAAACTCGGCCGGTGATATACGAACCGCCTCGGTACCGCGCAATACGATCGGCGTGCGCCGGTTGCCCTCGATCACGATGCCGGCGCGCTGGCCTTCGATCTGCGTGCGCAGCGCGTCCTGGATCTCCTCGACGCTCAAACCGAGCCGTCCGGCCTGCAAGCGGTCGACCGCCACCCGCAGATACTGCACGCCGTCGTTCTGGACCGTGTACACATCCTGATTGCCGGGGACTGTCTTCAACAGCGATTCCACCTGACTCGCGTATTCATTGAGCTTGCCAAGGTCGGGGCCGAAAATCTTGACCGCCAGGTCGCCGCGCACGCCGATGATCATTTCCGATACGCGCATTTCGATCGGCTGCGTGAAGCTGTACTTGATGCCGGGCATCGGGTCAAGCACCTTGCGCACTTCATCCATCAATGCTTCCTTGCTCTTCATGCGCCATTCGCCTTGCGGCTTCAGCAGCAGGTAGGTGTCGGTCTGATTGAGCCCCATCGGATCGAGGCCGATCTCGTCGGAGCCGGCGCGCGCGACGATGCCGGTCACCTCCGGAACGGCTTTCATGATGGCCTGGTGAATCTTCAGATCGAGCGCGGCGCTTTGTTCCAGGCTGATCGACGGCAGTTTCTCGATGCCGACGATCAGGTCGCCCTCATCCATTGTCGGCATGAAGGTCTTGCCGACCTGGGTATAGACCACACCGGCCGCCAGCAGCATCGCCACCGCCGCCACAACGACGACGCGCTGCCGGCGCAGGCCCCAGGCAAGCGCCGGCTCGTACAGCGCCAGCAGCTTGCGCGGCAGCCACGGGTCTTCGTGCTTCACCTTGTGTAACAGATAGGACGCCAGTACCGGAATGACGGTCAGCGACAGGATCAGCGAACCGGCGAGCGCGAATACGATGGTCAGCGCCACCGGTACGAAAAACTTGCCTTCGAGACCTTGCAAGGTAAGCAGCGGCAGAAACACGGTAATGATGATCAATACTCCGGACGTGACCGGAACCGCGACCTCGCGCACCGCGCGATAGACTGTATGCAGCCGCGGCAGCTTGCCGGCAGTGGGATCGGTCGCCAAATGCTGCACGATGTTCTCGACCACCACCACGGCGGCATCGACCAGCATGCCGATCGCGATCGCCAGGCCGCCCAGGCTCATCAGGTTCGCCGACATGCCGAAGCCGCGCATCAGGATGAAGGTGATCAGCGCCGCCAGGGGCAGCACCAGAGCCACGGTCAGGGCCGCCCGGATATTGCCCAGGAACAGCACGAGGAGCACGATCACCAGGACGGTCGCCTCAAATAGCGCGGAAGACACCGTACTGACCGCCTTGGTGACGAGGGAAGCGCGATCATAGAAAGTTTTGATTTGCACGCCCTTGGGCAGGGTGGGCTGGAGTTCGCCCAGTTTCTTGCGGACGCCTTCGACCACCTGCTGCGCATTGGAACCGGCCAATCCCAGCACCAGTCCCTGCACCGCTTCCCCCTTGCCGTTTTGCGTGACCACGCCATAGCGCGTCACTGTGCCGATCTTTACTTCGGCCAAATTGCCAATCCGGACCGGCGCGCCGTCTTTCATCGCCACCACGACCGCACGGAGGTCATCCAGGCTCGTAATACTTCCTTCACTGCGCACCAGCAGCACTTCGTCGCCTTCGCCGAGCCGGCCCGCGCCGTCGTTGCGGTTGTTGGCGGCAATCGCTTCCTTGAGTTGTGTCATGGTCACGCCGCTGGCGGCCATTTTGATCTGATCGGGCACGACCTCGAACGCGCGAACGACGCCGCCCAGCGCATTCACGTCGGCCACGCCGGGCACGGTGCGCAGCGCCGGCCGTATGACCCAGTCGAGCAGGCTGCGCCGCTCGGCCAAAGACATCGCGTCGCCTTCAACGGTGAACATGAACATCTCTCCCAACGGCGTCGTGATCGGCGCCATGCCGCCCGCAATGCCGGCCGGCAGACTTCCGGCCAGCCCGCCCAGGCGCTCGCTGACTTGCTGGCGCGCCCAATAGCGGTCCGTGCCGTCCTCGAAGTCGATCGTCACATCAACCAGGCCGTATTTCGTGACCGAACGCAAGATTTTGGTGTTCGGAATGCCGAGCATTTCGACTTCGATCGGCACCGCGATCCGGCTCTCGACTTCCTCCGGCGTCATGCCGGGAGCTTTCATGATGATTTTCACCTGGGTGCTCGACACATCGGGGAACGCGTCGATCGGCAAACCGAGGTACGCATACCACCCGGCACCGGCGACGATCAGCGTCGCAAGCAAAATGAACAGGCGCTGCGAAAGGGAAAATTGAACGAGGCGGGAAAGCATTACTTGCTCTCCTTGCCGGCCAGCCATGCACCCTTGAGCGCTACCGCGCCGCTGACAGCGATCCGTTCGCCGGCTTTCAGCGAACCCTGCACGCGCACGCGCTGCCCGGCGCTGACCACGACCTTCACCGGCCTCGCTTCAAAACCGTCCGCGGTGCGAACGAACAGGTAAGCCTGATTGCCGTCATGGGCCACTGCGGACAGCGGCGCATCCCAGCTGTCTTGCGTGGCGGCGACCGGCAACTCGACCGTCACGAACTCGCCGGGCCGAACCTGCCCGGTCTTGCCGTCGATTGCCGCCCGCAGCACCAGCGTCTGGCTGCCGGACGAGACGGTCGGGCTGGCGCTCAGGATGCGGGCCGTGATGTTCCGGCCCGGCACCTCGACCTTGGTTCCGGTCGGCCAGCTCGCGCTTTCCGACACCGGAAGCTGGATATCCAGCCACAGGGAGTCGGTTTGCGCCACATGCAGCAATGCGGTCGCGGCATCAACCCGCTGGCCCGGCTTGACCGCAATGCCGGTCACGATGCCGGCCTGCATCGCGGCCAGCGTGATGCTGTCCTGCGGCTTGCCGGAAGCCGCGATGCGCGCGATCGTCGCATCCGGCATGCCGCTTAAACGCAGCGCCGCCCTGGCCTGGTTGAGCGCGGCATCGGCTTCCGTCAAAGCGGCCTGCGATTCCTGCACCCGGCGCTGCGCGATGATGCCTTCATCGAACAGCTGCCGTTCGCGCCGCGCCGCTTGCCGTGCCAGCGTGGCGCGGGAAGCAGCTTGCAGCAGTTGCAATTGCAACTGCCCGAGTTCCGGGCTGACGATCCGTACCAGCGGCGCGCCTTGCCGTACGGTCTGGTTTTGCTGTACCAGCAGTTGGGCGACCAGACCGGCCACCGGCGAGCTGACAACCTGTTCCGCTTTTGCGGGAACGACTACCTGCGCCGGGAAGCTTGCCTTTACCGAGTCGGCCCGGTTTTGCAATGGCGCGGTCTGAATGCCCAATGCCTGAATCTGGCTGTCGGCAACGGCAAATCGGGCCGGCCGATCGGCTGCCTGAGCCGCCGACGCGAAAACGCACGTGATGGCGATTGCCCATGCGCTGAGCGGGAAGCGGGGATATCTTTTTTTCATGACTGACCTTGAATAGCACCCGAAGGTGCAATAAATGCGACCGCCTCGTCAGAACGAAGCGGAAGGAAACTTGCTGAACTCCGCGCCAGGCGAAGTCAGATGAGGGAGATGGTTTGCGGAGGACGAAACGGAGGCTCGGTCTCTGCCGGAGGCAGAGAAAGCAAACGGGACAGCAGGGAAGGCCTTCGGGCGAACGACTCGCCGAAGGCGTCAAGCATTGAATCGACGAGGAGCGGCGGGAAGTCGCCCACAGCATGCAGCAGTTGGTGTTCGGTATCGCTTAACCGCTCGGGGTTACCCTTGACGCCGGAATGAGGCGCATGATCATGCCCGGTCGACGCGGCCAGCGTTTGGCGGTCATTGTCGAACTGATGCGCGAGCCACTTCGAGTTGAAGCCGGATGCGCCAAGACCCATCAAAAACAGGATGAGCATCAGCAGCGATACGATTTTTCTCGAAGTGGCGCGCAT
>DAIDBD010000066.1 GCA_027310305.1 Herminiimonas sp.
CCGCCCCCAGTTCGTTCTCGGCCCAGTCGCGATCTGCCTGTTCTTCTTCAATCCCCATGCAGCGATGTCGATTGTTTCGGATAAGCCGAAAGTTAACATCGCCAGCAACCGTTTACAACTGATTTTTACTGCCTTTTCTAAAAAGATGTGGGTAATGATCAGGCAAAGCCGGGGGATCTCCTATGTTGGTTTAGCAAGGGAGAAAGTGCGCGGTTCAAGCGATACAGGCGTTGCCGATAATTGCCTTCAGCCCTGCCTTCCCCACGGCTTTCCTTCTCAAAAATTTGCTTGGTGTGAATAAGCGCCTGGCGTTGTTCTTCTGTCTGTATCAGGATCAAACGGCGCTTGTTGCGCGCGTATTGGTCACGAATATCGACCAATAGGCAGTGTCCGCAATCCGCCTCATTCAAATCGATTAACAGCGCCTCCGGCTGCGACAATCCGAAGATAGTCGCCAATTCGATGCGTGCGGCCAGCAAAGGATAGTCCGACGGAATCAATCGATGCTGAATCGCTTGCGCCCATGGAGCAGGAATAGCTGTGGTTGCGATGCTGCCGAGTAGTTGCTGCGCTTCAGCGCAACCCTGGGCGCTCGCTTTCTGCAACCAATGCACAGCGCGAATATCATTCGATCGTTCGCTGCGGCGTTTTCTCCAGATTCTTTTCCCTAATTCCAATTGAGCGTCGACATGTCCTCGTTCAGCGGCACACGTCAGGCAAGCTTCCGCATCGGCCAAACTACGGCCGGCATATTCGGCCTTCAGATAGATTCTCGATAGCACGTACCATGCATCGGCCACGCCTTGCTGCCCAGCTGATGTGAGCCAATGTATCGCTTTCCGATAATTGATCAAACGGGGAATGCGGGGAATATATCTGCCTTTTTCGTCCATCTTGGCAAGCCAAAGTCCCAAACCGAATTGTGCATTCTTGTTGCCGGCCTGGGCGGCCAGTTCCCAGAGCCGCTCCAGGATATTTGCATCGTAATCGACGTTCCGAAACAGCATCTGAGCGCAGCGACACAACAATGTCGAATCCTCCTCACTCAACTGATGCACGGCAGAACCCGTCCCTGATGAATCTGCTGCGATCGCTTGCGCTACCGGCAATGACCAATGCAAAAAAGCGGCATAGTCAGAACCGGCCCAAGCGTGATCGGCCATCCTGCGTCGCGCTTGCATAACTCCATTGTCGGCTGCCCGCCTTGCCCATTCCAGATGAAGAGGCATGTCGTGCTGATCCGTAGTTTTGTCTTGCATGCTACGGGAGGCGCTGGTCTCGATTCTTTCGATCTGCTGCGCCAATAGCCATTGAGCTTCCGCGATACCCGCATCGGCTGCCGCCTGCAGACCCCGCCACGCTTTGCGCCGCAACGCTTCATCATGCAGGCCATGGCCCGCTATCAACACAAGTTTAGCCAGTACCAGCCCGGCTTGCACTACGCCGGCAGCAAATGCGCGCTCGTACCAGACGCACAGTAACGACGGATCCGGGGCCTGTGCCGCCGTCTCAAATGGAATGTGGCTGCCGATTAGCATCCATGCGTCGGGATCGCCTTGACGCGCGGCGCGGTCCAGCCAATACAAACCGGTCGAGATACTCCTTGGTAGTTTTGAGCTGCCGAACAGGTAACGTGTTCCGAGGGCGCTCTGCGCGTGCACTTGCCCGGCGCGAGCGGATCGAATCAAAGCCATTTCTTCACGGTTTGCCATGAAATCTCCAGATAGCATTGAACAACATCGTCTGCGCGCGATGCGCGACGACGACTCAGCGGTCTGGAGGGTTAAATACGGAAACAGCAGTTGCGGATAGTGAGCGGCGGCTCGGCAGGGTGAGTCCATCCCCCATTTACAGAGGGAGCGGTATCAGGAAGGACGAGGGTAACAACGTTGACTGGCAAGGCCAGGCCGACTGCAATGAATGGCTGGACCTGCGGAAGTTCGGGCTTGTCGACCGATTGCTTGCCCATGTGGTCGTAAGCATGGCACAGGTTCGGCTGGACTGCATCTGTGCCGTCACATTCCGAGATGCTTTTATAGTTCATGTCGGCCGACATCAACGACATGTTGCCGCCCTCTCCCATGCTTATGCCGGGGCATGCGTAGGATGCCACGGCATACTGCATGAACAGCACGCTGAGGAGCGCGATCAGCGCTGCGATAAAGCGGAGCGGACGGGACAGCTTCATTAAAAATGGTTCTTCAGACTTTTGTATGGGTGAATGACGCTATCTAACGAAAATCGCTTTGTGCCGACAGTAGCGTCCTGATTATTCCTGTCCAGAATCGCTCCCGCCGGCAAGTGCTATGTGTAGACAATCAGAATGTGTGATTGATTCCGACCGAAACACCGGTTTGGCGCAGGTTGCCAGCAGCGGCTCCGGCTGGCAGTCCAATCGGGCTGGCAGTGTACTGGTTGCTGAAGGCGCTGGTAAATTTAGCCCTGTCGACTTCAAGATAGATATCCGTGCGCTTGGACAGAGCATATGAACCGGCAACAATGAACAAGTCCCGCTTGCCGTCGTTACCCGCCGTGGTAGTGTTTTTGGTTCGGTAGTAGCCGCCAGTCAGTTTCATTGATGGGGTGAAGTTGTAGCTGCCGCCAAGCCAGAAATTTTTAATCTTCGCCGTGGCCGATCCAACGTCTTGTCGTTCATCGATATATCCGAGCGCAGCCCGGAAAGGCCCCGTGGTGTAAGCGCCACCCACCAACCACTGATTATTATTCTGGTAGGTCGCGCCGACCAGCGGCTTTCTTCGCGTGAATGCGCCGCCGACGGAAATGCCCGCGTTTTCATAGTGCAAGCCAGCGGCTTGCGATGAGCCGTTGCTGGTGCTGCCTGCGACTTCGCCGAGAGCATATTCCGCGCGCGCCGTCAGAGGACCGAAGCTTTTGGTGTACTGGATGTCATTGTTGAAGCGCCCGCCGGACAACGGATCAGCCGATGCCGCGAAGGCAAGCGGAACAATGGTAGGAAACTTGTAGCCGAACGGATCGTAACTGCCCAGTTGCTTGAGCGCGATGCTGTATTGACGGCCCAGGTCCAGAGTGCCCCATGCGCCTGTCAGTCCGACAAACGACTGCCGACTGAACAAGGTCGGGGTGGTGCCGGTAAATGCGCCGCGGCCCAGAACAAAGCCGGATT
Organism: Herminiimonas sp.; assembly: GCA_027310305.1. GTDB lineage: Bacteria > Pseudomonadota > Gammaproteobacteria > Burkholderiales > Burkholderiaceae_D > DAIDBD01. Next base: position 3,146 of record DAIDBD010000066.1, read on the forward strand.
CCAGCACGAAGTGTGCATTCATGCCACCGCCCAGATCTTCGACACCTTTGAAGCCGAGGCGATTGGATTGGGAAATACCGGATGCAGTGATGCCGTTGGACATGCCCAGCACGCTGTTTCCGGCAGCGTCGGCATTGGTCAGATTGCGAATGCCACCATCAACGGAACCATAGATGGTGACGCTGGATTGCGCTTGTACAGCCCCTGTGAAGAGACCCAGTACGGCAACTGCGAGAAGCGTTTTTTTCATGTATGCACCTAAGGAAAAATATTATAAGAAAGCCCGCTCATGTCGGACTGTCCCAGAGTAAGCAATTTCCATTAACTTTTTTTCGAGTTGGCGGCTTATACAAAAACACCTCGTACACATCTGTAGAAAAATGAAAAAATCGTCGCGTTTTAACAACACGAAATGCCAGCGCCGTTCCCCTGCGCTAGGCGGCGAATTTGGGCGGGATGAGCAAACTGGCACGCAACCTGTTTCGACTCGATATTGCCAGCAAACCGAGCTTGCAGCGCAAACGCAAGCATGCTGCCTGGCAGCCGGGTTATCCATTCGATTTGCTCGGCATCCAGCCAATGGCTCAATTTTGATGCTCCGGCCTTGGCAGTTGGAACAAATACTGGTTCGCACGGATAATTACCGATTTGTAATGCGACTGTCAGGGTCTTGTCGGGATCGGTTTCATAGAATGGCTCTCATGGATCGGCCAATGGTCCAGCGCCGATTCAGGCGCACACTTTTAACTGACAGGAGAATCACCATGAAATCGAAAAAAGCAGCTGTTGCAATCGCAGTTTCCACTCTCTTGGCTGCCTTTGGCTCGAACGCCTTTGCAGATGACAAATACGTGGGCGAGTTGGGAAGCAACTGGCGGGACCATATCACATCGACCAAATCGCGGGCGCAGGTAATCGCCGAGTTGAAGCAGGCGCGTGCAAATGGCATGCAGGTCGGCGCAGACCCGTTTTATCCAAGACTGCCTGAAACATCGACCAAATCGCGGGCGCAGGTAGTCGCCGAACTGGAACAGGCGCGTGCAAACGGCATGGCGGTTGGCGCGGATCCGTTTTATCCGCATATCGTGGAAACGCCAGCCACGCGTTCCCGGGCGGAAGTTCAGTCTGAAGCGAATCAGGCGGCGCAAAATAGGAGCAGCGACCCCGCCAATCTTTACTTCGGCGCCTGATGCCTGATCATGGCGAAAAAGAATGCGCCTGAAAAGGCGCATTTTCAATTCGGCAAAGCGGCTCAGGACCGCACGGAATTTTTTCAAGGCTTTTGCGGAAAGGGATTGACGATGGGCGCGGCATCCGCGCGCAGATGCGTTATTGATCATTCTGGCCGGCCGTCTTCCGGCGGCCCTGCTCGCTCCTTCGGGATCGATCAGGGCGATTGCATGAAGATGCGCATATTTATGAGGTTAGCCGTGATTGCCGTTCGCCCTGAGTAGGCCGAAGGCTGTATCGAAGGGTCTCTGGGCGCAACCCACCCTTCGATACGGCCTTTCGATACGCCCTGACGGGCTACTCAAGGCCTACTCAGGGCGAACGGCGACTTCCTTGCCATCTCTCAGAGCCTCATTTCATGCGGACCTTCATCCAATCGTCTTGGGGACCGATGAGCCCGCGTCACGACCGCCTGGCGTCATGTGTATATTGTCAGGTTGAATATCCTTCGGCAGACAATGAATAAATGAAAATTCTGGTGATAGAAGACGAACCTCGCGCGGCCGAATATCTGCGGCAGGGGTTGTCGGAACACGGCTATATCGTGGAAACGGCACTGACGGGAGCGGATGGGCTGCATAGTGCGGTCAGCGGCAATCACGATCTCGTCTTGCTGGATATCATGCTGCCCGGAATCGACGGCTTTGCCGTGCTTTCCGCGTTGCGCACCGCAAAGCAAACGCCTGTCTTGATGCTTACGGCCCGAGGCAATACCGATGACAAGGTAAAAGGCTTCGATCTCGGCGCTGACGACTACCTGGTAAAGCCATTCCAGTTTCCCGAGCTGCTTGCTCGCATCCGGGCGCTATTGAAGCGAGGAATCCAGGCTGCGCCTGAAAATGTTCTTTACGCGGCGAATTTGCAGGTGGATCTGGTCAAGCATCGCGTAATACGTTCTGGTAATTCCATTGATCTTTCACCGAAAGAATTTGCGTTGCTTGTCCTGCTGATGCAACGCAGCGGCGAGGTTTTGTCCCGCACGCAAATCGCCTCCCTCGTCTGGGACATCAACTTCGATTCGGACACCAACGTGGTCGAAGTCGCCATACGCCGATTGCGGGCGAAAATCGACGATCCGTTCGATGTGAAACTGATTCACACGGTACGCGGCGTCGGGTATGTGTTCGAGCACCGTGCATGAAGATTCCCAGTCTTTCGCTGAAGCTGGCTTTACTGGTTGGCATACTGGGGCTTCTGCAAGCGGTTGCCCTTTTGGTTTTTTCCTACGACACCGTATCCCGCTCACTGCAGGAGCAGAAATATCGCTTGCTGAAGGACAAGATAGCCGATGCCCGCCAACTGCTGAATGGACAGGCAAGCATTCCGGCAATCGGCGATGCGGCATATCGGCTGGCCGATCTGCTGGCAGGCCATGAAGACCTGTATGTCGCGGTAGCAAAACCGGATAACGCGACCCGTCTGATCACCTTCAGTTCCATTGCCGCCGAATCGCTGCATCGCCTCGAAAACGATACCTGGGGGCTGGACGCTTTTCTGGATTGGCGTTCGCAGGACTCCGGCAAGCCGATGTTGTCCTTCGCTTCGACAGGCAAAGTACGCAACGGCGAAAAATACATCATCGTCTTGACCGTCGATCGCAGCAGCGACAAGGAAATGCTGTCGAGATTCCTCATTACCGCGCTGACCGCCGCGCCGTTCGTGCTTGCAATCGTTTCGCTGTGCGCCCTGTTCATTGTCAGCATCGGCTTGCGTCCGCTGAATCGATTCCGCAAAGCGGCGATCGCGGTTTCAACGCAAAATATTTCCGAGCGAATCGATCCTGCCCGCCTTCCCTCCGAACTGTTGCCGCTCTGTCTGGCCTTCAACGGCATGCTTGACCGGCTGGATGACGGCATTCGGCGCTTGTCGCAATTTTCGGGAGACCTGGCGCATGAGATGCGCACGCCGCTCGCAACGCTACTCGGGCGCACACAGATGACGCTGTCTCAACCGCGCAGCCATGACCAGTTGCTCGAAGTGCTTGAGGATAATGTGGAGGAGCTTGAAAGGTTGACCCGATTGGTGTCGGACATGCTTTTCCTGGCTTATGCGGACAATGCCGAAGCCGTCATTAATTCAACGGTGATCGATCTCGCAGGCGAAGCGAAAAAGGGAATCGATTACATTGAACTGCTTGCCCAGGAACGGGGCATTTCCTTCCGCATGAACGGCCACGGCGACATAGTCGCCGACCCGGCCCTGGTGCGAAGAGCAATCACGAATCTTCTTTCCAACGCGGTTCGCTACGGCGCTTCCGACAGCGAAGTGACGGTGAACGTGGAGGCGGGTTCGCATGAAATCGTGCTGGCCGTATTCAACCATGGCGAGCAAATCCCCAGCGAACATCTGGCCCACCTGTTCGACCGTTTTTACAGGGCGGATTCGTCACACTGCCGGGCTGCCGGCGGAACGGGATTGGGGCTGGCGATCGTGAAAGCCATCATGACGCTGCATGGAGGAAGCGTGGACGTTGAGAGCGGACTCGACGGCATTACCCGGTTTGCCTTGCGTTTTCCGGTAAAACCGCTTCAACAATCCTCAAGCGGAGAGAGGCAAGGTTGACGCTGCATATGTCGGCAAGTCCGGGCACGCTGACGCTCGACTTTTTTGATTCGATATCGCGCGCAATTTGAGATTGCCGCGCAAACGCAGACGGACCGCCTGAAAGCCGGATGATCTGTTCGACCTGACCGGCATTCAACCAGCGATCGAATTTTGATACTTCAGCCCTACCTCGAATGCCGTCCGGACTTACATGCGATCGGGAGTCCGCATGGAAAAAGAACATCTGGCGGCGCGATGACCGCCAGCGAGCGCACTACTTGTCCGCCTGAATCGTCGTTACCGTCAGCGCGCCGTTGACCTTTTCAGGGGTGAATCGCATCGTGTCGTTCATGTCCACGGTCATCGTGCGCGTGACCTTGGCTGCATCGCCAGGCTTGCCGACCGCCGACGCATGCTCGTCGTTCTTTTCATGCGTGTCGTTCGATGCGCCATGACCGGCTATCGCGGATTCGACGATGGACCTGGCGCAGCTTTCGGCTCTTGTAAAATCTACCCCCTCGGCTGCCGGGTTTTACCTGATTGCGGAACAGGTTGCCGTCAAGTCTGGCCGGATGCCGCAACGACTGCGCTCAAATCTCGATCTGCGTTCCCAACTCGATCACGCGATTGCTTGGAATGCGAAAATAGTCGGCGGCATCGCGCGCGTTGCGTGCCAGCGCGACATACGATGCTTCCCGCCACCTCGCCATGCCGCCGCCTGTCGTCGGAATCACGGTCTGGCGCGCGATGAAGAACGACGTTTCCATCATGTTGAATTCAAGGCCGTGGATTTCGCAAAGTTGCAAGGCTTCCGGGATGTCGCGTTTCTCCTGGAATCCAAAATGCATATTAACCTGGTAGCACTGATGGCCCAGATCCTGCACGGTCACCCGTTCGGAAGGCGCCACATGCGGGATATCGGCATTCACCACCGTCAGGAAAACGGTGCGCTCATGCAGCACCTTATTGTGAGACAGGTTGTGCAATAACGCATGCGGCACGCCGTCGCCTTCGGCCCGGAAAAATACCGCCGTGCCCTCGACCCGCGTCAATGGGTTGGCAAACAGGGATCGCAGGAAGTCTTCCAGCGGAATGCTGTGTTTTTGCAGATTCTGCAATACCAGGCGGCGGCCGGTTCTCCATGTCAGCATGACGGTCAGCATCACTGCGCCAAGCAACAGCGGGAACCAGCCGCCGCTGGCGATTTTAAGAAGGTTCGCCGACAGCAAGGCGGCGTCGATGAACATGAAAAATCCGGTAACGGCCAGACATAGCAACAGATTGAAATTCCATTTATACCGGATCACGAAAAACGTCAGAAAAGTTGTTGCCAGCATGGTTGCCGTTACTGCAATGCCATACGCGGAAGCCAGGTTGCTGGATGATCCGAATCCAACGACGGCCAGGATCACGGCAATCAGTTGCAGCCAATTGACCAATGGAATATAAATCTGGCCCATCTCGCGATCCGAGGTGTACAGCACGCGCATTCTGGGCAGGAATCCCAGCGATATCGCCTGCTGGACGATGGAGAACGTGCCGGATATGGTCGCCTGCGACGCGATGACGGTCGCCACTGTCGCAAGAATGACCAGCGGATAGATGCTCCACGGACCAAGCTGCTGGTAAAACGGATTGGAAACCGCTGCCGGATTGGATAGCAGCAATGCGCCCTGCCCCAGATAATTCAATGCGAGCGCAGGAAAAACGATGAGCGCCCACGCGATGCGGATCGGCTTCGGTCCGAAGTGGCCCATGTCGGCATACAGCGCTTCCGCGCCGGTGAATGCGAGCACGATGGCGCCGAGCGCCACGAAAGCGATCCAGCCGTTGCGGACAAGAAAATCAAACGCATGAATCGGATTGAGCGCGGCAAGAATATCCGGCGTTTGCACGATATTGACAACGCCCATCGCGGCAAGGGCGGCGAACCATACCAGCACGATCGGCCCGAATAATTTGCCGATGCCGCCCGTGCCTTTTTGCTGTACCGCATACAGGGCGACGAGCACGCAAACGGTGATCGGCACCACGTAACCCTTGAAGGCCGGCGTGGCGACTTCCAGTCCCTCTATCGCGGAAAGAACGGAAATCGCCGGCGTAATGATGCCGTCGCCAAAGAACAGCGCCGCCCCGCTCAGGCCGACCAGCGTCAGCGGATAATACCAGCGCGCATCCGCGGAAAACGGCGACAAGGCCAGCGCCAGCAGCGCCATGATGCCGCCTTCGCCATGGTTGTTGGCACGCATGATCAGCGTGACGTATTTCAGCGAGACAATGATCGTCAATCCCCAGATAATCAGCGACACGACACCCAGGAGATTGGCGTGGCTCAGAACAAGGCCGTGCGCGGGCGAGAAGATTTCCTTCATCGTATAAAGAGGACTGGTGCCGATATCGCCGTAGACGATACCAATGGCTGCGATGGTCAATACGCGCAGACTGCTTTTTGCGGATGTTGTCACTGTGGTCCCTGAACCTGGTTGTGTTTATTTAAAAATGGATGGCCGACCATTTTACAGGCCGGCGAAAACGCAAAGAACCCTCATGAAGAAAGAAGCAGGCGGTAGCCGACCGCGGTTTCCGTCAAAAGGTATTCCGGCTGTGCCGGATCTGCTTCCAGCTTCTGCCGCAGATGTCCCATGTAGATGCGCAAATAGTGGCTGCTTTCCACGTGCGACGGCCCCCACACCTGGCGCAGCAGCTGCGGATTGGTCACCACGCATCCGGCGTTGGCCGCAAGCACCGCAAGCAGCTTGTATTCGATCGGCGTCAGGTGGACTGGCTGATTCGCCCTGGTTACCAGCCGCGCTTTCAAATCCACCCGGACGTCGCCGAACCGGATGGCGCCCAGGCCGGTTGCCGATTGCCGGAAACGCCGCATCGTGGAGCGGACGCGCGCCAGCAGCTCGCCGACCCCGAACGGTTTGGTGAGATAGTCGTCGGCGCCGGCGTCGAGCGCCGTGATCTTGTCTGTTTCGCCCGCGCGGGCAGACAGCACGATGATCGGCACCGATGACCATTGCCGGAAGTCGAGAATGAAATCGACGCCATCGCCGTCAGGCAGACCGAGATCGAGAATAATCAAATCGGGTTTGCGCGTACCGGCCTCGATCAGGCCGCGTTGCATCGTTTCGGATTCGAAAATCTGCCATCCGTCCGCAACCAGTCCCATGCGTACAAAACGCCGGATATGCGGTTCGTCCTCGATCAGCAGCGCGATCGGGAAAGGCGCGGTCATGGCGTGCGGTCCTGCATGGCCGCGCCGCCCTCGTCCATGTCGGGCATGACGGGAGGCATGGCGATGGGAAGCGTAAACGCAATGCATGCGCCGGCCTCGGGAGAGCTTCCTGCCTTTATGGTGCCGCCATGCGCCTCGATGAGCGCGCGGCAGATGGAAAGCCCCAGACCGACGCCGGGCAATGGCGATTCCCGCTCGCCGCGCACGAACTTTTCGAAGATTGCCTCTTCGCGGCCGGCAGGAAGCCCGGGGCCATTGTCGCAGACGGCGACTTCAAGGAGATCGTCTTTCGCCTTGGCGGAAATAGTGATGCGCGAACCCGGCGGCGTGTATTTCGCGGCGTTTTCGACAAGATTGCTCAGCACGCGCTCGAGCAGCACCGCGTCGAACCGAACCAGCGGCAGACCGGGAGCAAGCAGCGTCTGCACCTTATGCCGCAATAGCAACGGCGCACTGATGCGCAATGCGCTTCCAACCACTTCTTCGAAATATTGCCACTGCAGATCGAGGTTGATTTTTCCGCTCTGAATACGCGCCATGTCGAGCAGATTTGAAACCAGGTTGCTCATCCGGCGCGCCTCGTCGTGCAATGCTTCAGCCAGTTCGAGCTGCTCCGGCGCCAGCGCGGGCCTGGACATCGCAAGCGATTCGGACAGTCCCACAAGCGACGTCAACGGCGTGCGCAAATCATGCGACAGCGCGGATAGCAGGGAGTTGCGCAACCGTTCGGATTCCATGCGCACCTGAGCATCCCGGGCTACCTCGATGTAATGCACCCGTTCCAGCGCAATCGCGGCCAATGCGGCAAACGTATCCAGTTGCTGCCGCCGTTCAGCCAGGAGCATCGAATGATCGGTGTCGGACTGGATGGCGAGCACGCCGCGCGCGCGTACCGGCGCAACCAGCGGCAAGAAGGAAAAGCAGCTGGACGGCAATGTATCGGTTCCTTTTCCGGCCGGCGATTTATGATCGAACGCCCATTGCGCGACGCCCATATCCAGCACGCCCAAATGCAGCGCCTCGGCATTCTCCGCCCTTGAAAAAGCCGGCGGGGATAGCAGGCCTTTATCGCCTGGAAGAAGGAGAACGGCCTTCGCATGAAAGGTGCGCTTGATGAAGTTGCGTGTCGTGTCGAAAATCTGTTCGGTCTGCAATGCGCTTGACAGCTCGCGGGCATATTTATAAAGCGACCATAGATGGGATTCGCGGCGTAATGCCATGCGGGCCTGGGCACGCAGGCCATCCGTCAAATGGCCGATCAGGACGCCGACCGCAAGCATGACGGCAAATGTGACGAGATACTGGAAGTCATTGACCGCGAAGGAAAATCGAGGCGGAACAAAAAAGAAGTCGAATGCCGCAACGCCGACAATCGACGCAACGATCGCGGGGCCGCGGCCGAGCCTTGCCGCAATCAAAACGACCGCGAGCAGGAACAGCATCACAATATTGGCCAGGTCCAGGAACGGCAATAACGGCGTTGCAATGAGCGCGGTTGAAAGGCTTGCGCCGATAGCCCATGCGTAACGCCAATTGTCCGGCTTGAAAGAGCTGACGAAATTATCGTAGCTGCTCTCGTTATTTTCGATCATCCCTTCCGCCGGCGCCTTCTGCGTCCAAGAAATATTTTTTGGGTGGAAACGGCTCATATAGTCCAAGGAGCAGCGGTAGCATGCATCGTGTCATGGCGGTTCGAAATCCTTGATCGATGATCCTGCCAGCGCTGAAAGCAATTATGAATTCGGCAGATCAAGATTAGCCGAAACGAGCTAAAAATTTCATAAATTTTCATATCTTGCGTGTAAACAAGATATAAAAATTCAATACCTGCCAGCACCAAAATTACCGATTTGTAATACGGCTGTCAGGGTCTTGTAGGGATCGGTTTCATAGAATGGTTCTCATGGATCGGCGATTGGCTCAGTACCTTGGTTCAGCACCGATTCAGTCACGCGCTTTTTTAAACTGACAGGAGAAGTCATCATGAAATCGAAAAAAATCTTTACTGCCATTGCAGTTTCCACCCTGTTGACGGCCCTTGGCTCGAGCGCCTTTGCGGATGACAAATACGTGGGAGAACCGGGAAGCAACTGGCAGGACCATATCACATCGACCAAATCGCGGGCGCAGGTAGTCGCCGAGCTGGAGCAGGCGCGTGCAAACGGCATGCAGGTCGGCGCAGACCCGTTTTATCCGCAGATCGTTGCAACGCCAACCGCGCGTTCGCGGGCGGAAGTTCGCGCTGAAGCGAAGCAGGCGGCGCAAAACAGAAGCCGTGATTCCGGCGATCTTTACTTCGGCGCCTGATCACGTTGCGGAATCAGGCAAGCAGCCGCAATACGGCTGCGCCGGTGATTGCGAGGATGGCGGTGCCCGTCAGCAGCGCAATGCGATGACGGTCCAGCCAAGCCTGCAGGCTGACCCGCACGGCGCCGCGATCGAAGCGGCCGTGTGCGCCGAAGTCATGCAGCACCGGCTGCACCAGATTGTCCGGCCTGTCCTTTGAAACCGGCTCATCGGTCTGCTGCGACCGGTAGCCGGTGCGGGCCAGATAGCGGTCGATCAGGCCGGGGATGAATTTGTTCGCCCACACCGCGCCGACCGTGGTAATGCCGACCAGCGATTCGCGCCGGTCGTTGTGGGCCGACCAGTAGATCGCGCGCGCGATCACTTCAGGCTGATAGATCGGCGGCACAGGCTGCGGCTGATTCGGCATGTTTGAACGGATCCATTCGAATTGCGGCGTGTTGACGGCGGGCGGATGCACCATGTTCAATCGGATCCTGCTGCGTTGATGGATCAGTTCACAGCGCAGCGATTCGGTAAAGCCCTTGACCGCATGCTTTGCGGCGCAATACGCCGATTGCAACGGAATGCCGCGGTAAGCGAGCGCCGAACCGACCTGCACGATCGTGCCGCTGTCGCGCGGCGTCATCCGGCGCAGTGCCGCCAGCGTTCCGTGCACGTATCCCAGATAGGTCACTTCGGTCACGCGGCGGAACTCGTCCGCCGTCATCTCGATGGCGGGCGACATCATCGATGCCATCGCGTTGTTAATCCAGACATCGATCGGGCCGAATTCGGCCTCGACCTGTTCCGCGGCGCGCTCGACCGCGCCGGCGTCGGCGACGTCGGCAACCAGCACCAGCGCGCGTCCGCCCCGTTCTTCCACTTCCTGCCTGACGCATTCCAGCGTGCCGCGGTTGCGGGCGAGCAGCCCGATCCATGCGCCGTGCCTCGCGAATTCGCGCGCGGCCGCCCTGCCCACGCCGGCCGATGCGCCGGTGATGACGACGACTTCATGTTGCGTCATTGGCATTTCCCTTTTCTGCTCAATCAAGGGTGCGGTCCAAGCCGACTCGCGTCGGCCAGAATATCGGCCAGAACCGCAAGCTTCCGGCGGTCGCGGCGCGAAAAGCGCATGGCGCGTACCGTCGTCCGAGGCATCACGCCAAATCCTCGCGAAGCAGCGCGTTGTTGATCCCAATGGCGGCTTCCGCGCCTTCAGCCGCAGCGACGATGACCTGCAGGACGTCGCGCGACGCATCGCCGGCCACATACAATCCGGGTACATGGGTCATCTGCTTGTCGTTATCCACCTTGCACCCTTCAGGATCGTACATGTCGCAACCCAGGCGCGCGGCGAGATCCGTGGACTGGGCCCTGCCGGTGTTGAAAAAGATGGCAGCCCGGCGCAGGCGCGGCCCGGTGTCAAAGACAATGTCAAACGCGGCTTGGTAGGGAACGTTGCGGCTGACCTCCAGGCGAACAATCTTTTCTTCGCGCACGGGGACGCCATTTTTTTCCAGGCGCTGGCGGTAATCAGCGCTGAGTTCCGAAGGACCGTCGGTGCACAATACCGTGTCGCGGCTCCAATGCGTCATTTCGAGCGCCAGTCCGCCTCCCTTGTCGTCGCCGCGGCCATACACGGCCAATGGCTGGTCGCGCATCTCCCAACCGTCGCAGTAAGGGCAATGGAATAGCCCGATGCCGTAGAGTTCGCGAAACCCGGGCTGCTCCGGCAACTTGTCGATTACACCGGCTGCCAATAGCAGTTTGCGTGCAAGAAAATTGCGGCCATCGCGCGTGGTCACCGAAAAAATCTGGTCGATACGCGCCGCATCGACCACCCGGTCTTCGTCGATGCGGACCGATGGGTATGCAGCGAGCTGCTCGCGCGCAATCACGCGCAGTTGCGCTGGCGGGATGCCGTCGCGGCTCAGGAATCCGTGCAGCGCATGCGACACGGCGTTGCGCGGTTTTCCGTCATCGAACAGCAGCACGTTTCTGCGGCATCTGCCGAGCACCAGCGCGGCATTCAGGCCGGCTGGTCCGCCACCTACTATGATTACGTCTAAAAGGTTTGCCTGCCTGGTCATTGGGTTCATGCGCATTTTCATGTTTGAAAGGTGGGCGGCTTGGATCAGACAAGAACGCGATCCCAGCCGGCATACGCGTTTTTGATCGCGCCGCGCGGCAATGCCAGCGCGACCAGCATGATCCCCGCCAGCATGCTGTTCCAGACCGCCGCACCGGAAGAAACGCCATCCAGCAGCCACGGCGCGGCCAGCAGCCACAGGCCGAACGCGGCATTGATGAACCGCACCGGCCGTCCGACTTCCGCCATCGCCATCACGCTGAACGTGACGACCAGCGCACCAACCAGATGATCGCTGTCGGCCATCGCGCCCGACGACCCGAAGATCAGCCGCGTGAACATCAGCCAGACGCCGAGCACGGTGCTGGCGAGCAGGGTCCATGGCAGCGTAACGCCGTCGACCATCTCCGCGATCATGTCCCGATAATTGCCGCGAAACTCCTTCGACTGGTCTTCGCTGCCGCCGTCCATCGCGCCGCCCATCCAGAACGTCCGCCAGAACGGCTTGTCCTTGCGCCGCGCGTCGAGCATGAATTGCCCCATCGCGACCAGTTCATCCAGCGAATACGGAATCATGATCACCATCGCCAGCGCGGCGACCAGACACAGTGTGCACCAGGTGCCGATGACGATCGGCTGGATGATGATGAAGAAAATGCTGACGCCGCCCAGCGGCACGACCAGGATGCCAAACATCAGCACCATCCACGGCATGGTGCGCCAGCGCCGCTTGTCGCCCATCACCGCCATCAGGATTTCGATCATGTAGGCAATTCCACCCAAACCGGCATCCGGAATCGGCCACGCCTTCGACATGTCGGAGGTGATGATGGTCATGGTGCCGGGACCGAAAAACGGATCCCATGCCTGATCGATATGACCTAACTGATACGCGGTCAGATAGCGGGAAATCAGGAAGCCGACCAGCCCCATCGCGGCGATCGGCATCCGTTGCAGCCAGGTCGACGGGCAATAATTCCAGCCGGGCGGCACGTCTGGCTTGCCCATCATGCCTTCCATGCTCATGCCCGGCATCATCGGCACCAGCACCGAAAACGCGATCACCAGCGCGCCAACGAGGGTATCGTTGTTGTAGGCGATGGGAAGCGGCGTCCAGAACACGAGGGGCGCCAGCAGCAGCCAGAATCCCATCGTCGCGTTGGCCCACTGCGCCCAGGCAAAGCGCCGCCGCGGCGAGATCGACAACAGGCTGAAGATGGCGATCAGCGCGCCGCTGATCACGTCGCTCCACGTCATCAGCAGGTTGCGGCTTTCCGGCGACGGCAGGCCGCGATCCAGCATCACTTGCACGATGGCCGGATCCGGCGCGTGCGTGCTCAGATAGCCGAGCGCGAACGGGCCGGTGATCAGCCATAGTCCGAGCATCAGGTTGACGAAATGCGGCCACAGCGTGGACAGATGTTCGTCGACCAGCATTTTCTGGTCGTCATGCGATCCCGTGTCCATCGGCATCGCGCCATGCTGCATCGGTGCGGACTGCGCATCGGGAGGCGTTTTATCGGAACCTTTTTCCGGCTGCTTTTGATCCTCGTGGTGCGCTCCCTTCCCTTGCTTTTCCGGTTGACCGTCAATCCGGTCGGTAGCGGGTTGCGGTTGCGTCGCCTGCTGCTGCAAATCATCCGGCAAGGACAATTTATTTTTCCGGTACCAGCCAACCGGATCGGCCTTCAGCCTGCGCACCATTTCAGGCAGCGTGTCGATCAACCGATGCTCGGGTTCCCAGCCAAGCAGCGTGCGCGCGCGGCTGATATCGAGCTCGTAATGGTCGTCGGCGCGGTCGATCATCCACGGCTTGATGAACGGCTCCTTGTCTTTCGGCAGCGCGACTTCCTCCAGCCAGGCGCCGGTCTTGGCGACCGCTTTCGGTATCTCGCGCGTCTCCCATTCTTCGCCATGCAGCAGCCGGCCGAGTTCGCGCTGCATCGCGTCGTAACTGGCGGTCTGCGGCTCGCCGATCAGCACGGTCAGCGCGTCCGGCAATTGTCCGCGCCGCTCGACCGCGCGCGCAAACGCGTCGACCAGATCGTCGCGGTGAACGAACGCCTGCCCGTGCGTGATGTCGCCCGGGAAGACATGGCTAATCAACTGGCGTTCGCGTATCAGCTGAATCTGGTTCGCAATCGACGGCACGCGGCAGTCTTCGTCATACACGCCGGCCAGACGCAGATTGACGTAAGGAATCTTCCGATGATGGCTTGCAATGATCGCTTCGGTTTCGATTTTGGATTTCGGATAATCCCATGCCGGCTCCAGCGGCCAGTCTTCATCGATCGGCCGGCCCGGCGCGGTGGGCTTGTACACCAGCATGGTGCTGGCGAAGACGAATTGCTCGACATCGAATGCCTGCAACGCATCGAGCAGGTACTGCGTGCCGAGGACGTTGACGGTGTAATATTTCGGGCTCGGCTCTCCGGTGAAACTGTAGTAGCCGGCGAGATGGATGACGGATGCGATGCGGTTGCCGAATTTTTCCCGCACGCTTTTCAGTCCTGCCTCGATGCTTTCCCGCGACTCCATGTCGACTTCAACGCAATCGGCAGGCTTGGCCGGATATGGCGGGCCGGGCTCATCGAAACCGGCCATTCTGTATTGTGCGGCAAGACGGTGAATCGTCGCCGTGCCGATATTGCCGCTGCTGCCTGTAATTATGACGACGTCACGTTCCTCCATGCATCCCCCCAGTTTTTGATTGTTGACAGTTCGACTATCCGCCCTTTATTTGGTTCTTCCCTTGGTCAATGTCAAACATGTCGGCTGAAATTTTTCCGCGACTGCCGGCATGCAAAAACCGGTGCCCGCATAGTGAATGGATGAGCAGGCTTTGATATTGGATAAACGCACATCGCGAACCGGGAATGATCCGTGAAATCAGGGTTAACATGGAATGCGTTTCATGCCCTGCGATTCGCAACATTTGCGCCTATTGGCAATTGGAAACATTCAATGCGTCGCACCTTCATTTTTCGATTGCTGGCGGTGTTGCTGGCATTGTCTGCAACTTCCTGCGGAGAAATGGCGAAGCTGACCGTTCAGGACGGCACCGGCCCGCAGCCGAAACTGCCGCCGCCGAACAAAACGCTGATACCCACTATCAATATCGCTCCCGCAAAAGGCTGGCCCGAAGGCGCGAAGCCGATTGCCGCGGCAGGACTGGCGGTCAATGCCTATGCGAGCGGCTTCGATCATCCGCGCTGGCTGCATGTGCTGCCCAACGGCGATGTGCTCGTCGCCGAAACCAATGCGCCGCCCAAGCCGGAAGACGGCAAAGGCATCAAGGGCTGGATCATGAAAATGGTGATGAAGCGCGCCGGCGCCGGCGTGCCGAGCGCCAACCGGATTACGCTGCTGCGCGACGCCGACGGCGACGGCATCGCGGAAACCCGGACCGTGTTCCTGCAAAACCTGTCTTCGCCATTCGGCATGGCGCTGGTCGGCAACGACCTGTACGTCGCCAATAGCGATGCGCTGGTGCGTTTTCCGTACAAGGAAGGCCAGACCCGGATCACCGGGCCCGGCGTCAAGGTGGTCGATCTGCCGGCAGGTCCGATCAACCATCACTGGACCAAGAACGTCATCGCCAATCGCGACGGCTCGCTGCTGTATGTGACGACGGGTTCGAACAGCAACGTCGGCGAGAACGGCATCGATAAGGAAACCGACCGCGCCGCCATCCTTGAAGTCAATCCGAAAACAGGCAAGGTCAGGGTCTTTGCTTCCGGCCTGCGCAACCCGAACGGCATGGGCTGGCAGCCGCAAAGCGGCGCGCTCTGGACGGCGGTCAACGAACGCGATGAAATCGGCAGCGATCTGGTGCCCGATTACATGACGTCGGTGAAGGACAGCGGCTTCTACGGCTGGCCCTACAGCTATTACGGCCAGCATGTCGATGAACGGGTGCAGCCGCAGCGGCCCGATCTGGTGGCGTCCGCCATCGTGCCGGATTACGCGCTCGGGCCGCATACCGCGTCGCTCGGACTGACCTTTTATGAAGGAAATTTATTTCCGGAACAATATGCCGGCGGCGCATTCGTCGGCCAGCACGGTTCCTGGAACCGCAAGCCGCGCAGCGGCTACAAGGTCATTTTCGTGCCGTTTGCGAATGGCCGTCCGGCAGGTGTACCGCAGGATGTGCTGACCGGTTTCCTGACTGCGGACGGCGATGCGCTGGGCCGGCCGGTCGGCGTGGCGATCGACCGCAGGGGCGCTCTGCTGGTGGCCGACGATGTGGGCAATGTGGTGTGGCGGGTGGTGCCGGCTGCGGCAAAGTAATCGCCGCTGCATTATCGTCCGCTATGTATGCCAACCGGTCTGCAAATCAATCGCGCTTGGCAACTGCGCCAATGCGGCGCTTGAGTTCATCCGAACGCAACGATCTTTCGTAATCGTCCCGCGATGCCGCGGCTTCGGCGTCGGCCGCTGCAATCGCGTTCAACTGACGTTTCAACGAAATGACCGTCAACGGTTCGCAGATGGCAATTTCGTCAACGTATTCGTCGACTTTCTTCCAGAGATTCCCGGAATCGACCAGATCAGTCAGGAAACCGATACGCAGCATGGCTTCGTCATCAATCGCCCGGGCAGTGAGAAAAAGCCGCTTGGTTTCTGCAAGTCCGATCTGCGTGACATACCGGCGCAAGCCGCCCGGATAATAATGCAGGCCGAATTTGGCGGCCGGCATGAACATGCGGGAACCGCGCACGCCGATACGGAAATCGCAGCAAAGCGCCAGGTCGGTTGCACCGCCGTACACGCTTCCGTTCAGCGCACAGATAGTCGGCAGCGGAAAATTTTCGATCGTGTCGAGCAAGTCCTCGAAACTGCGATCCAGCTTTTCGACGATTGCCTGAATCGTGTAGCCGGAACTGAACGTTTTTTCTCCGAGTCCGCTGAAGACGACCGCCCTGATATCGCTCCGCTGCCGAATGTCCGCGAGATAGGAACGGATGACCTCGATATCGCCCGGGTCGATCCGGTTGTGTTCTCGCGGGCGCCGCAACGTGATCCTTGCGGTCGCGCCGACATACGCGATACCCGGAAAATCATCCGGCATATTGTCCGTTTTTTTCATTTGTCATTACCTATAATACGGGGCCCATCAAAGCGGTTGGCAGCCATGTGGCGATCTGCGGAAAAACCGTCAGCAGTGCAATGAAAAGCATCATGATCGCGACAAACGGCAGCACGCCCCACATCACATCGCGCAGCGGAATTTCCGGCGCCACGCCGCGAATCACGAAAATATTCAAACCGACCGGCGGATGAATCAGGCCGATTTCGAGATTGATGGTCAGGATGACGCCGAACCATACGAGGTCGATATGATTCTGGGTCAGCACCGGCAGGATGAACGGCATGCTCATCAGGATGATGGCAACGGCCGGCATGAAAAACCCCGCCAGCAAAAGAAAGACATTCAACACCAGAATCAGCTGCCATGTGCCGAGGTTCCAACTGAACATCCAGTCTGCAACACTCTGCGTGACATACAGGTAGGACATCATGTACGAGTACAGGGCGGCAGCCGCGACGATCATCAGGATCATCGACGATTCGCGCGTGGCGTCACGCATGATCGACCATAAATCCGCAAGCCTGGTCCGGTAGATGACAGCCACCAGGATCAACGCAAGAAATGCGGCAATCGCCGCCACTTCGGAAGGCGTGGCGAAGCCGCCATACATCACGACGGTCACAGCGATAATGATCATCAGGAACGGCAGCGTGCGTGCAAGCCCCGACACTTTTTCACGCAAGGTAAATTGTTCTTCTTGCATTGCCCGATCCTGCGAACGAACGCTGACAACCCAGGCGTAAAGTGAAAAAAGCAGCACCAGCAGCACGCCCGGCACGACGCCCGCCAGAAACAGGCGGCCGATCGACGTTTCGGTGACGATGCCGTAGATGATGAAGGTAATTGAAGGCGGAATCAGGATACCCAGGCTTCCACCGGCTGCGATCGCACCGGCGGCAAGCCGGGCGGAAACACCGCGCTTGAGCATTTCCGGAATGCCCGCCTTGCCGATCGCTGCCGCGGTCGCCGGACTGGAACCGCACATCGCGGAAAACAATCCGCAGGCGAAGATATTGGCAATCACCAATCCGCCCGGCACCCGATGCAGCCAGCGATGGAGGGACTCGAATATGTCCTTGCCGGCGCGCGACATGCCGATGGCCGCGCCGAGCACGACAAACATCGGCAACGTCAATAATGCAAAGCTGGAAAGTTCGCCGATGAATGTTTTCGATACTGCCGCCAAAGCAGCATGGCCGCCGAAGATCGCCAGAAAACTGACGGCCACGGCAACCAGCCCGAAAGCGATCGGCACGCCCGAAAACAAGACGGCAAAAGTGACGAAAAAAAGGAGCCCGCCGATTTCTAGTTCGCTCATGATGTAGGTAGGCTCGCCTTGATTCGATTATTGAACAGCGTCTTTTGAATTTCGACGACATACTGAAGTGCGGTAAGACCCATGCCGATCGGCATCGCCGCATATTTGGGCCATTCAAGCACGCGCGAAATACCGAGGCCGCGTTCATTTCCCTGGTAAGCCTCGATCGTCATGTGCAACCCCATCCATGCCAGGTAGAGGCAGACCATGAAACCGACCGCCTGACCGATGATCGCAAGCCTTTCTTTCGCGCGCTCGGACAACATCGCGTCCAGCAGTTCCATTCCCACATGTCCCTTGGTCCGGAGCGTGTAGGGGGAACCGAGAAAGACGGCGCCGACCATCATCATGATGCTGGCTTCCAGCTCCCATGAATTCTGATATCCGATCGCCCGATAAAAGACCATCCAGGTGACGGTCAATATTGAAGCGAGCAGCAAGCCCGCTGCAACGAATGCACAAGCCAGACTAAGCCGCTCCACCATGACGCTGAATCGATTCATGATTGCCGTTTCCTTCCTCTCAACACAGTGTCACGGTTCATTGCCCGCGTGATTTTTGCAAGGCGTCCAGCAGTTCCTTTGCTTTCGGGCTGGAGGCAGCGAAATCCTTCCATGCTGTTTTTTTGGACAGTGCAACCCATTCGTCAAATTCCGGTTTGGTCATTTGGCGAACCTGCACGCCCGCCTGCTTGAACTTCGCGGCTGCCGTCCTGGCGACGTCTACTTGATCGGCATTAAAAACCTTGTCGGTCTTGAGAGCGGCTTCGTCAAAAATCTTTTTCTGGGCCGGGGTCAATTTGTCCCATGCCTTTTTCGACATGATGATCGGCTGAAGCAGCACGAAAATCGTGTAGTCGCCGCCAATGGTGGCAAACTTGCTTTGCTCGTAGAGCCGCATGCTCATCAGGCTGTCGTACGAGGTGAGCAATCCATCCAGCACGCCTGACTGCATCGCGCTGTAAAGTTCTGTCGAAGGCATTGAAAAGACCGATGCGCCTGCTTCCTTCAGTGCGGCATCGACCGTGCGGTCAGCGCCGCGAAACTTGAGTCCCTTGACGCCGTCCGGGCTTCCGATCGGATGCACGCGATTGGTGAAACCGCCTTCGGTCCACCACCATGTCACGATGTGAATGCCATTCGCTTCGGCCACTTCCTGCAGTTTCCTGGCGTATTCGGAATTACGCAGCTTCATGCCATCCGCTGCGCTGCTGACCGCCCCCGGCAGGATGGTGACCGAGAATTCCGGAATCTTGCCGGCCGCATAGATCAGCGGAATGATCGCCATGTCGATGGTTCCATCCTGCACCGCATCGAGCTGCTTGAGCGGATTGCTGATCAGCGATGCGCCCGGATAGATGCGGAATTTCATCGACGGGTCTTTGCTCGTCACTTCCTTGGCAAACTGACGGGCCGCGACATCGCGGCTGTCGGTGCCCTGTTTCCACTGATGCGTCAGCTTGAATTCCTGCGCCTGAGCATTTCCCAGCGCGGTGCAAAGCAGCGCCGCAGCAACTGCAAGACTCTTGAATTTCCCGTTCATGTTACGTCTCCTTTTTGAATGATGGCCTGCTTAAATGTCGGAACGCGGTTGTGCGTTCCCGTATTGCCCGATTACGCCGTCGGTTGAAAGTTGTTGCAAATGATCAGGAGCAAAACCGAATTCGGCCAGCACCTCATAAGTATGTTCGCCCAGCATCGGCGGCGGCGTGCGGATGCTGCCGTCCTTGAAGGCTTCCATCCTGATCGGATTGGCAACCTGCTTGAGCGCGCCCAGCAGCGGATGCTGAACTTCTTCGACCAGCCGGCAATGCAGCACCTGCGGGTCGTTGAAAACGTCGGAAAGATTGTTGATCGGTCCGGCCGGAATGCCCAAGGCGGTCATCGCTTCGGTCCATTCCATTTTGGTACGCTGCTTCAACCGCGATTCGATGATCACGCGCAGTTCGTCGCGGTGATGCATGCGCGCCTGGTTATCGATGAAGCGGCTGTCGTCGAGAAGCGCCTCGAGCTCGAGCAGCTTGCACAGGCTGATCCACATGTCCGGCGTCGCAGGGGCAATATTCAGCGGCCCGTCCCTGGTTTCGAAAACTCCATACGGCGCGATGACCGGATGGACGTTGCCGGTCGGCTCCGGGATTTCGCCCAGACTGAGATAGCGTTGGCCTTGCACGCTCAGCAAACCGACGAGACTTGCCAGCAGCGAGGTTTCGACGCACTGTCCGCGGCCGCTTTGCTGACGGCTGAACAGCGCAGAGAGAATGCCGATCGCGGTCCACATACCCGACGTCAGATCGCCGATCGCCGTGCCGACCCGGGTAGGACCGGTTTTCGCCTGCCCGGTCAGGCTCATCAGGCCTGAATAACCCTGTGCAATCTGGTCAAATCCCGGATAGTTTCCCATCGGGCCGTCGCGGCCGAATCCGGTAATGCTGCCGAAAATCAGCTTGGGGTTCACGGCCGATAAACTGTCATAGCCGAGCCCCATGTTTTCCATCACGCCCGACTTGAAATTCTCAACCACGACATCTGCGCCGTGCGACATTTTCCGTATCAGTTCCAGACCGCGCTCGTCGCGGAAATTGACCGCGATGCCGCGCTTGTTGCGGTTGGCGGATAAATAGTAGGCGCTGATATCGTGATCGAACGGCCCCCAGGTACGGACCATGTCGCCGGACGGCATCGGTTCGACTTTTATAACGTCCGCTCCGAGGTCCGCAAGGATCATCGAGCAAAACGGTCCGGATAATGCGCGGGTCAAATCGACGACCTTGATTCCTGCCAGTGGTAAAGCCAAACACGTTCTCCCGACGAATTTTTTCAGACAATCGAAAATCTGATAACTGATATGTTTTTATAATATATCTGAAATTTCAGTTTGATGTAAAATTATTTCAGACATCCGTTCTGATATCTTTCTTTTACTTAATTCGCTATCATCGAACCGGTTAAATACAGAAAACATGGGGAACAAGCCGATGCCGTCGATCAAGGAAAGCGCTGTGGAGAAAGTCCGGCAAAGCGCGGTGGAAAAAGTCCGGCGCGAGCTGGAAAATGAAATCAATGACGGAACGCGTCCTCCGGGGGAGCCGCTTGACGAAACCGAACTGATGACGCGCTTCAAGGTTTCCCGCACACCGGTCCGAACCGCGATTCTGCAACTGGCCTCGCACGGGTTGATCACCATCATTCCGCGCTCCGGAACCTATGTGGCGCGCATGTCGCCGCAGGATTTGTTGTCGATGCTGGAAGTGCTGGCCGAAATGGAAGCCGCCAGCGCCAAGCTTGCGACACGCCGCATGTCGCTGGACGCGCGCAAGAAATTAAAGGCATTGCACGAGCAAGCGGAAGTGTTTGCCAACGATGAAGATGCCGCCTCCTATGACCGCTATAACGCCGAATTGCACGGGCTCATTTATGCCGGCTCGCTCAACTCCTATCTGACCGGGCACATCCTGTCCATCCGGCGCCGCACCAAGGTGTATCGCCGCAGCGTGTTTCAGGAACCGGGGCGCATCAAGACCTCCTATATCGATCACGGGAAAATCGTCGACGCGATCGTTGCAGGCAACGCGGAGGAAGCGCATCGATTGATGCTTGAGCATATATCCGGTTCCAGCAAGGACTTCCTCGAATTGCTTGCCCGTATTCCGGGCCTCATGTCGGAAGACCAGTCAACGCCAAGAGCGGCAGTTAAACACAGGTAGTTCATCCATCACTGGCATGACGCGAAAAATGAAATTGAAATGACATCAAATCCGAAAGCAGTGCCTGCCTACCCGTTCAGGGCAATCCTGTATCTGTCCTTCGCGGCATTCGCAAGCGCGCTCTCACTGCGAGTGACGGACGCCCTGCTCCCGCGACTGGCGGGCGAGTTTGACGTTTCACTCGGTACTGCGTCTTATGTCATCACCGCTTTTTCCGTTGCCTACGGACTTTTCCAATTGTTTTTCGGCCCGTTGGGCGACCGCTTCGGGAAGTATCTGGTCGTCGCGTGGGCTTGTATTGCGTGCGCAGTAACGGCGCTGCTCTGCGCACTCGCGCCGAATTTCCCGATGCTGCTGTTTGCCCGTCTGCTGGCCGGCGGCACGGCTGCCGCGGTCATTCCGCTTTCCATGGCGTGGCTGGGCGATGTGGTGCCGTACGAGCATCGGCAGCCGGTGCTGGCACGATTCCTGACCGGGCAAATCCTCGGGCTTTCTTCCGGCGTACTGGTCGGCGGCTTCGCGGCCGATCACCTCAACTGGCGCGTGCCGTTTTTCTTCATCGCCGTCATCTTCGTTACCGTCGGCCTTGTCTTGCTGTCGATGAATCGCAGCCTTCCCGCTTATGCGCGGATTTCCCGCAAATCGGATGAACCGGCAATCCGGCGCATGCTTGCCGAGTTTCGCCAGGTGCTGGTCAAACCATGGGCGCGCATCGTGTTGATGACGGTATTTCTGGAAGGCGCCTGTCTTTACGGCGCATTTGCGTTCATCGCATCGCATTTGCACCGCGTGCATGGCGTTTCGCTCTCCACCGCAGGCTCGCTGGTCATGCTGTTCGGGTTCGGCGGTTTGCTGTACGCGACGGCGGCGACAACATTCGTGAAAAAACTGGGAGAGATCGGCCTCGCGAAATGGGGCGGTGTCTTGTTGGCGTTCTCGCTTTTTGCCATCGGCGTCGCTCCGGCGTGGTGGTGGGCGCTCCCCGGTTGTTTCGTCGCCGGCCTTGGTTTCTACATGCTGCATAACACGCTGCAAATCAACGCAACCCAAATGGCGCCGGAACGGCGGGGCGCTGCCGTGGCGGCCTTTGCCTCCTGCTTTTATCTCGGCCAGTCGGCGGGCGTCGGGATTGGAGCGATACTGGTGGAAAAGCTGGGAACCTCAATCACCATTTCGATCGGTGCGGCAGGCGTGCTGCTCCTCGCGCTCAACTTCAGCCGCCTTCGTCGCCAAGCCGCAAGTCTGCCAAGCGCATGAGCGCGCTGCATGACAGCGTTATCGCCCGGCGCCGTCGTGACCGCCGATAGGCAGCGCGTCAGATAGCGCGTTGATTGACGCGCTTCGACAATGCCTCGGCGCTCTCCTTGCGCTCGCTGTACCGGTCCGTCAGCAGGTTTGCGACATCGCGGGTCAACAAGGTGAATTTCACGAGTTCTTCCATCACGTCCACTACCCGGTCGTAGTAGGCGGAAGGTTTCATGCGGCCGGCTTCGTCGAATTCCAGGAACGCTTTCGCAACCGACGACTGGTTCGGAATCGTGATCATGCGCATCCAGCGGCCAAGCACTCTCAACTGATTGACCGCGTTGAAGGATTGCGAGCCGCCGGAAACCTCCATCACGGCCAGCGTCTTTCCCTGCGTGGGCCTGACCGCGCCGATCGACAGCGGAATCCAGTCGATTTGCGCTTTCATGATGCCGGTCATTGCGCCGTGGCGCTCCGGAGAACACCACACCATGCCTTCCGCCCATTCCGCCAGGGCTCTCAGCTCCCGCACTTTGGGATGCGCGTCAGGCGCGCCGTCGGGAAGCGGCAATCCGGCAGGATCGAATATGCGCACTTCGCTGCCCATTGCTTCGAGCAGGCGCGCCGCTTCCATCGTCAGGAGCCGGCTGTAAGAGCGTTCGCGCAACGAGCCGTACAAGAGCAGGAATCGCGGCGCGTGCGCGGAGTGCGCGACGGATGCCAGCCCGGAAGCGGTTGGCGTGACGAACAATTCGCTCGCGACGTTCGGCAGGTCAGACAGCTTTTGCGACACGCTTGCCCTCCGCATCAATCACCGCTTCGCCGTCTTCCTTCGTGAACGGCGCCTGTTGCGGCAACGGCAAAATGTCGAGCACCAATTCGGACGGCCGGCAAAGCCGCACGCCGATAGGCGTGACGACGAATGGCCGGTTGATGAGAATCGGATGCGTCATCATCGCGTCCAGCAGATGGCTGTCGGACAATGCCGGGTCATCCAGGCCCAGCTCCGCGTATGGCGTTCCCTTTTCGCGAATCGCTTCGCGAACGCTCAATCCCGCCTTGGCAATCAACTCTTCCAATACTTCGCGGGCAGGCGGATTGTTCACGTATTCGATAATGTCCGGCTCGACGCCGGTATTGCGGATCATCGCCAGCGTATTGCGCGATGTTCCGCAGCCTGGGCTGTGATAGATCGTGATGCTCATGGCGTTATGCCTCCTGTTTCAATTTGCATGTCTGGAAAAATCGCTCGGTGCCACGGTTCCGCCGACGGTCGCGGCGCGTGGCGGCGCAGGGTAAAGCCAGCAGAATATCCATGTCGCCGCGGCGGCGCCGAGTAGCTGCGCAATGATGAATGCCGGCGCATCGATCGGGCGAATCCCGACAAAAGTATTGGTGGCCGAACGCGCCAGCGTGACCGCCGGATTCGAGAACGACGTCGATGACGTGAACCAGTAAGCTGCCGTAATGTACGCCGCTACCGCGAACGGCGTCAGCGCCGGCCGGCTTCGCGAGCAGCCGATGATCACGCCCAGCAATCCGAAGGTTGCGATAAATTCGCTCCACCACTGCGCGGCGCCCGTACGCACATGTTCGGATGCAAAAAAAAGCGGCTCCCCGAACATCAGATGCGCACCGGCCGCACCGGCAAAAGCGCCGAAAATCTGCACGCCGATGTAAGGCAGCGCCTCCGATGAACGGATATTGCCCTGCCATGCTTCTGAGAGCGTCACGACCGGATTGAAATGCGCGCCGGACACCGTGCCGAACATCAGAATCAGGGCAACCAGTCCTGTTCCGGTCGAGATCGCATTGGCCAGCAACGCGATTGCCGCATTGCCATCGGCAAGCCTCTCGGCCATGATGCCGGACCCGATCACGATCGCCAGCAAAAATGCGGTGCCGAGACCTTCGGCAACCAGACGGCGAATCAGCGTCATGCGTTCGCCGTTCCCGTATTGCCGATGCGCGTCAAGATCGTTCTTTTCAAACATTGGAACCGGTAGATCGGCGACGAGGTTTAACCGCAACGGGCGAACAGATATTCCCGCCGCAGCAGTCTTCGGTAAGAAAATTCAACAGCTCGTTC
Organism: Herminiimonas sp.; assembly: GCA_027310305.1. Classification (GTDB taxonomy): domain Bacteria; phylum Pseudomonadota; class Gammaproteobacteria; order Burkholderiales; family Burkholderiaceae_D; genus DAIDBD01. Next base: position 27,989 of record DAIDBD010000066.1, read on the forward strand.
ATGGTTGCAAAGTTGGCGGCGTAGATGACAGAGCGGCCTTCCGGAGTCGGGACCACCATATTGGCGTGCGTCAGTTACTCAGATGGAACGATAGCGAAGAAGGAGCGATGTCCAGCTTTTCAGCAATTTTGCTCGCGGCAAGCCCCGCAGGGCCGGCTTGGACAAGCAACCGGAAGACCGCGAGGCGCGAACCTTGCGCCAGTGCGGCAAGCGCGGTGATGGCAGTTTTGGTTTCCATTATTCTAATATATTGGAATAATCGAATAATGGAAATGTTTTACGGAAATGAAATTACCTATGCAAGTTTTCAGGACCTACGCAAAGCATAATGTTTGATTCAATAAACGGTTCGTTTTATGCTGAAAATCAGATGCGACATTGTAATCTGCATAAGCCCCGGTTTTTATTCTGCGCCATCCAAGCGTCTGAAAACGATATGCAAGAAGCGGATTCCCTTTTACCTTGCCAAAGGCAAACGCAAGTTTCAGTGCGCCATCGCCCCAGCGGCTTGTCCTTTTCCAGAGGACGGTGCAGCAGTAGCCATTCGCCGACATTCCCGCGCGCATCGGCGACAGGCTTCCGCGCAACGCTGGCAATGGTCCATTTGATATTGCGCGCACTCTTCGGCGCAGGCGTCGCATGCTTCCGCGCAGGCATTGCAAATGACGCCCGCGAGTTCGCTTCCTCGCGCCATATACCCTGCCGCCAAACGGCAAATCTGGGCGCAGTCCATATCGAGCTTGATGCACCTGGCCATTTTTTGCACGTCCTGTTCATCCAGGCACGACGCCGCGCAATGGTCGCATGCGGTGGCGCAAGTGTTGCATTCGTCGATGCAGGACTGGAATTGTTCATGAGCCATAAAAATCTCCTTGGGTTTGAGTGAAAATGTCGGCGCTGAAAGAACCGACGATCGAAGTGCGGCAAGCAGCATTCCCGGCCGGCGCGATATCCGGTGAAAGCCGGAACGCGAAGCATGCGTTGCTGCCGCGCCCGGTAGCGGGTCATGCCAAAGCCGACATGGCGGCATATCGCTTGTCGATGACTTCGTTGCTGCTGTGCTGTCCTTTTATGCCGGTGGCCGGCTGGTAGTCGCAGGTATTGAATTTCTTGCATAGCTGTTCGCGCATGTCGTTGATTTCTCTTGTCTGCGTCTGGACGATGCCGGTGCAATAATTGATCAACGGATTATGTTGAATGTCCGCTTTTACCCGGCAATCCTGGCTAGGCGCCAACGCCCGATAATGGTGGCTGCTGAATACTTCAAGGAAGGCCTGATCGAACTGCGGGCCTGCGGCGGTTTGTTCCAGTAACTGGATTTTCTGCTGTCCTTCCGGCGATATTTGCGGCGTATGTTCCATGCCATACCAGTCGCGCAAAAATCGCTGCGCGGTAGCAATTTCTTCCCGCTGCATTCTGTTCGCCTGCCGGGCCATCGACTTGATTTCCGCGGAGGTCGCCTTGGCTTGCATTGCGGCAGTATCCGGCGTGGGCGAGACGCCTTCCTGCGGATTATTGACAGCGGCATCCCTGTGTTCATCGGTGCCCGCTGCCAGTTCGGTAATGCGCAATGCGGAATAGTGGTGGTCGATAATGAAGGACAGATAATCCTTCTCGAACTGCGCCGTCAGCCCGCGCCCGGGACCGTCCGCCTGTGCGGAAACGGTAAAAAATGCAGTCAAGGATGAAACGGTTACCGAACTCAGTATTTTGGCGAAGCGCCGCGTGATTCCAGACATGATGGATGGCTCCTTGAAGGTGGACCGGAACAGCTGCAGCATGGCGGCGCAGCAGTTCCGTATCGGTTGAGAAAGATTGATGACGATCGACGAAAAGTCGATCAGCTTCCCATGCAAAAACCGCTCCATCCCAACGGCACGCAATTGCAACGGAAGCGATTGCCGTATCAGCGCACCTTGCCTGTCGTGAATCCGGTGCGGGCGCCGGCAATCAAATACGCACAATCGGCACTTGACCTTCCCCCCGTAGGAAGGTCTACAGTACGGATTCGATCAATCAAGGAGAGATGCCATGTATGAACTGCAAGTAGAGGGAATGAGCTGCGGCCACTGTGTCAGCCGCGTGACGAAGTCGGTGCAAGCCATCGACGGCGGTGCGAAAGTGGAAGTGGATCTGGCAAGAAAAAAAGTCCGCGTCGATTCCGCAGCGGACTTGAGCGCGGTGCGGTCCGCGATTGCGGATGCCGGTTATCCGGTCACTGAAAGCGCGGCGGTCTGACTGCCGGATGACAGAGCGAAGGCCGCCCTGCTTCCGCAGCCCATGCCTGCCATAACGAACCAAAAATGCCGACGATCCGCATCCTTCCTCACCCTGAATACTGCCCCGGCGGCGCTGCAATCGAGGCGCCCGAAAAAATCACTGTCTGCGATGCGCTGCTCGATCACGGCATCGATATCGAACATGCATGCGGCAAGGTCGGCGCCTGTACCACCTGCCATGTGGTGGTCACCCGGGGATTCGACTCGCTCAATCCGGTGGACGAGAACGAAGAAGACATGCTGGACCGGGCGTGGGGCCTGCAGCCCGGCTCGCGCCTGTCCTGCCAGGCGGTCGTCGGAACGGACGATCTTGCCGTGGACATTCCAAAATATTCGATCAATCACGCCAAGGAAAACGTCTAAGGAACGTGTACGAAATAACTTCCTGAATTCATGGGCTTGCGTGCGGCGAGATGGTGTAGTTCCATTTGGGTAAGAGCGCGTCCAACGCGATGTTGAGGGTGGCCTTGAGACGGTCTGCCGCTTTGCGGCCGGTTTCG
>DAIDBD010000073.1 GCA_027310305.1 Herminiimonas sp.
TGCAACGCCTCATTGATCTTGTCGCGATAGGCCAGCAGTTGTTTTTCTCCCCAAGTCTCGCCGGTGTAGCGCAGAATGTCGATGAAATCTTGCGCGCTTTCGGAGATAGAGTGAGCTGCTGCGGCTTACGGGAGGACATCAGGGTCCATTGGCTTGTCGCTGTGCATGGCACCAATGGCGCTTTGCGTAATGTCTTTTAGGGTCTCGGCGGAGTAGGTGATTCCCTCGCCTCGGTCGAGTTGGTCGTCCCCTTGCTTGATCGCAGACTGCCATGCGGCAATGCGATTTTCCTCAGCTTGCATGCGCCGGATCGCGTCCCGGATCACTTCTGTGGCATTGCCATAAAAGCCGTTCGCGACCTTGCGCTTGATAAAACCTTCCATTTCCGGCGACAAATTGACGTGCATAGTCATGGTAATCCTCCTAAAGTATATGTATAGAATATATCCATAGTATGGATATGACAAGACTCGTAGGCTGGGCGTTCCTGCTCGTGTGATTCTCAGCAGGGCGGTGCTGTGCACGGAGTTCAACTTGCGTGACTTTTGCGTGACTGTCTCATGCACATCATGGTCCACGAAAGACACGAAAAAAGACAAATAAGGAGTGTTATGAATCTTTCGTGTTTTTCGTGGGTAAATACGTATCAGTCTCTAAAAAATTGACTGTTCAAGAATCGTTCGCGGCCACTGTTCACTTGATCTCGATTCCAATATCATGCGCTCCGCATCATGGTCGGTTCACGGTCTTTGCGGGAATCGAAAATTTTTCCCTCAATCAGCACGTGAATTGATTAAATGCACGGCGCTGAATCCGGTTTTGCAGAAAAATTCAATAAGCAATGCAATGCGAAAGGCCGATCAACAGGATTACGGCGCTGAGGCTATCGCCCGCGATAATTTTTCAAGGCCGTCCAAAGTTTTTTGTCCTGGGTTGAAATCCGGTGCGCGGTTCGGTTGCGGCAGTTGGCGCGATTCGCGCATTCCCCTTGCATCAGGCGTTATTGGAGAAATCGATCGGTGAATCAACAATGGATCGGTGGCAATAAATTTGACCTGCTTGAAAACGGCGAGGAATTTTTTCCGCGCGTATTCGAGGTAATTGCTGCCGCGCGGCGCGAGGTGCTGCTCGAAACGTTCATCCTGTACGAAGACAAGGTGGGCAGGCGACTGCATGCGGCGCTGCTGACGGCGGCGCGGCGCGGTGTGCAGATCGACGTTACGATCGATGGCTGGGGCTCGCCTGATTTGTCCGCCGAATTCATCTCCACGCTGACGGCGGCCGGAGTGCGAATCCATGTATTCGATCCGGTGCCGAAACTGTTTCGGAGCATCACTCTGTTTCGACGCATGCACCGCAAGCTGGTGGTGGTGGACGGCTCACGCGCCTTCGTGGGCGGCATCAACTATTCGGCCGATCATCTGGCGGATTTCGGACCGGAAGCGAAGCAGGATTACGCGGTCGAGATCGAGGGGCCGGTCGTGGCCCGCATCCATGAATTTGCGCTTGCCGCAATCGCGGAAGAAAAGCCGGGACGGCGCTGGTTTCAACGCCGCGCCGCGCCGCCTGTAGCAGAGTCGCTGCCCGGCGCCGGTGGCGAGGCGATGTTCGTATGGCGCGACAACTACCGGCACACCGATGACATCGAACGCCAGTACCGGCTGGCAATCCGCCTGGCGCGCCGGCGGGTGGTGATTGCCAATGCGTATTTCTTTCCGGGATACACCTTTCTGAACGAACTGCGCAAGGCGGCCCGGCGCGGCGTTGAAGTGTCGCTGATTTTGCAGGGGAATCCCGATATGCCTGTCGTCAAGACAGCCGCCGCCATGCTTTACCACCATCTGCTGCATGCCGGCGTGCGCATCTACGAATACTGCGACCGTCCGCTGCACGGCAAGGTTGCACTGGTCGATGACGAATGGGCGACGGTGGGTTCGAGCAATCTCGATCCGCTCAGCCTGTCGCTCAACCTTGAAGCCAATGTGATGATCCATGATCGTGGGTTCAACCGGCAACTCAGTGAAAGCTTTCAGCAATTGATGACGTATAGCTGCAAGGAAATCGAAGCCAGGGATTTGAACGAATCCGGCGCGTGGCGGCCGATCCGCAGCTTCTTCCTGTTCCACATTCTGCGCCGCTATCCGACATGGGCCGGCTGGTTGCCGGCCCATGCACCGAGGCTGACGTCGGTACGGCCGTCTTCTATCTCCGACGGGGCCGGGCGCCTGGACCAAACGACGTCTCCATGAGTGAGGTACCTGATTCCGAAGGCCGCACGCCACCGAGGCGCGGCATCAGATCGAACCGCTGGTGGCCATGGACAAAGCGTCTGGCCAAGATCGGGTTCTTTGCCTTGGTCGCCTACCTGCTGGTGACGCAGGTGCGGTCGATCGAGTGGGAAGCGGTGCTGGCGGCATTGCGCCGCCGGTCCGCACAAGAGCTGTGGATCGCCGCGGCACTGGCGACGGCAAGCTATGCGCTGTACAGCTGCTTCGATCTGCTGGGCCGCCACGTTACCGGCCACTCGCTGAGCCCTAGGCAGGTGATGACGGTCACCTTCATCAGCTACGCATTCAACCTTAACCTCGGTGCGCTGGTAGGCGGCGTTGCCTTTCGCTATCGGCTCTATTCGCGGCTGGGGCTCGGCAATGATGTGATCACGCGGGTGGTCGCCCTGAGCATGCTGACCAATTGGCTGGGTTATCTGTTGCTTGCCGGGCTCGCATTCTGGTGGCGCCCGGTTACGCCGCCGCCGGACTGGAAACTCGATACCTTTGGCCTGCAGATACTCGGCGTCGTGCTGTCTGCGGCCGCCATCGCTTACATACTGCTGTGCGCCTTCGCGCGCCGGCGCAACTGGATCGTCAAGGGACATGAACTGACCTTGCCTTCGTTGCGGCTGGCGCTCCTGCAACTGGTGATGTCATGCGCTAACTGGCTGCTGATCGCAAGCGTGGTGTTCACGCTGCTGGAGCAGAAGATCGCATTCCCGGTAGTGCTCGGCGTGCTGCTGACGGCTGCCATCGCCGGCGTCATCACGCATGTGCCCGCCGGCCTTGGCGTGCTCGAAACGGTGTTCGTCGCATTGCTGTCGCATCAGTTGCCCACGACCGAACTGCTGGCCGCGCTACTCGCATACCGCGTCGTTTACTACCTCGTCCCGCTAATGGCGGCGACCCTGGTTTACCTGTTGACCGAAGCGCGCGCCAAGACAGGCCCGCATCCGGCTTAGGTTCTATCGCGGCAATCTTTATTTAAATTGTTTTTTCTCAATATTGTTCCGGGCACTCAATTGCAAAATGGATTTAATTGCCATTTATGCAATGGAGGAGTCATGAACCTGCTAGATGACAAATTAGAAAGCGCAGCAAGAGAACGGGCTCGCAGGAAAGCCTTGGCGAAAAACATCGCCTTCAAAAGGCAGTTGTGCCTGCATAAAATGCTGGAGCGACAGGAGCAAATGAAATTAAGGTGCGCTTCCATCGCTGCCGGCGCAGCCTGGATAGCGGTAGCTGTGCAGCTTTTTCGATAACAAGCCGCGCAGCTTTGCCGTTCTGTTTCAGAGCTTGTACAGGAACGCGTTTGAAATGTTTTTCGGCAAAAAAGCATAACCGTGAAAGCCTTCGGACTCAGCCGAAGGCTTTCAACTCAAAAGCATCAATTCCGGAACAGCGAGTTTGATTGCCATGGTTCCGGTCAATCATCCAGGCGATTCAGAAAATCAGCGCACTGCGGTTGCTCCGGTTGCCTATTTGCCACTTCCGTTAGCCGGACCGGCAGTGCCGCTTGCGCCCGGCATGGCGCTCGTACCGGACGTGCCGGCAGGAGCGGAGCCGCTACTCATGCCGCTCGAACCGGAAGTGCCGCTCGAACCAGACGTACCGCTCGAACCGGCCGATGCACAATCCACTGCACTTGAACCCGATGTGCCGGCAGTGACGGTTGGTGCGGATGAACCGGTTGCTCCGATGGTTCCAGTTGCTCCGGCTGAGCCGGTTACCCCTGTAGGAGGGCAGTCAACGCTGCTCGAACCGGACGTACCGGCACCGGATGAACCGCTGCTCATGCCGCTCGAACCGGACGTACCGGCACCGGATGAACCGCTGCTCATACCGCTCGAACCAGACGTACCGGCACCGGATGAACCGCTGCTCATACCGCTCGAACCAGACGTGCCGGCGCCGGATGAACCGCTGCTCATACCGCTCGAGCCGGACGTGCCGGCACCGGACGAACCGCTGCTCATGCCGCTTGAACCGGGGGTGCTCATGCTGCCGCTAGAGCCGCTAGACGAAGTTTGAGCAAATGCAATTCCCGCAGATGCTAAAAGCAAAACCAGAAGTGGTGATGACAATTTCCTCATATTTCCTCCATTAAAACTGCAAAATGCAGATCAGGGAAGGCGCAAGGACCATGCCATGCGTACAAAATGCAGTTTTTATTTCAAGCATCGCGTTGCAAGCGAAAATCAGCTGAATTTGCAGCGATTTCGGCTATCAAGATGCCTGAAGGAAAAAACTGGCTGACACTATTTACAAGGAATTGTAATATTGAATATATGCTGTTTACTTGACAAGAGCACCGATCGCCCGGTGTGCATTGAATCAGGATTGCATGTACGCAAAAATAAACCGGCAGCATCGAAGATTGGCAATATTTTAAAGAGGCGCTATTGCTTCGCAGGATGCTCGGCAACCGGTTGCGAAATTTCATCGCTGGCAGACAATGCAGACGGCAATGCAGCAAGCCTGTACGACATCTTCAATTGTTCTACCGGTGCAATGCCGGATGCGGCAATGGCTGCGGGCGCTACGGCGGCATGCGGCGCAATCGTTCGCAATGCAATGGATTGCAGGCCGGACCGGTCCGGCTGCCGTTGCAGGCTCAACGCGCCAACGGCTGTCAGCAGCGCCAGAGCGGTTATCGTTGCCTTGAAAAAACGTTTTGCCGTTGCCGATTTTTTTTCGATGGCCGGCGCCGGCGATTCCGAAAGTACGGCAGTTGCGCGATTGCGCCAATCGTCGAGTTCCGTTCCTTGCCGCACGATGCGATCGAGCAGTTCGGCGGCAACCGCCTTGGCTTCAGCCTGGTCGCGTTCCAGCCTGGCGCGCGCGGCAGCGGTTTGCGCGGCGGCAGTTGTTTCATCCTGCGCCTGTTTTTGCAGCGCTTCAATGGCATCGCGCTCGGTTGCCAGCCGCGCTTGCTGCGCAACTGCCGCTTCCGCCTGGGCGGCCAGACGCCGGCTGGCCAGTTCGGCTGTCTGACGGGCCAGGGCGGCGCGCTCCGTTGTCTGCCGCTGTGCCGTTTCTTCAGCCTGGATTTTTTTCTCTAGCGCCCGCAACGCTTGCTGTTCGGCTTCGGCGCAGGCATGCTGTTCGGCCGCGCATTTTTCCTGCATCGCTTTCAATACGGCCTGTTCGGCGGCGCCGCGCTTTTGCGCCAGCCGGTGTTTTTCCTGCATGCATTCGAGCGCCTGCCGTTCAGTCGCGGCACGCTCGCGTTCCGCGCGCGCCAGTTCGACCGCCGCATCGGCTTTGGCTTGCGCGGCAGCGGCGGCGTCGCGTTGCGCCGCAGCCTGTTCCGCCTCTTGTGCCAGCAACTGCCGTTGCGCCGCGCACCGGGCTTCGTTTGCCAGACGCGCTTCGCGTTCGGTCTGCTCCCGCATGCGTTCCAGTTCCACCTGCTGCTGCTCGGCACGAATCCGCGCCTCGGCTTCGGCGCATGCGGCCTGTTCGGCGGCCAGCTTTTGCCGGACCGCTTCCAGTACCTGTTGTCCGGCCGCGCCGCGCTGCTGCGCGATGCGATGGGTTTGCCGTATCGTTTCCAGCGCCTGCTGGCGGATTGCCGCACGCTGCTGTTCCGCGCCGGCTAATGCGTCGGCTTCGCGCGCGCCGGCTTGCGCCGCTTCCGCCGCTTGGCGCTGCGCATCGGCCAGGTCGTCCGTCCTCTTGAGCAATTGCTGTTCTGCCGCGGCCCTGGCTTCGCTTGCGGCGCGTATCTGCTTTGCGCTTTCCGCGCGTTCGCGCATCAGCGCTGCCTGTTGCCGATCGGCGCGGATGCGCGCTTCGATTTCGGCGCGGACGGCTTCTTCAGCCCGCAGTTTTTCCTGCAATGCATCGCGTGCCTGTTGCTCTGCTTCCGCGCGCAGGCGTTCGGCTTGCGCAAGCGCCGCGCTGTCGCGTTCGTTGAGCAATGCCGTTTGCGCCGCCTTGCGCTGCAGTTCGGCTCTTGCGCTGGTTAACTCGATGGCCTTTTTAGTGGCGGCCGATTCCGCTTCGCGTGCCACGCGCAGCGCGTGTTCGGCCTGTTCTTGCGTACGGAACAATTCGACCTGTTCCCGATCGGCGCGCAGCCGGGCTTCCGCTTCGGCCTGCGCGGTGAGGGCGGCCGCCAGTTTTTCCTCGGCGGCCAGCAGCGCCTGTGCGACGGTTTCGGCATGCCGGCGTTCGACGTGCAGTTTTTCCTGCATGATTTCCAGCGCCTGCTGCTCGGACTCCGCGCGGTCGCGTTGCAGCCTTGCCAGTTCGGCCGCCTCCTGCGCGGTTGCCACGGCGGCTTGCGCGGCCCGGCTTTTCAATTCCGCCTGCGCCATGGTCCGGGCCAGCGCCAGCTTGACGGCGGCCGATTCGGTTTCGCGCGCCTCGCGTACAGCCAGCGCCGCCTGTTCCTGCATGCGCAGCAGTTCGGCATGCTGTTCGTCGGCTTTCGCTTGCGCATCCGCTTCGGCACCCGCATCCTGCTGCGCCTGGCGCTTCGCCTGCAACGCGGCGATCGCACGGCTTTCCGCCAGCACGCGCTCGCGTTCGGCGCGGGCCAGTTCCAGCATTTCGCGTGCCTTGAGCGACGCGGCTTCGGCGGCTTGATGCTGCAGCTCAGCGAATTCGGCGGCGGCAGCCAGCCCTTCCTGTTCGGCGGCGCTGCGCGCGGCGGCCATTTCGGCCGCGGCGTGCTCCAGTTCGGCGCGCCTGGCGGCGAGTGCGGCGGCCTGTTGCTCTTGTTCGCGGCGGGTTTGCGCGGCGGCGATGGCATTTTGTTCGGCGCTAGCGCGGGCTTGCGCTTCTTCCACCGCCTGCGCTTCCACCACGAGGCGGGCGCGGGCCTGTGCGTCGGCCTGGTGTTCGGCTTCGACGCGGGCGACGGCAGCCGTCTGCAATTGGCGTTCGACTTGCACCCGTGCTTCGGTCGCGGCGCGAATCCGTTCTTCGGCATCGCGCCGCGCCTGCGCCGACGCCAGCGCCATGCCTTCCGCGTGTTCGCGGCGCAATGCGGCGTCATGCAGTTCGAGCTCGGCTTGCAGTCGCAATTGCAACGATGCCAGCGCACGCTGTTCGGATTCCGCGCGCGCTTGGGCAGTGGCTGTCTGTTCCTGCTCGGTGGCGGCGCGGGCGCGCGCATCTTCGCGTGCGCGCACTTCGGCCGGCGCACGGCTCAGCACCGAGGCCAGCGCCAGCGTTTCGGCATGCTCGCGCCGGGCCGCCAGTTCGATCGCTTCGCTGCGCGCATCGGCCAGCATTTCCGCCGTCTGGCGCGCGTTGTGTTCGCGGCGTTCGCATTCGCGCGCCAGTTCGGCGATGCGCGCATCGGCGCGGGCGCGCGCTTCCGCTTCCAGTTGTGCATCATGGGTTGCGGCGATGCGCTCGCCGGTCAGGCGGCGGGCGAGCTCCGTTTTGTGCGCAAGATTTTCCGCTGCCGCAGTGGCGCTGGCAGCCAGTTCGGATTCCGCGGCGATCTGTTCGACGGCCCGCTCGCGCGCCAGTTGCTCGGCCTTGGTGCGGACGGAGGCGGCGCGCGCGGCTTCCGATTCTGCTTCGGTCCGACCGCGCAATTCCGCGATCTCCTTGTTGACGGCCGTGGTGCGCGCTTCGCTGGCGGCGCGGGCCTGGCGTTCCGCTTCCAGCCGGGCACGGCTGGCGGCAATCGCTTCTTCGGCGGCCTTCGCGTTCCGGTGCGCTTCGGCGCTGGCGGCGGAATCGATCCTGGCGCGCTCTTCCGCAAGCGCGCGTGCGCGCGCTTCGGCGCGTGCGCGATTTTCGGCGGCGACGGTGGCTTTGGCTTCGGCCTCGACCCGGCCGATGGCGTCGCGAATCGCCTTCAAGTCAAGTCCGGCGTGCTCCGTCATCGCATCCTGCTGCGCGGCTGCATTGCCGTCGGCCCGATCGTCGCCCTCTGAATATGCGACGTGCAATGCGGTGTTCTTGCGTGCTGCCTGATTCGTTTCCATGCCGGTCTCCCGCTTGATATGTACTTTCTGCGTGCGGTAGGAATAGCGCACGCCGGAATCCATTCCTGGTGATTATCGAGGGAGAGCAAATAAGCAAGGGGTGGATAAGAAGGTGAAATCGTTCTTACTTCAAGGTTATGGTTCACGGAATGCACAGCTGTCGCGCAGTGCGGCAACGAAGTTGTAGCAATTTGTTACCGCGCTGAACTACCTGAAATTTTTTTTGCCTTAATCCTAAAGTTTCATCAAACAAGCCCGTTAATAGGTGCATGAAAAGTACACGTGGCATTCCAGCCACAGGAAAATCATTGAAATGAGAGCGCCGCCGTTTGCATAAATAAGAAATAAACCTCTTTCCTGTTTTGCCGGTGGCTTTTGCCGCCGTATCCTCTGCTAGGCTCCGCACTGATTCTCGCAGTGCGGAGAGGTTTTCGTTGGCTGTTTGTAAGACTGATTCCTACAGCCATGTCTTGTTATTTCTGACGAAAAATACAGAAGCCGGCCTATTTCTCCTATCCGATCTTGCGCTCAAACTGTTTCTCACAGACCGGGCAAACAGCGAGCCGGTCATAATCGGACAGGGGGAAAACATGAATACGAACGACATGATGGCTGAAATTCGCGATGCCAATCTGAACTACCTGATGCTCGCGCAACAGATGATCCGTTCCGACAAGGCGACCGCCATTTTCCGTCTCGGCATCGGCCACGAGATCGCCGATCTGCTGGAAAAACTGAGCAATCCGCAACTCCTGAAGCTGGCCGGCGCCCACATGATGCTGGCGCGTTTCCGCTTCGACGACAATGCCATTCTCGGCATGCTGACCGATTACAACAAGGATCGCTTGCTGGCCCAGTCGCATGCCGCCATTTTGATGGCAGGCCAGCCGGTTGAAGAAATCGCATGACGCCGTCCGATATGCGCTCCAGCAAACGTGCCGCATCAATCACTACGGGTTGAAGAAAATGCGAAATAAAAGCCTGGTATCGGAAGCGCGGGAAATACGGCTCGCGATCGAACTCATCAATCTCGGCGCCCGGCTGCAGTTGCTGGAACTCGAAACGTCGCTGTCGCGCGAACGCCTTTTGAAGTTATACAAGGAACTCAAGGGCGTTTCTCCGCCGAAGGGCATGCTGCCGTTTTCCACCGACTGGTTCATTACCTGGCAGCCGAATATCCACTCTTCATTGTTCATCAACATTCATCGCTACCTGATCGAGCACGCCCAGGTTTCCGGGATAGAAGCGGTCATGAAGGCATACCAGCTTTACCTGGAACAGATGCCGCCGGCCGACGGCGAAGAGCCGGTTCTATCGCTGACGCGCGCCTGGACGCTGATCCGCTTTTTCGACAGCAAGATGCTGACCACCGCCGCCTGCCGCGAATGCGGCGGGCATTTCGTTGCGCACAGTCTTGATCTGCATGACGGCTATGCCTGCGGTTTATGCCACATGCCGTCGCGGGCGGGCAAAACCAGGAAAGCCAGGGACGATATTGCTGCGCTGGCGTCGGCTTGATGAGGTAGCTGTTGGCGTATCCAGATAATGCAACCAATGAGAGGTAGGGTGTCAATAAGCGCAGCGCATTGCACCGCATGCGTCAAAACATCCGGCGCAATGCGCTGCGCTTATTGACACCCTACGACCAACAGAAGTCCCTGTTCGGGACGACCAACGGAAGTCCCTTTGCGGGGCGACCAACGGAAGTCCCTGTTCGGACGACCAGCTAATGCTGCTACCGGTTATGCAAAGCACGCCACCAGACAAATCCATGCTGCGCCTGCCGGCGCTGCAGGCGTTCGCGATCCAGTGCGCGTCGCTTGCCGTTCTCTATCTATTCCTCCGTTTTATCTGGGCCCGAACCGGCGTGCCCGTCACGCTCGTGATGGCCGCGCTGCTGCAGGGCGCGATTGCCGCCGCGCTGTCGCGCTGGCGCGGCCTGGCGCCGTGGTGGCTGTTCATTCAATTCGTGTTTCCGGGTGCGCTGCTGGCGACGCATGCGCTGCATCTGCCGCCGGGATTTTTTCTCGCCGCATTCCTGCTGCTGGTCGGTCTGTACTGGACCACGTTCCGTAGCCAGGTTCCGCTTTATCTATCCGGCCCGGCAGCCTGGAACAGCGTCGCAAGCCTGTTGCCGCAGGAGCAGCCGATCCGCTTCATCGATATCGGCAGCGGCCTGGGCGGACTGGTGCTGAATCTGGCATCGCGGCGGCCGGAGAGCAGCTTTGCCGGCATTGAAGTGGCGCCGCTGCCGTGGCTCGCGAGCTGGCTGCGGGCGCGCTACATGCGCAGCAGCGCCCGCTTCGTCCGCGGCGATTACCGCGCACTCGATTTCGCGCACTATGACGTGGTGTTCGCCTATCTGTCGCCGGCGGCCATGCCGGCGCTCCGGGAAAAGGCGCAGGCGGAAATGCGGCCGGGCACGCTGCTGCTCAGTTACGAATTTCAGTTTGCCGGCATGGTGCCGGACATTGCATTGCCCACCGCACCGGACGGTCCCGTTCTTTACGGCTGGTACAAGCGCCTCTGACATCCTGCTTTTCTCGATCCGCCTCCTCAAGTTTTCGCCCGATGCGCCGTAATCCGAATGTAAGCCCCTTTCGGGCCGCTGTTCAGCCATTTGCGTGAACCGGCGGATTGTTACCCTGATCCTTGTGAATGATAAACGGCGCAGCCCGAGCCGTAATCCGCCCTCATGACCGGAGTTTTTGCCTGTGTTAGTCATTGTTGGATATCTCGCTGTCGTGCTTTCCGTGTTCGGCGGCTTTCTGCTCGCGGGCGGGCATTTGGCCGCCTTGCTCCAGCCGGTCGAAATTCTGATGATCGGCGGCGCCGCATTCGGCGCGTTCCTGGTCGGTAACAGCGGAAAGGCCGTGAAGGCCACGCTCAAGGCATTGCCGAGCGTGTTGAAGAATTCCAAATACACCAAGGCGCTGTATCTGGAACTGATGTCGCTGCTGTCCGAAATACTGACCAAGGTGCGCAAGGAAGGATTGATGTCGATCGAAGGCGATATCGATGCGCCGGGCGAGAGCCCGATCTTCAGCAAGTATCCGGCCATTCTGTCGGATCACCATATCGTCGAATTCATCACCGATTACCTGCGCCTGATGGTGTCTGGAAACATGGATGCATTCCAGATCGAGAACCTGATGGACAACGAGATCGAGACCCATCATCACGAAGGCGAAGTGCCAGTCCACTGCGTGGCGAAACTGAGCGACGGCTTGCCCGCGTTCGGCATTGTCGCGGCGGTCATGGGCGTGGTGCACACGATGGCGTCGGTCGGGTTGCCGCCGGCCGAACTGGGCATTCTGATCGCCAACGCGCTGGTGGGAACCTTCCTCGGCATTTTGCTGGCGTACGGTTTCGTCGGGCCGCTGTCGAGCCTGCTGGAACAGAAGCTGCAGGAGTCCACCAAGATGTACCAGTGCGTCAAGGTGACATTGCTGGCGAGCCTGAACGGCTATGCGCCCGCGCTCGCCATCGAATTCGGCAGGAAGGTATTGTTTTCGACCGAGCGCCCCTCTTTCAGCGAACTGGAAGACCATATCAAGCAGTCCAAAGCAAAGTAGGCAGGGATAACCGACATGGCCGATGAAGGGCTGCGCCCGATAATCGTCAAGCGTATCAAGAAATCCGGCGCCGGCCATCACGGCGGCGCATGGAAGATCGCGTACGCCGATTTCGTCACGGCGATGATGGCGTTCTTCTTGCTGATGTGGCTGATGGGTTCCACCACCAAGGGCGATCTGTCGGGCATCGCCGAGTATTTCAAGACGCCGCTGAAGGTCGCGATGTCGGGCGGTTCCGGCAGCGGCGACAGCTCGAGCGTGATCCAGGGCGGCGGCAAGGATCTGACCCGGCAGACCGGTCAGGTCAAGAGAGGCGACAAGCCGGTGCAGAAAAAAACCTACGATTTGAAAGCCGCGCAAATAGAGCTGGAACGCGCCGAAGCGGCCCGCCTGAACGGCTTGAAAGCGCGCCTCGAGGCGGCAATCGACGCCAATCCCAGATTGAAGCAGTTCAAGCATCAACTGCTGATCGATATCACAACGGAAGGGCTGCGCATCCAGATCGTCGATCAGCAGAACCGGCCGATGTTCGCCATAGCCAGCGCCGAACTGCAACCTTATACCAGGGAAATCCTGCATGAAATCGGGCGTGTCCTGAACGATGTGCCGAACCGGATCAGCCTTTCCGGCCATACCGACGCGACGCCTTATGCGAGCGGCGACAAGGGCTACAGCAACTGGGAGCTTTCCGCCGATCGGGCCAACGCATCGCGCCGCGAATTGATTGCCGGCGGCATGGATGAAAACAAGATGTTGCGCGTCGTGGGGCTTTCATCGGCGGTGCTGCTGGACAAGCAGAATCCGCTGAATCCGATCAATCGGCGCATCAGCATCATCGTGATGAACAAGAAAACGGAAGACGCCATCACCAAGGAGGGCGGAATGATCGAACTGTCGAAACCGGCCAGCGTTGAACAGGATATGTCCGGAATGACGGCGAAATGAGCACTGTTTTTTCAGGCGGAATTTTTATTCAAGACTTGGGAAAAGTTCAATGCTTGATTTGTTCGCACCTAACAAACCGTTCGTCCGCACCCAACGAACCGTTCGTCCTGAGTAGCCCGAAGGGCGTATCGAAGGGGCCGCGCAGATCCTTCGATACGCTTCCCCTTCGGTACGGCCTGCGGCCTACTCAGGACATGCTTCGATACGCTTCCTTCGATACGCTGCGCTACTCAGGACGAACGGACCTACTCACACCCCAAAGGGTGCCCCGGGACGAACGGACCTACTCAGGACGAATGGACACAGATCAGTGCATGACATGAAAAACGGACTTGCTTTACAACTGGAGCGCCTGCTGTCGGGCGTATCGGATCACGGCGTCCGGCATCTGGCGGAAGTCGAAGCGGATCTGGCGCAGACCGGCGCGCTGCTCGGCGACGCGATAGAAAAGCTGGGCGCAAGCTTTCTGGCGATTCACGCCGCGGCCCGCGCGCAACAGGAAATGGTGGCGCTGCTGGCGGCCGACAACGCGATTGCGCCGGAGATCATCGCGAAGCTGCAGGCGATGTCGGGCGAAATGAATCAGCACGTCGGCATCGCCGTCACCAATCTGCAGTTTCATGATTTGACCAGCCAGTTGATCGGCCGGGTTTTGCAACGGGTCGCCGGGCTGCAGCAAGTGCTCGCCGCTTTCGGCTCCGGCACGCTCGCAGTGCCGCCGGAGAGCGGCGATGACCAGATCGCGGCATTGATAAACGGTATCAACAGGAAAGTCGCGGTGCGGAGCAAAAGGCTCGACAGCGTGCTGTGGAAAACGGTACGCCAGAATCGCATGGAAAGCGGAGAAGCCGAGTTGTTTTGAGGACGAGAATAAAAAATCATAAAAAAATCAGGGCAAAAAAATGATCGCAAAAACAATACTGACAGTGGACGACTCAAGTTCCTTTCGTCAAATGCTGGCATTCAGCCTGAAGGCGGTCGGCTACCGGGTGGTCGAGGCGATAGATGGGGAGGATGGCCTGGAGAAGGCGAAAAGCCATACATTCGATCTGGTATTGACCGATCAGAACATGCCGCGCATGGATGGCCTGACCTTGATCCGGTCGCTGCGCGCGCTGGAAAATTATCGCAAGGTGCCGATCCTGATGCTGACGACCGAAGCCGGCGACGACATGAAAATGAAAGGCCGGGCGGCCGGCGCCAATGGCTGGCTGGTCAAGCCATTCGATCCGCAGCGCTTGAATGAAGTGGTAAAGAAAGTGATCGGTTAAACGCAGAGGAATGCAATCATGAGCATAGACATGAACCAGTTTTTCCAGGCATTTTTCGATGAGACGGAAGAGCTGCTGGCCGAGAAGGAACGGCTGCTGCTGGCGGTCGATGTGGCGGCGCCCGACATGGAAGATATCGATGCGATCTTTCGGGCGGCGCATTCGATCAAGGGCGGTGCGTCCACCTTCGGCCTGAACGACATCACGGAAGTGACGCACATGCTGGAGTCGCTGCTCGACCGGATCCGCAAAGGCGAGATGGCGCTCACCGCGGAGCATGTCGATGCATTTCTCGCGGCCAAAGACATCGTCAAGATGCAGCTTGACGGCCATCGCCACGGCACGCCGGTCGATCAGGACAGTGCCGGCGATGTGCGTGCGTGGCTGCATTCGCTTTCGCAAAATGCCGAACTGGACGGATTGTCGGCCGAGTCGCTTGCCGGCCGCCACGCGGCCGCGCAAGCGGCGATATCGGCCGCCACCCGCCGCTTCCGGATTGAGTTGCCGCAAGTGACGGAGCGGGATGCTGCTGCGCTGGCCGACGAACTCGGTCTGCTGGGCGGGATCGACAAGGCCGCGCTTGCCGACGGCCGCCCTGTGTTCACGCTGGCCACCACCGAAAGCCTGGACGACATTCTGGCGATCTGTTCGTTCGTGCTGGACCCGGACGATCTGAACATCACCGAGCAGCCGGCAGCCATCGCGATGCAACCGCAAGCGGAGCCGGCAAGCGCGGCTGCCGTGCCAGCGGAAGATCCGGGCTATGGATTCTTCGAGCCGATCGAGCCGATCGAGCCGCCGAAAGCCGAAACGGCGGTCGTACCCGTTGCCGCCGTCGAAGCGCTCGCCGCGCAGAAGATGGAAACTGCTCCGGGCGGTACGCCAACCGGATCCGCGGAAGCCAGGCCGGCTGCGCGGCAGCAGGCGGACAAGGCCGCCGTCAGCCAGGAATCGTCGTCGATCCGGGTCAGCATTGAAAAGGTCGATCAGTTGATCAATCTGGTGGGCGAACTGGTGATTACGCAAGCGATGATCGAGCAGCGCACCAATGCGCTCGACCCGATGCTGCACGAGCGGCTGTTGAGCAGCGTCAGCCAGTTGACCCGCAACACGCGCGATTTGCAGGAAGCGGTGATGTCGATCCGGATGATGCCGATGGATTACGTGTTTTCGCGCTTCCCGCGCATGGTGCGCGACCTCGCCGCCAAGCTCGGCAAGAAGGTCGAGTTCGTCACCCACGGCGCGGCGACCGAGCTCGACAAGGGCTTGATCGAGCGCATCGTCGATCCGTTGACGCACCTGGTGCGCAACAGCATCGACCACGGCATTGAAATGCCGGCTGCCCGCGCCGCCGCCGGCAAGCACGAAGCCGGAAAGCTGTCGCTGTCGGCCGCGCATCAGGGCGGCAATATCGTGATCGAAGTCAGCGACGACGGTGGCGGGCTGAACCGTGAAAAGATTCTTGCCAAGGCGATGCAGCAGGGCTTGCCGGTGTCGGAAAACATGCCCGACAGCGAGGTCTGGCAATTGATTTTCGCGCCCGGCTTTTCGACCGCGGAAACGGTGACCGACGTGTCCGGCCGCGGCGTCGGCATGGATGTCGTCAAGCGCAACATTACCGCGATGGGCGGCATGGTGGAGATTCGCTCGGCGAAGGGATTCGGTTCCACCATCTCGATCTCGCTGCCGCTGACGCTGGCGATTCTCGACGGCATGTCGATCAAGGTCGGCGAGGAGGTCTACATCCTGCCGCTGAGCTATGTGATCGAATCGTTGCAGCCGCCACAATCGGACGTCAAGGAAATCGCCGGCCAGGGACGCGTGGTGAAAGTGCGCGGCGAGTATCTGCCGCTGATTCCGCTGTATCAGATGTTCGGCATCGAACCGCGCTTCACCGATCCGTCCGAAGGCATTGTCGTCATTCTGGAATCGGACGGCAGGAAGGCGGCGCTGTTCATCGACGAACTGGTCGGCCAGCAGCAGGTGGTGGTGAAAAATCTCGAATCGAATTACCGGAAAGTGGCGGGCATTTCCGGCGCCACCATTCTGGGCGATGGCGGCGTCGCGCTGATTCTGGACGTGTCGGCGCTGTTGCGTTCAAGCCGGCAACTGAATGCCGAATCCGTTTCTTCATGACAGGGCAAGCCGCAATGCTGCAAGTCTTTAAATCAGTTGTTTATTCCGATCACAGGAGTACTACATGAAAATCTTGGCCCACCTCTCGATCCGTGCCCGTTTATATTTCAGCACCGTCTTCTCGCTGGTGTTGCTGACCGCCATCGGCTTGACGGGATATGCGTCGCTGCACGTTACGATGGAGACGCTGCGCACGCTGCTGGAGCGCAAGGTCGAGGTCGTGATGCAGGCCAATGAGCTGCGTACCGGCATCGCGCAGGTGCGGCGCATCGAAAAATCGATGATCATCAACTTCAACAATACCAACACGGTCTCCGGCTTGCGCGCCGGCTGGACGGCAGCGCTTGCCGACATCAGCAAGAAGCTGGAAGCGATGCGGCGCAACCAGGCCGGCGAGGCTGCGCAGGTCCGGCTCATCACGCAGGTGATCGATGGCTTGAAGCAGTATCAGGCCGGGTTCGCGCCGGTGGCCGACCAGATCGAACGGGCGCAGATCGACGGCGCCGCCGCCGGCGCGTATGCCGATAACCTCGAAAATCATGTGGCCACCGCCGACAAGCTGCTTGGCGACCTGTCGTCCGGCCTGCGTGCCGACATGAAACAGTCTCAGGCCGAACTGGAGCAAATGGCCAAGACGATGTCGATGGTGCTGGCTGCCTCCATTGTGATTGCATTGCTGGTGCTGATTCCGCTGACCCTTCTGACGGTGCGCAGCATCTCCCGGTCGCTGACGCAGGCCCGCGATCTGGCGGCCCGCATCGCAAGCGGCGACCTGTCGAACGAGATTTCCGCCAACGGGCGAGACGAAATGGCGCAACTGGTAGCGGCGATGGGAGATATGCAACTGTCCTTGCGCAGCATGGTGCATCAGGTACGCAGCGGCACCGACACGATGGCGACCGCATCGAGCCAGATCGCGGCCGGCAACCTGGACCTGTCGTCGCGCACCGAACAGCAAGCATCGTCGCTGGAAGAAACCGCGTCGTCGATGGAAGAACTGACGTCCACCGTCAAGCAGAACGCCGACAATGCGCGGCAAGCCAACCAGCTCGCGATGACCGCCTCCGACGTCGCCGTCAAAGGCGGCGCCGTGGTATCGCAAGTGGTCAGCACGATGGGCTCGATCAACGACTCGGCCAGAAAGATCGTCGACATCATCAGCGTCATCGACGGCATCGCGTTCCAGACCAACATCCTGGCATTGAATGCCGCGGTCGAAGCGGCCCGGGCCGGCGAACAGGGCCGGGGCTTTGCGGTGGTCGCCACCGAAGTCAGGAGCCTGGCGCAACGCAGCGCGGCGGCGGCCAAGGAAATCAAAGCATTGATCGGCGACTCGGTCGAGAAGGTCAATACCGGCAGCAAGCTGGTGGGAGAGGCTGGCGCGACGATGGATGAAGTCGTCGCCAGCGTCAAGCGGGTGACCGACATCATGGGAGAGATCACGGCGGCGAGCCAGGAACAGAGCGCGGGGATCGAGCAGGTGAACCAGGCGATCGCGCAGATGGATCAGGTGACGCAGCAGAATGCGGCGCTGGTGGAAGAAGCGGCGGCGGCGGCCGAAAGCCTGCAGGACCAG
>DAIDBD010000095.1 GCA_027310305.1 Herminiimonas sp.
TAAAAAATATTTTTCGCAGAATCCGCCGCTGGCGAAAAACAGGATGACTTGAACCGGCATTGCCGGATTCGGCCTTGCATGCGCAGGCTGCCCATCTTGGGCGAACCAGATGCCCTGAAGCTTCGATACGACATCAGAATCGCTTGCTGATTCCCAGCGCCACGAAGGTGCGCGGCGGTGTGGTACCTGCCGTACCGGCCCCGACACTGAAGTCAAGTTGCACGTCACGCGTTATCAGGTAGGCGACGCCTGCATCGAAAACGATGGCGGATTTGCCGTTTTTCCTCTCGCGCGATTGCATGCCGGTATCGACAAAAAAGTTTAACGTTTTGCTGGGATTGTAATTGAGCGTTACGGCAAACAGGCCGGCGGTAAATAGCTGGTTTTGATCATCTTCATAAACCGCTACACCCAGATTCGGATTGAGCGACCAGTTCGACGCAAAATCCCAGTCGGCTGCGAGCCTGATATCGCCCGTGGTATGCCGGGAACGGAATTCGCCCGAGCCGGAGGCCGGGAATAGGCGAAATATTGCGCCCAATGTAGGTTGCATCGGGTCGTCCGAACCTCGGAATTGATATTTCATTCCCAGTGATGCAGGTGCGAGCCCTGCGCTGCGAATATCGCCATTCTCCGGGTCGGATGCCCGTTTCCAGGTATAGGCATTGCTCTCGATGCGCGCCTCCCATCTTTCACCTATCCCCATGCGCAACAAGGTCGGAACAAATAACCGACGATCGGAAAGGGAACCGTTCCGGCGATATTCATGCTGGATGCCTGATTCAACCTGGAACCGGCCGGCCCCGACGACTTTGCTGCCGTCCGCGATCCCCGGCCGATCCGGATTGATGTAATCGGCTTCCTGGGCCAACGCGATGGAAGCCGAATGCAACAATACTATCGCCACAAAAGCCGGCCGCAGCGCGATGGAAAAGCGGCCTGTATTTTTTTTGCAATTATTTGCCATTGTCGCTCCAGCAACCATGTCACGAATAAAATAATCAAATCAACCTGGTGCGCCGATTGGGGCGCGATGGGAATCCCGCCGGCACGGGCCGATGATTGCCGGTTATCCGCCTGACATTTTCCGGTAAAACTTCCACAATCCGCCCAGCGCGAGCGGCACCACTGCGGCGGCTACGCCGAGCAGCACGATCGTATTGAGATGATCGCGGATGACCGGAATATTGCCGAAAAAATAACCGGCAGATACCAGCCCCACCACCCAGAGTATCGCGCCGGTAAAGTTGTAAAGCTGGAATTTTGCGAAGGTCATGTCGGACACGCCGGCAACGAATGGCGCGAAGGTGCGCACGATCGGAATGAAGCGCGCCAGGATGATGGTTTTGCCGCCGTGATTTTCATAGAATGCATGCGTTTTTTGCAATGCGGCCTTGTCCAGCCATTTGTAATCGTGGGTAAATACCTTGTGGCCGATCGCGCTGCCGATCCAGTAGTTGACCGTATTGCCGGTCACGGCGGCGGTAATCAGCAACGTCATCAACAGCCAGATATTCATCTGGCCCGTGGCGCAGAATGCGCCGCCGATGAACAATAAGGTGTCGCCCGGCAGGAAAGGAAATACCACCAGCCCGGTTTCCGCAAACACGATCGCCGACAGCACTGCATAGACCATCGTGCCGTACTGTTCGATGACAGCGCCGAGAGATTTATCGACATGCAGAATCATGTCGAGGAATTGCATGAAATCCATAGTTTTCCTTCGGTGGCGCGTTTTGTCGGATGCCGCGGAATCATACACCACCGCCGGACAGTTCAGAAGGCTGGACAAAGCGGCATTGTCATTCCGGCATGGCGCGCCGCCACGCAAAATCGCAATCGTTCCCCGTATAATCGCTAGATGAATATCCCCTTCGTTTCCAACCGTCCGATCCAGGCTTTGCCGGATCAATTGATTTCTCAGATTGCCGCCGGCGAAGTGATCGAACGACCCGCTGCGGTGGTCAAGGAACTGCTTGAAAATGCGCTGGATGCAGGCGCCACGCAGATCACGGTGCGGCTGGAGCAAGGCGGCGTCAAGCGGATCGCGATCGCCGACAATGGCCGCGGCATTGCGCCGGAACAATTGCCGCTGGCGCTGGCCCGACATGCGACCTCGAAGATCGCGTCGCTGTCCGACCTGGAAAATGTCGTCACGCTGGGTTTTCGCGGCGAGGCGCTGGCCTCGATCGCCTCCGTTGCGCAATTGAGCCTGACGTCACGCACGGCCGATGCGTCGCACGCGTGGCAAATCAGCGGCTCGCCGGCCGATGCGCTGAACGGCAACGTCACCCCTTCTTCGGGCGCACCGGGCACCACGGTCGATGTGCGGGATCTGTATTTCAACACGCCGGCCCGCCGCAAATTTTTGAAGTCCGAGCAAACCGAATTCGGCCATTGCGCCGAAGTCGTGCGCCGCATCGCGCTGGCGCGGCCGGATGTGTCGTTCTCGTTAGCGCATAACGGCAAAACCGTCGATCACTGGAATGTCAGCGAAATCGCCAGGCGCAGCGCGCACATCATGGGCGACGAGTTCGCGAACGCACGGCTGCCGCTGGAAGAAGCCGCCGGGCCGCTGCGCCTGCATGGTTTTGCCGGCTTGCCGACCGCATCGCGGGCGCGCGCCGATGCGCAATATTTTTATGTCAACGGCCGCTTCGTACGCGACAAGCTGCTGACGCATGCGGTGCGCGCCGCCTATCAGGACGTGCTGCACGGCGACCGTTATCCGTCGTATGTGCTGCGGCTCGATCTCGACCCGGCGCTGGTCGACGTGAACGTGCATCCGTCGAAGATCGAAGTGCGTTTTCGCGACAGCCGCGCAGTGCATCAATTCGTATTCCATGCGGTCAGCCGCGCGCTGGCGCAGACTTCCGCGACCGCGTTCGGCGCAACGCCTGCGCCGGTGTCGTCGCCGTCAAGCGCCTTGCCGTGGCTGCGCGAACAACAGCAAACATCGTTCGGCGCGCAACTGTCGCCGGCGCCCGGCGTCGCGCAGACCATCGCGCAGTACGGCGCGCTGTTTGCCGCTTCCGCGGCCGCGTTCGATGCGCGCGATGCCGACGCGCAGTCTTTCCCGGCATCGGCGCAATCGCAGCAGCACGATGAATATCCTTTGGGCTTCGCGCTGGCGCAACTGCATGGCATCTTCATTCTTGCGCAAAATGCCAGGGGCCTGGTGCTGGTCGACATGCATGCGGCACACGAACGCATTCTGTACGAGCAATTCAAGAATGCGCTGGATGACGATGCGGTGCAGGTGCAGCCGCTGCTGATTCCCGTCACGTTCCATGCCGATGCGGTCGAAGTCGGCACTGCGGAAGAAAATCAGGCCACGTTGCGCGCGCTCGGTTTCGACATCGGCGCGCTGTCGCCGACCACGCTGGCGGTGCGCGCGATACCGGCGCTGTTGAAGAATGCCGATGCGCAGACGCTGGCGCGTGATGTGCTGCGCGATGTGCGCGAATTCGGCGGCTCGCGCGTGCTGGTCGAGCGGCGCAATGAATTGCTCGGCACGCTGGCTTGCCACACGGCGGTGCGCGCCAACCGTAACCTGACCGCACCCGAGATGAACGCGCTGCTGCGCCAGATGGAAGCCACCGAACGCGCCGATCAATGCAATCACGGCCGTCCGACCTGGGTGCAGCTTGCACTGTCCGACCTGGACAAGCTTTTCCTGCGCGGGCAATAAAAGTCATCGATGGATGCCCATACCCGACCGCTCGCGCAATACGCCCACGCCCCGCTGCTGATGTTAATCACTGCATTCCTGATGATGCAGCCGCTGTCGACCGATCTGTATCTGGCATCGCTGCCGAGCCTTGCATCGGACTTCAATGTTGCGGCCTCGACCGTGCAACTGACGCTGTCGTTATTCGTCATCGGTTTCGGCGGCGCGCAATTGATCATCGGGCCGCTATCCGACCGTTTCGGACGGCGTCCGGTGCTGCTGTGCGGGCTGGCATTGTATGTCGCCGCCACCGCATTGTGCGGGCTGGCGCCATCGATTACCGTGTTGATCGCCGCGCGTTTTTTGCAGGCGCTCGGCTGCTGTTCGGCTGTCATCGTCGCGCGCGCGATCGTGCGCGACGCCTATGAACCGGAACAAAGCGTGCGGGTCATCGCCAAGGCCAGCACCTGGTTATCGCTGGCGCCGATCCTGGGGCCGATCCTGGGTTCGTATCTGCAAGTGGCGTTCGGCTGGCGCGCCGCCTTCGCGGCGCTCGGCATTTTTTCGGCTGGCCTGATGGCGGCCACATTCCTGCGGCTGCCGGAAACCAACGCACATAAAAATCCGCGCGCAACCGAACTGCGCGGATTGCTCGCCAACTACCGGATCGTGCTCGGCGCGCGTGAATTCTGGGCCTATGCATTGCCCGGCGCGCTATCGTACGGCGCGATTTTTTCATTCATCTCCGGCTCATCGGTCGTATTGATCCGGGTACTCGACGTGCCGACCGCATGGTTCGGTTACTGCTTCGCATTCGGCGTGTCGGGCTACATGGCGGGCACCATTGTCTGCCGCCGCCTGCTGCATGCACTCGGCACCACGCGCGCATTTCACATCGGCACCGGATTATCGCTTGCAGCAGGCGCGTTCTTCCTGATCGCGGCAAGCGCCGGCATTGCACACTGGTGGCTGGTGCTGGCGGCAATGTTCCTGACGATGGGCGCGCACGGCATCAATTTCCCGATCGCGCAATCCGGTTCGGTGTCGCCCTTTCCCAAACAGGCCGGCACTGCCGCGGGATTGATGGGCGCGCTGTACATGGCCGTGGCGTTTATCGTCGGCACCATCGTCGGGGCGACGTACAACGGCACGCTGTACCCGCTGGCAATCATTGCCTGCGTGCTCGGCGCGCTGATTTTCTGCGCGGCGCGCATGATCCCGTCTGCATTGGCAAAACCGGCGTGAGCGCAACGGCAAAAAAACCGCTGGCGGTTGCCATCATGGGGCCGACCGCATCCGGCAAGACCGCCGCCGCGCTGGAAATCGCGCGCCGCATTCCGTCCGAAATCGTTTCGGTCGATTCGGCGCTGGTGTACCGCGACATGAATATCGGCACCGCAAAACCGTCGGTTGCCGAACGCGCCGCCGTGCCGCATCACCTGATCGACATCATCGACCCGAGCGAAGCCTATTCGGTGATGCAGTTTCGCGTCGATGCGCTGCGGCTGGCGGCGGACATTACCGCACGAGGCAAGCTGCCGCTGCTGGTCGGCGGCACCATGCTGTATTTCAAAGCGCTGCGGGACGGGCTCGATGCATTGCCGCAAGCCGATGCATCGCTGCGCGCGCAACTGGACGACGAAGCAGCGCAAATCGGCTCGCCCGCGATGCATGCCCGGCTGGCGCTGCTCGACCCGGCCACCGCCGCGCGTCTGAAGCCGAACGACGCGCAACGCATACAGCGCGCATTGGAAGTCATTGCACTGACCGGCCAGCCGATGTCGCAACTGCTGGCCAAGGCACCCAGAATCGATTTGCCTTTTGATCTATTGCCGATTGCGCTGGAACCGTCCGACCGCAGCGTGCTGCATGCACGCATCGCCGCACGCTTCGACGCGATGCTCGACAGTGCAACCGGCGGATTGATCGATGAAGTGGCGGCGTTGCGCGCGCGCGGCGATTTGCATCTCGGCTTGCCGTCGATGCGCTGCGTCGGCTACCGGCAAGTATGGGAATTTCTGGACGGCGCCTATGGCCGGCAAACCCTGCGTGAAAAAGGCATCGCCGCCACCCGCCAACTGGCGAAGCGGCAACTGACCTGGCTGCGTTCGATGCCGGAAAGAATCGTGATCGATTGTCTTGATGCAGCCCCTGCGGCAAGCATGTTGCGCCGGATTGCGGCTGCCGGTGAAAATTCGCGATTGAATCTTTTATAGGGCGCAGGTTAAGGAATACCAATATATGCGCATGTTTTTCAATGATTTTCGGGAAGTGTGCATAGAATACGGATGTCAGCCGCGTTGTCGCCGAATACAGGGCTGTTAACTTTTCAAGATTTGTGTTAACGTAACTTTTTGAATTGTGATGGTGGTGCGAGATGCTTCTTGGGGGACTATTTTCGGAGTTGGTCGATCAACGCAGGGCGAGAGGCAAGCGCTATCATCAGGAGCCGCT